>JAIUNP010000282.1 GCA_020161975.1 Pseudomonadota bacterium
GCGCATTCCGCCACCGCGATTTCCGCCGGCCTCGGCATGGCGGTTGCGCGGGATATGGACGGACGGAACAACAACGTCATCGCGGTGATCGGCGATGGCGCGATGTCCGCCGGCATGGCCTATGAGGCGATGAACAACGCCGGTGCGATGCATTCGCGGCTCATTGTGATCCTCAACGACAACGACATGTCCATCGCCCCGCCCACGGGCGCGATGAGCGCGTATCTGGCCCGTCTCGGCTCGGGCAAGACCTATCTCAAGCTGCGCGACATCGGCAAGCAACTTAGCCACAAGCTGCCCAAGCGCATCGATAGTGCCATCACACGGGCGGTCGAGCACGCACGCGGCTATGTCACGGGCGGCACCCTGTTCGAGGAACTGGGGTTTTACTACGTTGGCCCCATCGATGGGCATAACCTCGATCATCTGCTGCCTGTGCTCCGGAACGTGCGCGACGCCAATGTCGGCGGGCCGGTGCTGATCCATGTCGTGACGCAGAAGGGCAAGGGGTACGCTCCGGCCGAGGCCAGCGCCGACAAGTATCACGGCGTCGTCAAGTTCGATGTCGTGACCGGTGTGCAGGCCAAGCCGCCGTCGAATGCGCCAAGCTATACCAAGGTCTTCGCCCAGTCGCTGATCAAGGAAGCGGATGCCGATCCGAAGATCGTCGCGATCACGGCTGCGATGCCGTCCGGCACCGGGCTGGATCTGTTTCAGAAGGTGCATCCCGCCCGCACCTTCGATGTCGGCATCGCCGAGCAGCATGCGGTCACTTTTGCGGCTGGCATGGCAACCGAAGGTTACAAGCCGTTCTGTGCGATTTATTCGACCTTTCTCCAGCGCGCCTACGATCAGGTAATGCACGATGTCGTGTTGCAGAAGCTGCCGGTGCGCTTCGCCATCGACCGGGCGGGGCTCGTCGGGGCTGATGGGGCGACACACGCCGGTTCGTTCGATATCGCCTATCTCGGCTGTCTGCCCGACATGGTGTTGATGGCAGCCGCCGACGAGGCCGAACTCTGCCATATGGTGCGTACGGCTGCCGCCCATGATGCCGGCCCCATCGCCTTCCGCTTTCCTCGTGGTGATGGCGTGGGCTGCGACATGCCCGAGCGGGGCACGATCCTGCCCATTGGCAAGGGGCGAATCCTGCGCGAGGGGACGCGAATCGCGCTTCTGTCGCTGGGAACGCGGTTGCAGGAAGCCTTGCTGGCCGCTGATCAACTCGCGGCGCTGGGGCTGTCAACGACGGTGGCGGATGCCCGCTTTGCCAAACCGCTCGATGTCGATCTCGTTCACCGTCTTGCGCGCCATCACGAGGTGCTGGTGACGGTGGAGGAGGGCAGCATCGGTGGTTTTGGCTCGTTCGTCATGCACCGTTTGGCCGAGGATGGCCTGCTCGATTCGGGGCTGAGAGTCCGGTCCATGGTGCTGCCGGATATTTTTCAGGATCACGACACGCCGGCGAAAATGTACGCCAGGGCCGGCCTCGATGCGAAAGGTATTGTGGCGAAGGTGTTCGAGGCGCTCGGCAAGGATGCAGCAGTGGCCATGCGCGGCATCGCTTGATACGCACACAGAATCGCGGGGCTGCCGGCTCGCAAGAAACTACGAAAAACAAAAACAAGGCGCCATCAGAGAAGGGAAATTCTCTGGTGACGCCTGGGATGGCCCGAAGGCTCAGTGCGGCAGCGTGATGACCCGCTTGCGGGTTTCGACCGCGAATTTCGATCCCGCCGGCTTGCGCTCGAAGGAGAAGGCCGGACCGGCGTTCTTGTGTTCAACGGTGAAGGACGGTCTCTTCCGCTCCAGCCCGAACGGGGCGGCCGAGCGCTTCTCGACGATCACCGGTTTGCGGACGCCTTCGACCGCCAGCATTTTCGCCTGGGCCTTGAAGAAGGCCTCTGCCTTCGGGCGCACGACATCAACCGGCAGATCCATCAGGTCCGCCGCAAATTCAATCTGCCGGTCGCGCTCGTCGATGAAGCCTTCGGCTGCATAGAGCGCTTCTTCCAGCGTCGGGGGTTCATGCCGGGGGCGCAAATTGGCCGGCGGCACTTTCTTCTGGGAACGCATTTTCATGCTCCTCACTTTCCGGCGGAATAATACGACAAAATGTGTGCGGTGCAAAATGGCATTTTTGCATTGCAGCATCGTCGTTACCGGTTAGCGCCCAGACAAGGCGAAACCGGCCACATCCGGGCGTGCTGATGCCCGCTGCGTGATGAAGCGGGCATGAACGAAGTGTCCCGGTGCGGGCCGGATCAGATGGTCAGTGTGCCGGCTTTGGCGGCGGCATAACGGGCGCCGATCACCGACCAGTTGGCGACATTCCACCAGCTGGCGAGGTATTCGGCACGGCGGTTCTGATATTTCAGGTAATAGGCGTGTTCCCACACGTCATTGCCGAACAGAACGCGCTGGCCGTCCATCAGCGGCGTATCCTGATTGGGCCGGGAGACAAGCGCGAGCTTGCCGTCCTTGGTCACCGTCACGAACACCCATCCCGATCCGAACACCCGCCCGCCGGCACCATTGAAATCGGCCTTCATCTTGTCAAAACCGCCGAGATCCCGGTCGATGGCCGCCTTGAGATCGCTATCCGGCGTATTGGCACCGCCCGGCGCCATGATCTGCCAGAACATCGAGTGGTTGGCGTGACCACCGAGATTGTTCTTGGCGCCCGTGCGAATCGCTTCCGGCAACTCTTGCCATTTGGCAAGCAGGTCCTGAACCGGTGTTGTGCCGAGCGCGGGGGTGTCCTTGGCGAAATTATTCAGGTTGGTGATGAAGGCGCCATGGTGCCGCAGGTGATGCGTTTCCATGGTCTTGGCATCAATGTTGGCATCGAGCGCGTCATAAGCATAACCGAGTGGCGGCAGCTTGAACGGCCCTTCCGGCGCCTGTGCGTAGGCCCGTCCCATCGCCAGCGTGGCAAAACTGGCAGCGGTCCCGGCCAGGAACTGGCGGCGATTGGAATGCACCATTGAAATCCTCCACTTTTCGGTGCGGTACACACTGTGCTACCGCACCTTCCCCCGTTGACATGAAAACCGAATAATCGTGTGCGGTTTTGCCAACGACATGCAATGGTTTTTTTGAATGAATGCAATGCGTGCGCGGGCTGATCTGGAACTGGTGCGGCGTGGTTTCTTCGACAGCCGCACCCGCGCGCAGGAGGCGATTGCCGCCGGTGGCGTGACGGCAGATGGCATTGTTGTGCGAAAAGCGTCCGAATCCATCGCGATTGACGCAAAAATCACAGCAGAGGCGCCGCATCCCTATGTCTCGCGCGGCGGGGTGAAGCTTGCCGCTGCGCTCGATCACTTTTCCGTTGATCCGGCGGGGCGCCGCTGCCTCGATGTCGGGTCATCGACAGGTGGCTTCACCGATGTGCTGCTGCGACGGGGCGCGGCCCATGTCACGGCCATCGATTCCGGCACGGACCAGTTCCACACGAGCCTCAGGGGCGATCCACGCGTGCGCCTTCTGGAACAGACCGATATCCGCACGCTTGCCCCGGGCACAATCGAACCGGCCGAACTTGCCGTCATTGATGTCAGCTTTATTGCACTGGCGCTGGTTCTGCCGACCGTTGCGGCGCTTCTGGCCCCGAAAGCAGCCATGGTTGCGCTGGTCAAACCGCAGTTCGAGGTCGGGCGGAAAGAGATCGGCAAGGGCGGCATCGTGCGTGATGAGCGCGTTCGCCAGTCGGCGGTGACTGCCGTTGCTGCAGAACTCGCTCGGCTGGGGTTTTCGCCCCGAAACGCCATCGCCTCGCCGATTACCGGTGGGGATGGCAACGTCGAATATCTTATCGCAGCCTTCAGGGGGCAGCCATGACAGGTCTGGTGATCAGCGCGCTGGGCGCCCGTGGCGATGGCATCGCGGCAGGGCCGGCTGGCATTGAGCATGTGCCTTTTGCGCTCCCCGGTGAGACCGTGACCGTTGCGTCGGACGGAACCTACACTGTCGAGCCGTCGAGCCCGGACCGCATCGCGCCCTTTTGCCCCCACTACGGCCGCTGTGGCGGCTGCCGGATGCAGCATCTCGCACCGGGGCCTTACGCGGAGTGGAAACGCGGCCTTGTGGCAAGCACGCTGCGCCGCGCCGGGCTGGAGACGGACATTACGCCCATGGTTGGGGCGCATGGCGCGGGCCGCCGCCGCGTGATTCTGCACGCCAGGGTGGAAAAGGGCCGCTGGCAGGCCGGGTTCATGGTGGCCAAGAGCCATGAACTCGTCGACCTCGACTCCTGCCCGGTGCTGGTGCCAGCCCTTGGCACGGCGCCGGAGCTTGCGCGACGCATTCTCCAGCCGCTTGTGCGCCTCGGCAAACCCGCCGATGTCCAGATCACCGCAACCGATGGCGGGATCGATGTCGATATTCGCGGACCGGGACGCGAGGCCCTCAGCCACCGCCTCGCCCTGACCGAAATGGCGACTGCGCTTGATCTTGCCCGCCTGTCTTTGCATGGCGAGATCATCGTCGAGCGCCGCGCGCCAACCCTGCGCATGGGCCGGGCCGTCGTGAACCCGCCGCCGGGCGGCTTTTTGCAGGCAACGGCTGCCGGCGAGCAAACGCTGGCCGAACTCGTCGTTGCAGCGTTGGGCAAGGCAAGGAAAGTCGCTGATCTCTTCAGCGGCGTCGGCCCCTTTGCCTTGCGCCTTGCCGAGTCAAGATCCGTTTCGGCCTTCGATTCCGACCGTCCGGCCATCGAGGCGCTCAGCCGAGCGGCCCGCGCAACGCCCGGCCTGCGGCCAATCGCGGCGGAAGCCCGCGACCTCTTCCGCCGTCCGCTGCTGCCGCACGAACTCGATGCCTTCGACGCCCTTGTGCTCGACCCGCCGCGTGCAGGGGCCGAGGCGCAGGTGCGCCAGATTGCAAGGTCGAAGGCGCGCCACCTCGTCTATGTCTCTTGCGATCCCGCCAGCTTTGCGCGCGATTCCGCGCTTCTGACCGATGCCGGTTTTTCACTGAAAAGCGTCACCCCGGTCGATCAGTTTGCATTTTCCGCGCATATCGAACTTGTCGCGGCGCTGACTCGCTGAAATGGTAGGGAAAACTGCCCTAGGGAGCCCAAAATCGTGACCAGTGCCGAAATGGAGGCGTTGATCGACCTCGCGAGCCGGGCCGGCGCGGCTATCATGAGCCATGTTGCCGATCCCGCC
>JAIUNP010000283.1 GCA_020161975.1 Pseudomonadota bacterium
GACCACGCCATCGACCATGTTGAGAATGCGCTCAACCTCGCCGCCGAAATCAGCGTGGCCGGGCGTGTCGACGATGTTGATGCGCGTGCCCTTCCATTCCAGCGAGGTGCATTTGGCCAGAATGGTGATGCCGCGCTCTTTTTCGAGATCGTTGGAATCCATCACGCGTTCGGCGACGCGCTGGTTCTCGCGGAAGGCGCCGGATTGCTGGAGGAGCTTGTCGACAAGCGTGGTCTTGCCATGGTCGACGTGGGCGATGATCGCGATGTTGCGCAGGGCCATTTGGGGTGTCCGAGAAAGCGTCGCCGGACGGGGTCGCGTCCGGCGGACAAAAGAAATTTTGCGCTGCAATAAACCGTCGGCGGCGAAAGGGCAACCGGAGCAGCGGATTTTCGCCCGATATCCTAACCTGCCATGCCGCCAAGCTCGTGCGAAAGTTGCGTGCGGCGCTCGTCCACGGCGGTTCGCACCTCGGATAGCGCGATGGTGAAGGCGCTCAGCACAGCCTCGTCGATATCGCTGCCTGCCGCGCGTTCCAGCGTTCGGCTGAAGGCATCGTCGGCATCGTGCTGCACGCGATCGAGTTCCTCGGTCGTTTTAGCCGAGCGGGCGCGCCGCAGCAGCATCAGCATCTTGTCGATCTCGGTCTTGCCGGCAGGACGGGCCTGGGCCATGTGGCGGCTGAACAGGGCGGCAATGAGCGAACCGAGCAGGCCAACCACCATGACCGATATGTAGATCCACTCGCCATATTCCTCGATGAAGCTCTTGCGCTCGCCATCGAAATAGGCTGCCGCTCCGGCGTGGACGACCAGCGGCCCCAGCACCTCGGTGTTCGGAGCCTCGATGCGCGCAAAGCCCGGCACCTCGGCAGCAACCGTCTGGCGCACGTCGAACAGGCTTTTGGCGAGATCCCCCACGGTGCTCTCGCTCAACGAACGATCAACCACCAGCCGGTGTGTGACCGAAAGGGTCATGATGTCGGACGACGGCAACGGCGGTGTGCCGCCGAAAATGCCCCGCAGAACCGTGAGGGTATCGAACGCAGGATTGCGCTGGGCAATCGCCTCGGCGGGCGAGGCCGGGATCAGTACCGGCGGACGGCCTTCCGCGTCAAAAAGATCATTGAACACCCGACCGAGCAGCCCCCCTGCCGGCGGGCCGACCACGAGAATTGCGTCAAGCGAGCCATCCTGAATGGAGTGCCGGATGTTCGGCGGCGCAACCGGCACCCGCGTCACTTTCGCAGGGTCGATGCCGTTGCGTTCCAGCAGCAGGTCCAGAAACTTGCTGTTCAGATTGAAGCCGCGGGCGATGCCGACCTTCCGGCCAGCCAGGTGCTCCAGCGCGGTGATGCCTTTGTCCCTCGGAGCCATGACCAGAAACGCATCACGATGCAGGATCGCCACCGTTGCAGCGTTGGGCGGCACATTTCCGTCGCTGCGGACGACCGCTGCATCCACCCGGCCCTGGCGGAGCAGTTCGGCGCTGCCCGTCGGCCCGTCCGTGGGCACAAGCCGGAGGCGGATGGGGTGCTTTTCTCGCGCAAAGGTCTGGAGGATGGTGACAACGGCCTTGGTATCATCGCTGCCCACCGGGCCAACCGCGATGCGCAGAACCGTCGGCGCGGCGAACGTGTAGATGAAGGCCGCCGCCAGGCCCGTCAGGCCCAGGATGATCGCGACGACCAGCATGAGGAATGACCGCTTCACTCCTGCCATCACCGTTCCATCCTTGCTGCGCCAGAAACCTGAGACGTCAGGTGTAACCCGCCGAATCGGGCAACACCATGGCATTCCCGGCGACGAGACTTAAGCATTATAGCTTTCAACTCGTTGATTTTACGGTGCTTTAACCAGAATGTCGGATTCTCGCGGGCGTATTTATCCGGAGACGTGCCGACATGACCATTCGCCGCAGCCTGTTCGGCGCCCTGCTCTGGCCCATTCCGATCCTGGTGGCCGTCATCGGGATATCGCTGTTCGTGGAGCTGAAGCAGTTCGTCGAGCGCCGGGCCATCGAGGATGTGGCCCGCGAGGATACCTCGCAGCTGGAGTCGCTCAAGCGGATCCGCTCCTTCTACAACGAACAGGTCGTGCGCAAGGTTCTGCCGGCGGGCGGGGTCGAGACAGGCTCTGACTTCCGCGGCAAGGACAAAACCATCCCCTATCCCGCAACTTTCCTGCATGAGATCGCCGCGCTTTCTGCCGACGACAGCCGCCGTTTCTCCCTCGTCAGTCCCTTTCCGTTCTCCAACCGCAAGGACCGGGTGTTGAACCCATGGCAGGCGGAAGCCTGGCAGTTTCTGAAGGCCAATCCCGACCAGCATTTCATCAAGGAAATCACGGTGGATGGACAGGCACATGTCTATGTGGCGGTTGGTGACCGGCTCGTTGCACAGACCTGCGTCGATTGTCACAATTCCCATCCCGACAGCCTGAAACGGGACTGGAAACTCGGCGATCTCCGTGCCGTGTTCGGCAGCACCATTCCGACATCGGAAATCGCCGCACGCATGACCGATCTGCGGAACTGGATCATCGTCATGTTGGCCAGCGGCTTTGTGATTGCCACGACCGTCTATCTCATTCTGGTGCGCGTCGCACGCCAGCGGTTGATGTCCGCTGTGACAACACTGCGCGATGTCGTGACCGGCAAGGCGACGAGCGTGCCCAAGGTACGGTCAAAGGATATTGAGACGACGGAAATCTACACCGCCGCCGCCGCCTTCCTTGCCGGGCAGGAACAGCGCATCCATCTGGAACAGGAGCGTCTGATGGGCGTCGAGCAACAGGAGCACCGCGCCGAGGTCATCACGGCCAGCGTTGCGACCTTTGATGCCGCAACGGCAAAGACGCTCACCCGCCTCAACGCCCTTTCCGAAGGGTTGACCGCAAAGGCGATGGCGCTTGATGGTGCTGCGATTGCGCTTTCCAAGCGCGTCGCCTCGGCCGAGGCCGCGTCCTCGGTCACGGCCTGTGAAGTCGCGGCTGCACAGGCCGCCGCCGGTCAGTTGTTCCAGTCCATCACCGCGATGTCGCAGACCTCGACCAAGGCGATGGATGTCACGCAACTCGCGACCTCCGAATCCGGACGGACACAAGCGACCATCGAGACGCTGGCCGCCACCACGGAGCGGGTCGGCGCCGTTGTCGAAACCATTCACGCCATCGCCACGCAGACCAACCTGCTTGCGCTCAACGCAACCATCGAAGCGGCGCGGGCGGGCGATGCCGGACGCGGCTTTTCCGTCGTCGCGCAGGAAGTCAAGGCACTGGCCAACGAAACGGCCCGGGCCACCGAAGAGATCAATCGTGAGATCGCAGCCATTTCCCACGCCTGCTCCGATGTTTCTACCTCATTCCGTGAAGTGACGAGCATCATCGGCGAGATGGGCCGCATCGTTGGTTCCGTATCGCGCGTGGCACAGGATCAGACAAGCTGGGTCGATACAATCCTGTCTAATGTCCGCCGCGTTGCGGTCGCCTCCGATCAGGGTGTTAGCGCTACGCTGGAAGCCGGAGAGGCGATGCGGGATGTCGAAGCGGTCGCCAAGGAGTTGCGCGACCTGTCACAGGAGGTGGCGGGTGACACCACCGCACTCGACACGGACGTTAAGACCTTCCTTGGCACGGTGCGTGCCCGCTGAAGCCTCGCTCGCGCTTGCCGCATCGCCGCTCGCATTAACGAAAGGCCCCGTCTCCGGGGCCTTTCATTTTGCCTGGATGTCGCGGTCTTACGCCTGCTGGATGGCCGAAAGACGCCAACCTTCCGGGCTTTCGCCGGGGCGGCGCACGAAGGTCCAGAGTTCGGTCGCTTCCTCGGTCCGGTTCGGATCACCTTCCACGATGCGACCCGTCGCCTGCTCCACCTTCACGTCCGTCAGCGCAAAGCGCATGGCCACCGTTGCATATTCGGCGCCAGGCTCGCGCCAGGCTTCGGCAAGGTCGCCCTGCAACAGCTTGACGTTGCTGATGCGGTTGACGAGGCCACGGCGGGCGAGGTCGCCGATGTCGTGGCCGAAATTCTCGACCATTTCCGGCGTCGCGCGCAGCATGAGGGCGTTGCGGTCGACAGCGCTGTAGGCGGCCTGAACCTCGCCCAGAAGACGCTCGAACGCGTTGAAATCCACTTCAGCGAGCTGGAGCGGCTGCACTTGCGGCACACTGGCGCTGCCGGCACCGGGTGTCGTCATGCCAGGCGCATTCATGCCGGGCATTGCGGCCTGGCGTCTAAAGTCTGGAGCATTGCCCGCCACGGCGGGCTGGTTCCGGTTCTTCCACCAGTTGAACGCAAAGCGCGCCACGAAAAACACCAGCGCCACTTGCAGCAGCAGGCCGAGGAAGCCCATCAACGAACCGATCCCGCCAAGAAAGCCCTGACCGGTCAGCAGGCCGAAGAGGCCGGCGCCGAGAAAACCCATGGCAAAGCCGCCCATCAGGCCACCGAAGCGCGAGCCGGAGGCCTTGCTGGCCGCGGCGGCACCGCCGGCAGCCATGCCCGGGGACGGGCTTTGCGCGCCCGGCAATGGCTGAGCCGTGCGCGGCGCAGTATCCGTGGCGGGCGGGGCCGTGCGCGACATCGAGCCACGGCTTCCGAACGACTTGCCGCCGCCGGCCCTTGCGAACGCATCGCCTGCGCCAAACGACAACGCTGCAGCGAGCGCAAGGCCCGTGGCGACGCGACGCGCAATGGACGAATTGGAACGCTTCATATCTCTCTCCCAAACGGCGAAACCTTTCGCCGCAGGTCGAAATATAGTGCATTCCACCTCAAAATAACAGGGGCACCAGCCCGACCGGACCGGCACCCCCCAACATTTCCAAGCTTGCTTACTTACTTCTTCGCCATTTTGGCCCGGCGCATCCCCAAGGTGCGCAGGCGCAGCGCGTTCAGCTTGATGAAGCCTGCCGCGTCGCGGTGATCATAGGCAACCGCCCCTTCCTCGAAGGTGACAAGTTCCTGATCGTAGAGCGAATACGGGCTCTCGCGTCCGACCACGGTAGCATTGCCCTTGTAGAGCTTGACGCGCACGCGGCCCGTGACGAGTTCCTGGCTCTTGTCGACGAGCGCCTGGAGCATCTCGCGTTCGGGCGCGAACCAGAAGCCGTAATAGACCAGCTCCGCATAGCGCGGCATCAGCGAATCCTTGAGATGCGCAGCCTCGCG
>JAIUNP010000284.1 GCA_020161975.1 Pseudomonadota bacterium
CGCGCGCTTCAAATCGTGGCTCTGCTCACGGTTCTGTCGCTCGCCCCGTCGATCCTCATCATGGTCACGTCCTTCACGCGCATTGCCGTGGCGTTGTCGCTGCTCCGCAGCGCCCTTGGCACCCAGACCGCACCGCCCAACATGGTGCTGACGGCACTGGCGCTGTTTGTCACAGCCTTCATCATGAGCCCGATCTTTGAAAAGGCCTATGACGACGCTATCAAGCCGCTGATCGCCGGTGAAATCCGCGAAGGCGAGGCCTTCGACCGGGCAACACGCCCCTTCCACGCCTTCATGCTGAAGAATGTGCGCGAGAAGGATGTAGCCCTGTTCGTATCGCTGTCTCGCAAGCCACCCCCAGACAGCGCCGACGCCCTGCCGCTGACCACGCTGATCCCCGCCTTCATGATTTCCGAGCTGCGCCGCGCCTTCGAGATCGGCTTCCTGCTGTTCCTGCCGTTTCTCGTGATCGACCTGATCGTTTCATCCATCCTCATCTCGATGGGTATGATGATGGTGCCGCCGGTTACGGTGGCCCTGCCCTTCAAGCTGGTGTTCTTCGTGATGGTGGATGGCTGGCGCCTGGTTGTCGGCTCGCTGGTGCAGAGTTTTTCAGTCTGAGCCAACCGGGCCCCGGCCCGCTTCAGGTCTTGGGATAGCGCTTGCGGTAAGCGTCGAGAAACGTGCCGATACTATCGGCACTCACCGCCCGCTGCGCGAGATCCCGAAAGGCATCGGGGCGTGACAGATGTTCCAGCGTCACCAGCCGAAAGGCCGGTCCATCTTCGGTGTCTGCCATCAGCGGCATGAACTTGCTGCGCAAGCGATCGCTGCCCAGCGCTTCACCGGCCAGAACATAGGCAATGCCGGCACGCAGCACATCCGCACGCTCCTCGCCACTGAGGGGGCTTGCGTTTTGCCACCGCGTCCCCAGCGCGCGTTCAAGCGCTTCCGCCGCTTCGCGCCACCGCTTTGCCCGCCAGTGAATATCAGCGCGCAGCCGTTCGGCATCGGCCCCGGTTTCGGCGGCAATGAGTTCCAGCGCAAGATCACCTCGCGACAGTTCCGACTGCGCTCGCGCCTCGATGAACAGCCGCGCTTGCCGTTCGTCATCCGGCAGGCTCGCGAGCCGGGATTGCCGCAGAGCGGCCAGGGCCTTCTGCGGTTTGCGATTGGCAAGCTGGATCAGGGCCAGCCGCGTCGCGGTGCGCGCGCGCGCCTGACCCGTCAGGCGATGCACCACCTGGTACTGAAGCAGATCGGCGGCCTGATCGATCAGGTCGAGATCGTAGAGCCGCTCAGCCAGCAGCCCGACGATTTCGTCGCCCTCCGTGCCCGGAGGAATGAGCCAGCGGAATTCATCGAAGATCGCCAAGGCCTGAACCTTGTCCAGTTTATGGGATCGCCCATCTGTAAACAGCCGCGAAAACCGGCGCGAGGCTTCCGCCTGCATGGCGCGGGTCACCGGGTGATCGGGAAGAATCTCCACCGCCCGCCGCACCTGTGCAAAGGCATCGCGCCATTCCCCGCGCTGCACCTTCAACTCGGCAAGCTGTGCCCGCGCGCGAACCTCCACCGGCCCGCCGCGCCAGATCATGCCGATCGTTTCAAGCTCCGCTTCCTCGGCTTCGGGCTTAACATCGCCGCGCGCCAGATGCATCAGCGCCATGCCAAGCCGTGCTTCGGCCTCCACACGCCGGTTCGGGGAAGCCGCAGCCACGCGATAGGCCGCGAGTGCCTGCTCGCTCGAACCCGACGCCTCGGCAATCCGACCGGCCAGCAGTGAAACCTCTGAAAGATCGCGATATTGACCGTCCATCCGCTCGATGGCGCCGAGTTGCTGGCCGGCAAGGTAGGTATCGCCACCCGCGATGGCCGCCTCGATGACCGCTGGCCGGAGCAGCGCCTGAAGCACTTCGGGCATCTGTTCGAGCATCTGGAGCGACTGCCGGAAACTGGCAAGCGCCGGTCCGAACTTGCCCTGACGCGCTTCCACAAAGCCACGCCAGAGAATGCCCTCCGGCTCCAGCGCAACACCGGGATGGGCGAAAGCTTTCATGGCTTGGTCGAGTTCGCCGCGCTGTGCCGCCGCCAGCCCGGTCAGAAAGGCCACCTCGCGGCTTGACGCCACCGCCGCATCTTCCCGGGCAATTGTCTGGAGGACGCCAAGGGCTTCCTCGACAAGGCTGTTGGCAAGATAGAATGCGCTCAGCCTCAGCCGTGGCACCGTGCGCCCGCGCTGCGGCGCATCAGCCGCGACCCGCAACCAGTGGCGCGCACCCTCGCGCGTCGATCCCTTGGCATCATCGGTCCACTGCGCTGCATTGATCAACGTGCCACCACCTTCGGCCGGGCGCTCTGCCACCACCGGCGCATCGTCGGAGAGGGCAAGCCCATCGGGCCGGCTGATGCGCAACCGGTCCAGCGCGACATCGAGGCGAAGATCTTCTGCCGCCGGCAGTACGGCCACCCCTTGCACCGTCGGCAAAAGTTCAAACTCGGCATAGCGCTGGCGTTGCGCAACCATCCGGACAGGAGCCGCCATCGGTGCAATCAGGAGACGGTCGCCAAATTCCGGATCGTCGAACAGGATCGGTTCGGCCGCACCTGCCGCGACGGCTTCGAGCCGCCTCCGGCCATCATTACCTGCCACCGTCCGGGCATGGAGAACCTGCCCACCATTGGCAACATCGGGGCCCAGCGTCACCGCCCACCCCGCATCATTCACAGCGATAGCCACCAATCCGCGCTTGACCAACCCGAGGCGCAGGTAACTCCAGCCGTCATTCTGCTGACTGTCGATGCTGGCGACCCAGGACTTTAACGCATCATCATGGCGCGGCGCCTGGATGGCCCGGGTTCCGCGCGCCACAAGCCAGAGCGCATCGCCCCGCTCGAACACAGCCAGCGGCAGCGCCGGCTGAAGCGAAAGCGTCAGGCGCTCACCTTCGACGCCTGCCACAATGCGCAGGGTCTGCGGTACGCGCCCGGACGTCGGGGGCACCGGGGATGATGCGGACGGCGTCACCGCTGACGAAGCACGCGCGCCCGCCGCCGTCTCCGGCGCAGCAGGCATGGACGCCGCAGGCGGGGATGCGGGCTGCGCCACAGAGGGGGGGGGAGGCGGCGGCGCAGCGGGTGGCAGGGTGGCCACCGGCGGCGCCGGCTTCAGCAGATCGACGACAAAGGCCCTCTCCTCAGCCACGCCTTCAACCCGCACCGCATCGGGCGCCCGAAAGCTGATTTGCCCCTGATTGATCTCCAGGTCGCTGACAAGATTGGCAAGATCACTGCGCAGACGCTGTGGATCAATCGTCACCGGTCCAGAGAATGTCAGTTTGTAGACTGCTTCGGCCTGATCCAGTTTCCCCCGCACATCGCTGGGCAGGCGGAACACGATGCGTCGCCGCGTGTCGCTCTCCGCCGTATCGACCACAAGCTGTGGTGGCGGAACCTCGACGCGCATGGGCTCAGCGGCTGCCTCCCGCGCAACCCGCGCCCGTTTGGCCAGTTCAGCGGCAACCTCGGGCGGAAGCGGCGGCGGCGCCCCCCGCCAGCTTTGCGGCAGCAGGTCGAGATACATCGTCTCTGCCGCATCCTTGACGTCGGCACGCAGCGCCTGCACCAGCGCAAAGCGCAAGGAACGGCTGTCCGGGTCGAGACGCGCGGCGGCAATATACCCCGGCAGCCGAGCCGAAATCACCTCGACCGGCACCTTCACTTCCCGATCGAAAGAGAGGACCAGGACGCCGCCTGTCACCCGCGCACTCATGCCCACCGGCTCGGGAAAGGTAAGCGCGATGCGCCCGAAGCCCTTTTCAGCCCGCGCCACCACGGTCGCAACCGCCTGCGCCCACGCAGCCTCTGGCAGACCTAGCCAGAACGCGAGAGCACAAGCCAGAACGGCCCACCGACGAAAACAGACGCAACCTGAACGCAACACCAATCCACCCACCCCGAAACCTGGGACGCACAAAGATAACTTTTGATTGTAATTTTTTTATTGCTCAATTTTTGGGTGCAATGCCATCAGGCGAAACGCGCGGCAGTTCCTCGATCTCCGGTTGCCGCGGCGCGCTCTGTACGATCGGCGCTGCCTCGCCATCGGCGCGCATCAGGGACGCGGTCAGCTTTTCTGCCGCTTCGGGAGACATCAGCGCCAGCACTTCGGAGAGTTTACGTGGATTCATCTGCCGGGCGAGCGGGGCCAGCATCCGCTGATCCATCTTCTCGAACACGCGCGCCGCATCGCGCGGCTTCATCGCCTCGTACATCACGACGAGGGATTTCATGGCGCCGCTGACCTCCTGCCGCGCTTTCTTGCTGGCATCCTGCCGGGCTTCCAGCGTGCGCAGTTCTTCAAGGCGATCATCGACCAGTTTTTCCGCAGAACGGATCAGATTCTCCCGCATGTCGAGTTCGCGCGACCGGTCTTCGAGATGCTGGCGCCGCTCGCCAAGCTTTTCAAGAACCGCCCTTTCGGCCGGCGCCATGCGTGCCGTTGACGGCAGGGGCTGGCTCGCCTCCACCTTTTCAGGCGGCTTGCCACCAGCAGCCTCCTGCGGCTTGTCGGGCTTTTTCGCGGCGTCCTTTTCTGCCGCCTCGTTGCTCTTGGGCGGCACCGATCCGGTCACATCGCTGTCAAAAGCACGCATGCCATGACCGCCGGTCGAACTGCGCGGCCCGGTCAGTACCCTGCCAAATTCCCGATACTCTGTTGTGCCGTGCGGCAACTGGTAGCTGCCCTGCGTCACCAGTCCCAGCACTTTCAGCAGCAGCAGCCCCATCCCGGCGCTGATCACAACCGGCAGCAGACGGGGCCGGATCCGGCGCGCGGCTGCGGTGCGGCTCATGCGGCGGCTCCGGTCCGCCCGGCTGAAACAATCCGGCTGATCTGTGCCATCACCTCGCTGCCAGCCTTCACCTTTTCGGCGAGTTGCTGCGACTGGCGTTCGGCGCTGCGCAGCCGGTCGGCGAGGGCGTCATCACATTCGTCGATGGCCGCACGCAAAAGAGCGACGGCTCGTTCCGCGCGTTCGGTTGCAGTGGCAAGATCGGCAACCGTCTTGCGCATGTCAGCTTCATCGAGCCGCATCCGCTGAAGCCGGCGGTCGAGCCGCGCGCA
>JAIUNP010000285.1 GCA_020161975.1 Pseudomonadota bacterium
CCGGTCAATCGCCAGCTTTTCGGCGATATCGACATACTGGCAGCCGCCATAGTAGCGCTTGCCGGGATAGCCTTCCGCATACTTGTTTGTCAGCACCGAGCCCTGCGCTTCCAGAACCGCGCGGGAAACGATGTTCTCGGAGGCGATCAGCTCGATTTCGTCGCGCTGGCGGCCAAGTTCCAGTGCGACGGCGCGGGCGATTTCGGGGTCGCGATCAGCGAGGCTGGCGGAAAAGAAGGAATTGGAGCGGGGAGCGGTCATCGGGGCCTCGCGGGAAAAGCGACGCCGCCGGTGCCAAGGCACCCCGCGCGCGCCGGAAGGGGACTCGGGGCGGGCTTTAGCATGGGGTTCATCAGGACAAAAGCCCCGCCGCAGCGGGGCAGCGATTCAGTCCTGCGCCCAGGCAAGCGCGGCCTGTGTCTCACCGCGCGGAAAGGCGCGCAGGCTGGCGCCATTGGTCGAAAGACCACCGAGTTCCGCCTCATCGAGACTATCGGCGTTCAGGATCACAGCGATTTTCTTCACGCCGGTTCCCGTGCGCGCCAGAATGGTATTGAGGCCCCGCGAAAGTTCGGCCATGTAGCCATCGAAATCCGGGTCGACCACAATCATCGAGCGAGCCGGCGCGTCCGTATAGAGCGCTTCAACATCTGCGGCCATCACCGTGCCGTTGGCACGATACACCGGCAGGGCGGCGGTGATCGAGGTATCCCTGGTGAACATGACGCAATCCTTTCGCGGTCCTGTTCATATGGGTTTTCACGGCTGCCGTTCAAGGCGCCTCACCCCTTCGGCGGCTCCATGATCGCGACCATCGCATGCTTGACGATCGGCAGCACGACCAGCAGCGTCGGATATGCGATGAGGTAGGAGAGCACCCAGGCGCCCATCCATTCCCTGACAAAGCCCGGCACCAGACCAAGAATGCGGAATGTCGAGATGCCGGAGACCACGAAGGTCATCATCAGCGCCATGATGGCGGGCATCACGAGCCAGGTAAAGCGTGCGGGAATCTTTCTCATGCGGCTGTCCATAATCGAGCCGCTCAAAACAAAAAAGGGGGCCGAGGCCCCCTCTTCCGGTTATTTCTCTAATTATTGATCCGGCTCGCTGTCGCCCGCCTGCATCGCGGCGGTGACCGCGCCGGGGCCGAAACCATCCTTGCTGTAGATGTCGTCACGGAACTGCATCGCGCCTTCCGGCGTCGCCCAGGCGGTGATGTAGACCCAGTAAACCGGGATCTGCGCGTTGGGCTTTGCGTCAATGCGCTGGCCGGAACGGATGGCCGCCTCGATCTGGTCGCGGTTCCAATTCGGCGTTTCCTTCAGAATCCACGCCACAAATTCACGCACATTCTGCACGCGGATGCAGCCTGAAGAGACGAAGCGGAAATCGTCGCCGAAAATGCCTTTGGCCGGCGTATCGTGCATGTAGACGCCGTGCGGATTGGCGATGTCGATGCGGACAACGCCCATCGAGTTGATATCCGCGCCGGGGTCCTGCCGGAACATATAGTTGGTCGCTTCATACGAATGCCAGTTGACCTGGCTCGGCTGAAGCTCCTGTCCCGCCTTGTTGTAGATGCGAATCTTCTGATCCGTCAGGTAGTTCGGATCCTTCTGCATCTTGGGGATCAGATCCTTGCGGATGATCGAGGCCGGAACCGTCCAGAAGGGGTTGAAGTTCACGTTGTAGATCTTCGCCTGCATGATCGGCGACTGGCGATCCATCTTGCCGACGCCGGCAACGTGGCGCGTGGCCACGACGTTGTTCTCGACCGTCTCGACATAGGCCGCCGGAATATTGGCCATGACATAGCGGCCCGACAGATTCTGTCCGAACGACTTCAGGCGGATCAGGTTGATCTCAAGCTGCTTCAGGCGCACATCTGCCGGCACGTTGAAGGCGGCGATGGTCTGCGGGCCGACGACGCCGGTCGCGCCAAGGCCGTGCCGCTCCTGAAAGCGCTTCACGCCCGCTTCAACATACGAATCGAAAATCGGCGAATTGGCGTTGTTGGCCTGGAGGTCGCCGCCGGTGATGAGACGACCGCGCAGGGTGACAACGGCCGGCCCGCGCGAGCCAAGCTTCAGCCGCTGGCCGGTGGGCATCATCTGCCAGCCACCGCGCGAAACGATCTGCTGGAACTGGCCGATGGCCGCTTCAGTGGCGGCAATGGTCTGCGGCGAGAGAATCGGCGCGTCCGATTTGACGGGCTTGTCGCGGAGCGGGGACGAATCATACTGCTGGCGCCATTCGGCCTGCCCACCCGCGCTGGCATCGCCGCGCTGCTGTGCCCCTGCGCTGCCGACCGAAAGCGCGAGCC
Source organism: Pseudomonadota bacterium (assembly GCA_020161975.1). Classification (GTDB taxonomy): domain Bacteria; phylum Pseudomonadota; class Alphaproteobacteria; order Rhizobiales; family Beijerinckiaceae; genus JAIUNP01. The sequence continues at coordinate 2,327 of JAIUNP010000285.1, forward strand.
CCGAGGCCGAGGCCCCCAGCAAGAACAACCGCCGATCCATCTTCGCCAACCGTATCACCGTCACACTCCATAGCCACCGTGCGCAGGCCCCTGCCCAGCACTTCCACTCAATGCCACCCGGCAGACAAGATGCCCGGTGCGCGTCGAGATATCGTTAATGAAGGCTATGCCGATCCGTTCGGGGCGAATTTGTGACAATCACAGCGGTTTGACTGTCTGGATGCACCATGTCGGCGGCATGGTTAGCAAAAATGCAACAGTGCGGGACCGCATGACGATCATGGAATGCAAACGTCCCCCGGCAACAAAAAAGGCGGCTCTCGCGAGCCGCCAGTTTTGGAGGACCCCCACCGGGGTTTCATGCCGCCCGTTCCCCTCCGGGCGGCAAAGGTCCTGAATTCCCAGATGCTTCCGCTTAGAGGCGGTAGCGGATCTGATCAGTCCAGAAGCGGTCGAGGCGGGTCAGCGCGTTGTTGAGGCGCCCGAAATCTTCCGCCGAGATGCCGCCGATCTGCTCGACGGTCGAGACGTGCTTTTCATAGAGGCCGGCGACCATCGCGTGGATTTCCTCGCCCGGAGCGGTGAGGCGGATGCGCACCGAACGGCGGTCAACGCGGCTGCGCTGATGGTTCAGATAGCCCATTTCGACCAGCTTCTTGACGTTGTAAGACACATTCGAGCCGAGATAATAGCCACGGGTGCGAAGTTCACCGGCGGTCACTTCATTGTCGCCAATGTTATAAAGCAGCAGGGCCTGAACCGAATTCACATCCGTGCGACCACGGCGATCGAGTTCATCCTTGATGACATCGAGCAGACGGCGATGGAGCCGCTCCACCAGAGCGAGCGACTCGAGATACGGCGCGCGGACGGTGGTCTGCTTCGGTGTAACTTCACTAACGGCATTCGCAACTTTGGCGTTATTCATGGCACTGTCCCCTGTTTAACTTGCCCTGTTCGGGCTTTTCTTGAGCCGGTCTTTGCCGCTCTCATGGGGATAAACATAGACTGACCGAATGAAGACGAGTTTAAATTCCAGCCTAAACATTCTGTTTATAGGATAATGTGAATCGAGTTTTACTTATACAGCCTGGTAATGTTGCCAAAATCCAAATGTTGAATGTTGTTTACTATGGATTTTGACAAGGGATTCAGCACGCGGTTTTCTGCCTGCCTCGCCATCCCGGCGGAAGAAGGCAAGGCAATCCGTGTCGCGCAAATCCCCTGTCCGCCCCGGCGAGTTTGAACTGATCGCCCGTTACCTCGCGCCGATGGCGGGGCCGGGTGCGCTCGGCCTTACTGACGATGCCGCCGTGCTGACACCGCCACCGGGCTCCGATCTCGTTCTGTCGAAGGATGCGCTGGTGGCCGGCGTACACTTCTTCGCCGATGATCCTCCTGCGCTGATCGGCCGGAAGGCACTGCGTGTGAACCTCTCTGACCTCGCAGCCAAGGGGGCGCGCCCACTCGGGTTTCTGCTGGGGCTCGGCCTGCCGCGTGGTTGGCGTGAGGACTGGATTGCCGGGCTGGCGGACGGGCTGGCGGCAGACAGCGCTGAATTTGCCTGCCCGCTTCTGGGGGGCGATACGGTGGCCGCAGGATCGCGGGCCATGCTGTCGGTCACGGTTCTGGGCGCAGTGCCGGCCGGGAGCATGGCGCGCCGCTCTGGCGGCAAGCCCGGCGATGCGCTCTATGTCAGTGGCACCATCGGCGATGGCGCGCTCGGCCTCCTGGCGCGAATGGCAGAACGTGAGGGGCGCGCGGTGGCTGCCGACGCCCCGCTGGTGCTCCGCTATCTGGTGCCTGAGCCACGCATGGCGCTGGCCCAGGTGGTGCGGAATCATGCCTCCGCCGCCATGGATGTTTCCGATGGACTCATGGGCGATGCGGAAAAGCTGGCAGCGGCCAGCGGCTGCGGTCTGGCGTTGCAGCTTTCGGATGTGCCTCTATCGCCGCGCAGCCGCGCATGGATTGCAGCGGATCCGGACAATTTGCGCCGTGCGGTAACGGGCGGTGACGATTACGAGATTCTCGCCGCTGTGCCGCCCGAACGCGCCACCGCGTTCGAGGTAGCTGCGCAAGTGGCGGGCATTTCCGTCACCCGGATTGGCGCGCTGACGGAAAGCGGGAAACAGATTCTCGGGCCGAATGCCACGCCGGTCCACTGGCGCGACGCCTCCTTCCGGCATTTTTGAAACCGGCCGCCAGTGCCGCCCAACAAAAAGGGCGGCCCGAAGCCGCCCTCTTCCAATTTCCGAACACGCGGAACGATCAGTCGTGACCGTGCGCATCCTCGTTGATGGTGATCGTCCGCATCTGCGAGAAATCGACAGTAATCGGCTTCTTCTCGCGCAGGATTTCCTTCTGATAGGTCTTGATGACGTGCTCAAGGCGCGCATAGGCCAGCTCGTAGGCCGCGCTCGACGTATCGAGACCAAGCGGCTTCAGGCAGAATTCAATGATTTCCTTCGGCCTGGTCATCTTTTCAGTCGGCATGGGCGAATTCCTTCCTGAGCAACCCTGATGTCCTGTCTCGCTTATCGCCGCGCGCGGGCGCGCGGTCAAGCGCGACCAAGGGATGGGGACAAATCCCGCCCTCCCCTTCCCCCGAATCGCCCCGGCTGATACCCAAAACCCATGGGAAAGCCAGTGGAACCGCCGAAAGGCACCGATGTCGAGACGATAGAACTGCGCGAGGCGCTGGAAGAGCGCTATCTCGCCTATGCGCTCTCGACCATCATGCACCGCGCCCTGCCCGATGCACGCGACGGGCTGAAGCCCGTTCACCGCCGGCTGAT
>JAIUNP010000286.1 GCA_020161975.1 Pseudomonadota bacterium
CAGCGCTATCAGTGGCAGCGGCGGAACCAGCGAGGCCCAGACCACGAAGGCGAGCATATCCGCGCCGCCCGCCCGCCGTGCCAGCATGTTGGCGACGCCCCAGAAAAAGGAGGCGAGCAGAACCATCAGAAACGGCAGCAAGGGCGCGCCCCGGTCGTTTGAAAAGGCGATGATAGCGACGCCGCCGAGCGCAACCGCGATGGCGATGATCTGAAGCCGCGTCGGTGTCTCCCGCGCGATCAAGGCTGCCAGCAGGATGGTGAAGAACACCTGCATCTGCATGATCAGCGAGGATAGCCCCGCAGGCATTCCAAGTTTCATGCCGGTGAACAGCAGGCCGAACTTGATGATGCCAAGCACCGCGCCAAAGCCGATGACGATCATCGCCGGCGCTTTCGGCGGCTTGAGGAAGAACGCAAACGGCAGTGCGGAGAAGAAAAAGCGCAGCGCCGTCAGCACCAGGGGTGGCATCTCGCCCACCCCGAGACGGATCGGCACGAAGGCAAAGCCCCAGAGGGCTGCTACGGCAATGGCAAGCAGGATATCGCGGGGCGTCACGCGAGCGGTTAGAGCATGGCGCGAAAGACAGGGCAATTGCGCCGAGCCGGTTCCCCCGGAAATTAAAGCGCCTTCAGCATGGAACTGATGACCCGGCGGATCAGCACGGCGCCGGCGAGCATGGCCTCGCTCGATTCGCCATGTGTGGAGGTTTTGCCGCCAAGCCCGGCGCCCAGATTGCTGATGCCGGCAAGGGCGGCAACCTGAAGATTGAACCGACGGGCGAGAATCGTATCCGGCGCAATCGACATCGAGGCGATATCGGCGCCGAGCAGTTTGGCCATGCGCACCTCCGCCGGTGTCTCAAAGCTCGGGCCCGGAAACCACATCAACACGCCCTCGTTCAGGCTGATGCCGCTGTCCTGCGCGGCAAGTTTGAACAGCCGTCGCAGCGAGGCATCATAGGCATTCGTCATGTTCACGGATCGCTCGCGAGTCCGGTCATTGGCCAGCGGATTGCGACCCGTGAGATTGATATGGTCGCGCACGATGGTGAGCGCGCCGCGCCCCCAGTCGGCATTGAGCGAGGCGGCAAAGCCGGTCAGCACAGCAACCTGGATGTTCAGCGCCGCGATCGTCTCGAACACGACGCGCATCCCGGCTTCCGCCCCGCTTTCAAAGGAGTGGGGCCGGCCCTCGAACACCAGGATCTTGCGCCCCGAGAGGCGCCCCGCGATCACCCGTGCGGGCTCGCCTGAGATGCTGGCATCGGGAAATCCCGGCAGATCGGCATAAGGCACGCTGACTGCCTCGGTCAGGTCCTCGCTGAGCCGGATGGTCCGGGTGGGAATGATGATGGCGGCGACAAAGGTTCCGTCAATGCCCCGCTCGTTGAGCAGGTGGGCAGCGGCAAGGGCAGTCTGGCTGAGCATGGTCGGTCCGGGGCAGGAGAAGTCGCTCATCCTGCCACAGCAGCGGTAAAGGAGCCGTTCCGTCGATGGATGAAACTGCGGAAAACAAAAAGGCCCGGCTCACGCCGGGCCATTCATTGCCATTAGGTCAACACTGTCAGAGCGCCGACTGGATCCAGCGCTGGAGGTCGCCCTTGGCCGCGGCACCAACCTTGGTCGACACCGGCTTTCCACCCTTGAACACCATCAGCGTCGGAATCGAACGAATGCCGAGTTTGGAAGCGGTGTTGGGATTCTCATCGATGTTCAGCTTCACGATCTTGACCTTGCCGGCCATCTCGGCGGCGATCTGGTCGAGAGAGGGCGCGATCATCCGGCAGGGGCCGCACCATTCGGCCCAGAAATCGACGACCACCGGTTCGGAGGATTTGAGAACGTCGGCATCGAAGCTGGCGTCGGTCACTTTTGCTGCATTGCTCATGGCTGATCCCTGAAGAAGCGAACTATCTTCCCATAGCTATGAACGCGGACGCAGCCGGTCAAGGCATCTTGCTGCATCGATCACAGAAGCTTGAGCGCATCCTCCAGCACGGTTGCGGGAAGCTGAACCACGCTGCCTGTGCGCGTATAGATCAGCAGGGCTGTCACCGGGCGGCCCGGAAAAAGCCCGGCGAGCAGTCTGGCATAAAGCGCCAGTTGCACCGCATGGGCAGGAGAAGCAGCCCCTCTGGGTGGAACTCCGGTCTTGAAATCGGCCACCGTGATGCTGTCCGGCGTCACCAGCAGCCGGTCGATGCGCCCGGATATGGCATGGGTCCGGCCGTCTGGCAGGGAAATCTCGCCGGCAACGGCAACCTCTGCCAGCGAGCCCGGCCCGAACAGGGCCTCCGCCTCCTGATGGGACAGCAGCGCCAGTGCTTCGTCGACCAGAGAGTCGGCCTCGGTGATGCCGGGCCAGCGAGTTGAGAGAGCCGCGCGCCCGGCCTTAAGCCGCTCAACTTTCGGTACCTGCGGCAGACGCTCGATCAGATCGTGCAGGGCATCGCCTCGGCGTCGCGCCTGCGCTCGTTCTTCGGACACAGCCTGGTCGGCCTTTGTCACGGCATGCGAGGGGCGGAGCACGACAGCCGCCGTCGCAAGATCCGGCAGCGGGTCATTCAGCCAGCCGGGCAAAGGAGTAGGCGGGGCTGGCGCGACTGGCGGGGCGCTATTGATGGCGGCGGGCGCTTCTACGATCTGGAACCGAAGCACGGTCAGGCCGGCGTCGGCGTCTTCGGCGGGCACGCTTGCGGGGGCCAGCGAAGCCTCGGCCATTGCATACCAGCTCCCCTCGGGTACATCACCCGTCCGGCTCCAGCCCGCGAGGATCAGGCGATCACGGGCCCGGGTCATCGCCACATAGAACAGGCGGCGGTACTCATCTTCGCGCAAGGCTCTGCGCTCGTCGCGCAACGTGGCAATCGCGGCGGGCGTATCAGTCTTGCGCCCGGCACTGATGAGAACCGGATGATCCGGTTCGTCCGGTGCGGTGACCAGAAACAGTGAACCGTCGGCATTGGCCCGGGGCAGGCGCGTCGCATCGGGCAGGTAGACGATCCGCGCTTCAAGCCCCTTTGCGCCATGCACGGTCATTACGCGCACGACATCCCCGCCCTGCTCCTGATCGCGCTTCATCGGCATGGTCAGGGCCTCGAAGGCTTCGACCTCGCGCAGCAGGGAGGGGGGCTCGCTGGCCTCGCGTTGCTGCACCGCCTGAAGATAGAGGTCAATGCCATCCGTCGCATCAATGCCGAGCCGCCCGATCAGGCGTTTACGCCCGCCCTCAGGGCCAAGGAGCGTTGCAAAGAAACCGTAGGGTGTCGTTCGTTGCGCCAGCCCCTGCCAACGGGCGATGGTCGCATGGGCGTTCCTGTGCCGTCCTTCGGGCGAGGCTGCGAGAGCGGCAAAAAGGCTGCCCTCCCGTTCGGGAGCCAGTGCGATCAGATCCTCGTCCGTCAGGCCGATTAGCGGCGATTTGAGCACGGTGGCAAGCGCAAGATCGTCCTCGGGCAGCAACGCGACCCGCGCGGCGGCGACGAGGTCGAGCACGGCCTGTTCCTCGGTCAGCTTCAGCCGGTCGGCGCCGGCCACCGGAACCTGCGCGCGCTTGAGGGCACGGATCACCGCCTCGAAGAAGGCATCGCGCGTCTGAACGAGAATCAGGATATCGCCCGCCGTGATGCGCTTGCCGTCCGATGCATGGCAACCGCTCCGGATCAGGCTGGCAACATGGCCCGCGATGCGCCGCGCCAGAAGCACCTGCGCCGAATGCCGGCCCACGGCATCCACCTCTTCCCAGGCTTCCCGCGGCTCGGACTTGGGCTGGATTTCCAGCGGCCAGAGTTCGACGACGCCGGGGGCTCCGTGACGAGCGGTTTCATGCACGGGGGCTGTCTCGTCTGCCGTCAACCCCCGCCGATGGGCGGGATGGTCGAAGATCCGGTCGACGGCGTTGAGGACATCGGCAACGGTGCGGAAGGAGAGCTTGAGTTCGCGGGCCAGAAACGGCACCTCCGCCGCTTCGGCGCGTGCGCGGAAAGCGCTCCGGCGTTCGGCAAGTTCCTTCGGGCGCGCGCCCTGAAACGAATAGATCGACTGCTTTTCGTCCCCGACCGCGAAGATCGAGCGCCGGAGCGCGCGTGCGCCCTGTCCCGCGAAGAACTCGGCGGTCAGCGAGGCGAGAATTTCCCACATTGCCGGCGTCGTATCCTGCGCTTCGTCGAGCAGAACATGGTCGATGCCACCATCGAGCTTGCGCAGCACCCAGGCCGCGCCCTCGTCACGCACCAGCCGGCGTGTCTTGTCGATGATATCGTCAAAATCGACGACCGAGCGGGCGATCTTCGTGAGGCGGTATCGCGTATGGACGGCATCGAGCAGCGCCATCAGCGCGTCGGAGCGCAAGAGCGCATCGAAGGCACGACGCCGCTCCAGAATAGCCAGTATCGGTTCTTTTGTCGCCGCGATGGCCTCTGCGATGCCGGGCTCGCCCTCAAGGAACTTCTTGGTCAGGGGGTGGGCGCGCAGCGTTTCCTTCTCGGTCAGGAACAGCCGGCGCATGGCCTCGACCTGCCGTTCCGGCTGGCCACTCCTGTGAGCCAGCAGCAACATCGTTGCGCTTTCGTGATCCGTCTTGCTCTTCGAACCTGCCGCGATGGCATCCGCCGCAGCTTTCCATGCTCCGGGGCCGAAGGGCAGCGCAAGAAGATCATCCCGCTGCCGATCAGGGGTATCCGCTCCGTCCATTCCGAGTGCTGCCGCAATCAGCCGGCGCCGCTCGGCAGGGGCAAGGCCCTTCACATCCTGTCCGGCATAGAGTGGCAGGCTTTCGTTGATCAGCGCATCAAGACCATCTTCGCCGACGTCGGCGGAAAGGCTGCGCAGCGCGATGCCCAATGCGGAGCTGGCATCAGACAGCGCTTCGGCGAGGGTTGCCCGCTTGGCCGCGTCGATGAGTTCGAGGCGCGTCAGGTCATCGAGGACTGAAAAGCGCGCCGGAACATTCGCCTCGAACGGAAAGAGGTGAAGCAGGCGCTCGGCAAAAGCATGGATCGTCTGGAGTTTCAGTCCCCCCGGCGTTTCCACGGCCCGGGCAAAAAGCTGCCGAGCGCGATCAAGATCTGCCGTTATCGCGCTGCGGCCGGTCAGCCGCTC
>JAIUNP010000287.1 GCA_020161975.1 Pseudomonadota bacterium
CGTGGAACCGCTCATGCAGGTGCAGTGGGAGGAAAAGCTCGCAGCCTATGTGCGTGCCTCGTTTTCCGCGACCATGCTGGGAACGCTGGGGCAGACGCTGTTCCAGCATGTCAACAAGATCACAACGGCGCTGATCCTGTTCTTCGGCGCCACCGCCGTGATCGACGGTACGCTGACCGTGGGCGAACTGATCGCCTTCAACATGATCGCGGCGCAGGCCGTGCAGCCAATCCTGAGGCTGTCGCAACTCTGGCAGGATTTCCAGCAGGTGCAGATCTCGATTGCCCGGCTCGGCGATATCCTCAACTATCCGGCCGAGCCCTCGCCGCCCAATCCGCCCACGCTGCGCCCGATTAACGGCCATGTTGAATTTCGGGGTATCATCTTCCGTTACCGCCCCGAGACGCCGCCGGTGTTGCGCAATCTCAGCCTGACGGTCCGCCCCGGTGAGGTGATCGGCATCGTTGGCCCTTCCGGTTCCGGCAAATCGACGCTGACCAAGCTGATCCAGCGCTTCTATACGCCCGAGCAGGGTCAGGTGCTGATCGACGGCACGGATGTAACGCAGATGGACGCGGGCTGGCTGCGGCGGCAGATCGGCGTGGTTCTACAGGATAACCTGCTCTTCAACCGCACGATTCACGAGAACATCGCGCTCTCCGCCCTCACCATGCCGCGGTCCCATGTGATGGCCATGGCCAGGCTGGCGGGAGCGGACGAGTTCATCAACACATTGTCCGCCGGTTATGACACCGTGATCGAGGAACGCGGCGCAAACCTGTCCGGTGGCCAGCGCCAACGCATTGCCATAGCCCGGGCGCTCGCCACCAATCCGCGCATCCTCATTCTCGACGAAGCGACCAGCGCGCTCGATTATGAGAGCGAGCGCATCATCCAGCGCAACATGAAGGCGATCGTGAACGGACGAACGGTGTTCATCGTCGCCCACCGGTTGGCCGCTGTCCGCCATTGCGACCGGATCATCAGCCTTGCCAACGGCCAGATCGTGGAATCCGGTCGCCACGACGAACTCCTGGATCGGCCCAACGGGCTTTATGCCCGACTCTGGGCGCTCCAAAACGACCATGACGGGGCCTGAGAGCGATGTCGGAACCCGAGCGCGACACACAGCCGGAAGCACAGCAGAAGAGCCAGCGGCAGATCAGCAATGAGGATCTCGAATTCCTGCCCTCGGCGCTGGAGATCGTCGAGACGCCCGCCTCCCCCCTGCCGGTCGCGATCCTGCTGACGCTCTGTGCCTTTGTCACCGTTGCGCTCGTCTGGGCCTTTGTCGGCAGGATGGAGATTCATGCGGTCGGTCTCGGCAAGATCGAAACGGCGGGGCGTTCGAAGGTGGTCCAGCCGCTGGAACCGGGCCGTGTGCGCACCGTCGCTGTCGCCAATGGCACCAAGGTGCAGGCCGGTGATCTTCTGGTGCAGATCGAGGATACCGAAGCGCAGGCGGATGCGCGCCTTCAGGCCGAGCAACTCGCAACCGCCGGCGCGGAGGCGGCCCGGCGGCGCGCTGCGTTGCTTGGGGCCGCCACCCTGCCCAACGCGACGCCGCCCGCCATAGCCTTTCCCACCGATACGCCGGAGACGCTGCGCCTCAGGGAGACTGCGGTCCTCATTGCCGATCTCGATACGCTCGGCGATGCCTTGGTCTATAACGACAAGCAGGTGGCGCAAAAACGCGCCTCACGCGAACGGCTGGAAGCCAGCATCAGCCACCAGACGACCCTGCTCTCGACCCTCGAAAGCCGCGTCGATGTGCGCCAGCAATCACTCAACCTGTCGGTGGGAACCAAGATCAACCTGTTCGATGCGCTCGAATCGCTCGAACGCTCGCGGGCCCAGCTTGCGAGCGACCGTGGGCAGCTCGCCGAAGTGGACGCCAGCATCGCGGAACTCGGCGCGCAACGGGCCCGCATGATCTCGCAGTTCACGGCCGAACAGACGCTGAAGCTCGCCGAAGCGGAGAAAAAGCGGGACGAACTGTCCCAGTATGTTGCCAAGGCGACCGCGCGGCTCGACCAGCTCCGCCTTACTGCGCCCATCAATGGCACCGTGCAGCAACTGGCTGTGACGACCGTCGGACAGGTGGTGACGACCGGGCAGCAACTGATGACCATCGTGCCGGACGGCGCACCACTTCAGGTGGAAATCTTCATTTCCAACAAGGACATTGGCTTTATCCGGCTGGGTCAATCGGTAGCAGTGAAGGTGGATGCCTTCAATTTCACCCGCTATGGCACATTGCGCGGCACCGTCACGCGCATCGCCGGCGAAGCCATCGAGGAGGGAGAAGCCCGGCGCAGCCAGGCCAATGCCACAGCTTCGGGCCCTGCGGGCAGCGCTGCTGCGCCGGGCCAGCCGCAAAGCTTCGTTTTTCCCGTCACCGTCGCGCTGTCCGACCCTCGGATGGTGATCGACGGCATCGCTGTGCCGCTGGCTGCCGGCATGACCGTGACCGCCGAGATCATTACCGAGACACGGCGGATCATCGACTATTTCCTGTCGCCGATTTCGCGCACGACATCCGAGGCGCTGAAGGAACGCTGAGATGGCCAGACGCTATCGCCCCTATCCTAACGGCATGGTTCCCATGTGCGCGATCAGGCGCTAAGGAAATGCGACTTTTCGCCCCGGGAGACAGACGTGACCATTATCCGCGAACAGGACCTGATCGAGAGCCTTGCCGACGCCTTGCAGTACATTGCCTGCTACCATCCGGCTGACTATATCGAGAGCCTCGCCGCCGCCTACGGGCGCGAGGAAAGCCCGGCGGCCAAAAACGCAATGGCGCAGATTCTCGTGAACTCACGCATGGCGGCCATCGGCAAGCGGCCGATGTGTCAGGATACCGGCACCGCGCAGGTCTTCATGCAGGTCGGTGTCGGCGCCCGCATCGAAACAAAGCGCTCCTTGCAGGATCTTGTGGACGAAGCCGTCCGTCTCTCCTGGAAGCGCGAGGAAAACCCGCTGCGCGCTTCGGTCGTCGCAGACCCGATCTTTGAGCGCAAGAATACGCGCGACAACACGCCGGCCATGCTGACGGTGGAGATTGTCGCTGGTGACAAGATCGATGTTCATGTCGCAGCCAAGGGCGGCGGCTCCGAAAACAAGGCCAAGTTTGCAGCGCTGGAACCGAGCGACGATATCGTTTCATGGGTGCTGAAATCCGTGGAAGCCATGGGAGCAGGCTGGTGTCCGCCCGGCCTGCTCGGCCTCGGCGTTGGCGGCTCACCGGAAAAGGCGCTGCTGCTGGCCAAAAAATCGCTGCTCGCCCCCATCGACATGCCGGAACTTCTGGCCCGCGGCCCCGCCTCAAAGCTCGAAGAGCTGCGCATCGAACTTTACGAAAAGGTCAATGCGCTGGGCATCGGCGCGCAGGGGCTTGGCGGGCTGTCCACCGTTCTCGATGTGAAAATCCTGACCTATCCGACCCATGCGGCATCCAAACCCGTCGGCCTTGTGCCGCAATGCGCGGCGGATCGTCATGCCCATTTCGTGCTCGACGGCTCCGGCCCGGTGAAGCTGACGCCGCCGTCGATCGACCTCTGGCCAAAAGTGGTGCTGGAAGGTTCCGGCGCCAATGTTCGCCGCGTCAATCTCGACACGATGACGCGTGAGGATGTTGCTTCGTGGAAAGCCGGCGAGACGCTGCTGGTTTCCGGCCATTTGCTGACCGGGCGCGATGCTGCCCATGCCCGCATGGCAAAGATGATCGCAGCGGGGGAAAAGCCGCCGGTCGATTTCAACGGCCGTGCCATCTACTACGTCGGCCCGGTGGATGCTGTGCGCGACGAGGCTGTCGGCCCGGCCGGCCCCACGACCTCGACCCGCATGGACCGTTTCACTGATCTTATGCTGGACAAGACCGGGCTTGCTGTGATGATCGGCAAGGCTGAACGCGGGCCGGAAGCCATTGAGGCCATCAAGAAGCACAAGGCGGCCTACCTCATCGCGGTCGGCGGCGCGGCGTATCTGGTGTCCAAGGCCATCAAGTCCTCAAGGGTTCTGGCCTTTGACGATTTGGGCATGGAAGCGATTCACGAATTCGTGGTCGAGGATATGCCCGTGACCGTGGCGGTGGATGCGACCGGCGCATCCATGCATATCCTCGGCCCGATGATGTGGCGCCGCGCCGGGTAACCCCCTGCCCCTCCATTGATCCTGATCAAGGCAATGTCCGTTCGCGCGTGGTGAACGGACATATTCCATTTTTCGGATTTGTCAGATGAGCACAGTCACCGTCACCGACGCCAAAGGGCAGCGGCATGAGCTGGAGGCCGCCGAGGGTTGGCGGCTGATGGAGATCATCCGCGACTATGGTGTGGAGATCGGGTCGGAGTGCGGCGGTGCCGCCAGTTGTGGCGAGTGCCGCGTTGAAGTGGCTGCCCGCTGGCGTGACGACCTTCATCCGCGCACGGCGGATGAAGAAGACAAGCTCGATGAATTGACAAATGTCACGGATTGCACACGTCTGGCCTGCCAGATCATCTGGAGCGACGATTATGACGGGTTGGAGGTGACGATCCCGCCCGCCAACGATTTCAGTATTTGATTTCCGCCGTCGTGCGCAGCTCTTCTGCCGTGGTCGTCGGGTAGCCGAAGAATTCAAGATAGGCCGGGATCTGCTCGAACAGCATGTCCACGCCCACCTGAACCCGGCAGCCGCGCGCTTTCGCTGCGTCGAGGAACGCAGTCATCTCCTGCTTCATCACCACCTCGCCCACAAAGGTGGTCGGTGCGATGCGGTCCACATCCATCGGCATCGGGTCGCCCTTGTTCATGCCGAGAGGGGTTGCGTTGACGACAAGATCCTGCCCCGCGGGATCCTTGCTGCCGGTGGTGACGCGCAGATTTGGGTAAAACGTCCGCAGGCGCCCCGCCAGCCCTTCCACAGCCGACGTGTTCACATCGTACAGCGCCAGCCCGGTCAGCCCCGCACCGGCAAGCGATGCTGCGATGGCCGAACCGACGCCGCCCGCGCCCACCACAAGCGCCTGCGCATCTTCCAGCACACAGCCCTTGCGGCGCACACCGCGCACAAAGCCCTCACCATCGAAGAGGTCGCCTTCGAGTGC
>JAIUNP010000288.1 GCA_020161975.1 Pseudomonadota bacterium
ACGATGCAGGCTTTCAGGCGCTGCTCCCCGAATATGCCGCCAGGTTCGGCGGCACGCCGCACGCACTGGTGACGGTCGCCTACACCGCGACCATCCTCGCCAATGCCTCGTCGCTGGCCATGGGCACGCCGGTGGTAGCCGGCGATGGTTCCGCGGGGCGGGAAAGCGTCGTTGATGGTGAAACCGGCCTGTGGTTCCGTCAGGCCGATGTCGACGATCTTGCCGCAAAACTCACCCTGATGAAGGATGACGCCCGCGTGACCGCGATGTCGAACGCCGCCTATCGCCGCTACTGGGACCATCCATTTTCGCTGGATCGCCATCTCAACCGGATTGAAGAGGTCTACGGCGAACTGATGGCCCGCGCCCGCAGGTAAAGCGTGACTGCCGCGGCGTTGCCGCCTTCCTTGACGACGCTCCTTACGGGACGCTCAGCGTTCGCGGAAACGGTCGAACACCATATCCGGTGAGGAGGTGTTGTGGCGGGAATAGCTGTGGCGGCCCGTCCAGACCTCGACCGCCTCGAAGGTCTTGAAATCCATGATCGGAGCCTCGCCCCAGGCTTTCGCGTCCTTGCCGCGCCAGGCGATGCGGGCCGCATCGTTGTTGAACTCGGTCACATACATCGAGCGCAGGCCGGCGAAAGGCACATCGCGCGGCACATCCGGCGAGAGTGTCACATCCAGCACCTGCTTGTCCTGGTCGATGGTGGTCACGGTCATGGTGGCCGAGCCGCCCTTCACGAAGCTCATGCCGAAGGTTTTCGTTTTCGGATCGAAGGTGAGTTCCTTGAAGGCGACCACGGGCCGCCCGGCCATTTCCACCGGGCCGACCATGAAGGACGAGCCGTAGGCGGTCCATTTCATATGGGCGGGCGGCAGCGGGCGGGCGCGCCAGTAGCCATCGGGCGGATAGACGACGAGGAATTCCTCCGCCGAATTGCCGGCACGCATCCACACCTGCACCAGATGAAGGCCGGTGAAGGTCTTGCCGGCGATTTTCACCGGCACATTCGCGGGACGCCAGAATTCGGGATAGATCTGGCCGATGATCTGGAGTTCGAGATCTTCATAAAGCGTGATGCGCTGGGGCATCGGCGGCTTGGTTCCCGCCGGCGGCTCGCCGCCAAAATCGCAATTGGCCCAGTCCGCCGCCCAGCGATCGGCAACAAGCCCGCCGATATATGAAGGGTGGAGGGCGGAAATCCGGAATTTCGCGATGCTCTTGCCGCTGAGGGGGACGTAGATGTTATCCTTTTCCGCGCAGAGAACGGGTTCGGACCTGTTCTCGACCGTCACGGTTCGCTCGTCCGCCGCCGTCTGGGCAAGGGCTGGGACAGCGAGCGCAAGAAGGGCAGCAAGGGCGGCAGCGAAACGCATGGTGGCTCCGGTCAGGCGGCGTTGAAGGCGTAAATGTCGCCGGAATTGGCGGCGTGAGGCAGGCTGGCGATATAGCTGACCATTTCAGGCCCGGAAACTGGCGAGCCGAACGTCATCTGCTGGCTTTCGCCCAGCGCCACGTCATAACGATAGCGGCCAAGGCTGCGGAGACGCTCGATGCAGGTGAGCGCAACATCCCGTTGAATGGTCGTGAACTCGAAAGACAGCGCCGGCAACGGCGTCGAAAGGCCGTTCAGCACATCGCTTTCGTGGCCTTCCACGTCAATCTTCACAAAAGCCGGCACGCCGTGGTTGGCAATCAGGCGGTCGAGCGTCGTCACGCGAACCTCCACCGTTCTGTCCCAGACCTGACCATCCCAGCCCCCTGCCCCGTCTGCCGCCTGAATGAAGGCTTCCGACAGGGTGGAAACGGTTGGATTCGCGGAATTGACATGCAGCATCATGCGCCCTGCAACCGCTCCGCAGGCCTGTTCCATGATGGTCACGCCCTTGTCGGCTCCATGAATGATGCGAATGGCCTCCGCACAATCAGGCTGCGGTTCCAGTGCGACGACTTTCGCGCCGAGCCGCCGGAAGGACTCCGTCCGGTCGCCGATATGCGCGCCGATGTCGAACACCGTCTGGCCGGGTTTGACGAGCCTGCCGTGCAGCGCATCCATCGCCGCCTGCCGCGCCGGATCGCCATAGTAGATTGCAACCGACCGCGCGAGGGCCGGAAAAGCTTCGAGGCGGGCAAGCACGTCGGCGGGCAGCGGCATGGGTCACGGACCTTTTTGCTGGACGGCACGAAGGACAGGCGGCGGATCAAGATCTTCCGGAATCGCGTTGAGACCATGGCGGCGGAGCCATGCTGCCGTTTCCGGCAGGGACGACCATACAGCAAAGGGAATGGCCAGCACGAAGCCCGCCGTCAGCGGGAGTGACAGCAACGCCAGTTTCAAGGACGCATGGGCCATCAGCCCCAGCACGAGAATGCCGAACAGCGTCTGTGGCCAGAGGCCGGCAGCAGCGGTTGCCCAGCTGATGCGCTCGGCATCGCGCGCCTGACCGCTCCAGGAGATCGTGCGGCCAAAGGGCAAGGCCAGCATGAACAGCGTGGTGCGAAGGGTGGAGACCGCTCCGAGAAGGAAGGAAAAGACAATTTCAACAAGCGCGCCGGCCATGAAGCGACGCGGGCCGCCATAGCGCTCAGCCTCGCCCTTCGTCAGCAGGATATCGGCAATGCCGCAGAGTTTGGGCATCAGAGACATGATCAGAAACGTCAGATAGAACAGCGTGGCAAAGCCTGCCGGAAACGCGGCAGCCGGCTCGCCGTCATAGGGCTTGATGGCCGCCAGCAGGATGAGGAACGTCCAGGCCGGAATGCCGATGAACATCAGAATCGCCCAGACAAGCTGGAAGCGGCTGACCGGGAACAGGCCGGGGAGGTCCAGCAGCTTGAAATATTGCAGATTGCCCTGACACCAGCGCAGGTCGCGTTGGGCAAAGGCCAGCATCGTTGGTGGATTTTCCTCCCACGAGCCGCATTCGACCGGCTGGATGCGCACCTCGTAACCCGCGCGGCGCATCAGTGTGGCTTCCACCTGATCGTGGCTGAGGATGTGCCCGCCGAGCGGTGGTTTTCCTGGCAGAAGCGGCAGGTCGCAATCCTCGACGAAAGGCCGGATGCGCACCAGCGCGTTATGCCCCCAGAAGGGGCCGCAATCGCCCGCCCACCAGGCCGATCCCATCGTGTAGGGCCGCATTCCCTGCCGCATTCCGAACTGGAAAATACGGGCAAAGGCGCTTTCGGCGGGCATCCCCACAACAAGGCTTTGCAGAATGCCGATGCGCGGGCACATCTGCATCATCCGGACCATGCGGACGATGGTGTCACCATCCATGACGCTATCGGCGTCGAGCGGCAGCATCACCTCGTAGTCAGCACCCCATTGCGTACAGAAGTCGCGCAGGTTGCCGGCCTTGAAGCCGGTGTTTTCGGTGCGGCGACGATAATGCATCGTATGGTGGCGCGGTTCGCGGATCTTCCAGGCGGCGAAGGCCGTTTCCTCGGCTTCCGCAATCGTCGAATCGTTGGTGTCCGAGAGCACGAAATAGCCGAACTGCTCGCCGAAACCGCTGGCATCGAGCGCGGCTTTCACGGTCTTCAGCCGAAGGATGGCGCGGTTCGCATCCTCGTTGCGCAGGGTCAGCAGCACCGCCGTGCGGATGGTGATCGGATCCGGCGCATCGCCCGTGCTGGCAAAGGGAGCAACCCGGACCAGTTCATCGCGTGGGGAATGGAGCAGCAGAAGTCCGATTATCGCATTCCAGAAGCCGAGCACCGTCCAGGGCGTGGCCACCAGGAAGCATAGCAGCATCAGCCCATCGACCCAGGTCCAACCGCCCGAGCCGAGGACATAGATTGCGGCGGCCACCAGCGCGAGCCAAGTGACGATATTCAGCACTGCGACAATGCGGCGGCGGCGCGCCAGTTCAAACAGGCTCTGCGTGCCGGTGGGCGTCAGCACCTCGCGCTGAATCGACGATGGAAAGGCTTGCACGTGAAAGGCGTTCCGGAGAAAAGCTGGAGGGCGGAGAGGTGCTTCTGCGATGCAGTAACTCTCTGGCGTAGGCAAGATGAATGCGACCAAAACTTGGCAGACCGATCTGACGCCGGGGGAAAAATGACGGCCACCGCTCTGTGGTTTGTGGAAAAGGCGCGGGCAGAACTGCGCCCCGCCGATCTGTCGCCGCAGGCTGGGGCCGCGCGGGTGCGCACGCTTTACTCCGGCCTCAGCCGGGGCACCGAGCGGCTCGTGTTCAACGGCCTCGTGCCGCCCGAGGAATTTGAGCGGATGCGCGCGCCGATGATGGAGGGCAATTTCCCCTTCCCCGTTAAATACGGCTATGCCGCCGTCGGGTTGGTGGAAGATGGGCCACCGCATCTCCTTGGCCGGACGGTGTTCTGCCTGCATCCGCATCAGGATCGCTTCAATGCACCGCCCGATGCTGTGACACTGGTGCCGGAGGCCGTTCCGGCGCGACGGGCGGTACTCGCCGCAAACATGGAAACCGCGCTCAACGCCGTGTGGGATTCGAACGCCGGTCCGGGTGATCGGATCGTGGTTGTCGGGGCCGGAGTCGTGGGCCTGATGATCGCGCGCATCGCCGCGCGACTTCCCGGCGCCCGCGTGACCGTGGTGGATATCGACCCCGCACGGGAGGCAATTGCGACCGCATTCGGCGCAGCGTTCCGGCCTGCCACGGCGGCAAGCGACCTCGCCGCGACGGCCGATGTGGTGTTTCACGCCTCAGCACATGCTGCAGGCCTTGGCCTTGCGCTGTCGTCCGCCGGGATGGAGGCGACGGTTGTTGAACTCTCGTGGTATGGCGCGGGCGTGACGCCCGTGGCGCTGGGCGGCGCCTTCCACTCGCAACGCCTGCGGCTGATCTCCTCACAGGTGGGGCAGCTTCCTCCGGCCCGGCGGCCTCGCTGGGATTATGCCCGCCGCAAGGCGACCGCTCTGATGCTGCTCGATGATCCCGTGCTCGACGCGCTGATCACCGAGGAGATTGCCTTTACCGATCTGCCCGGCGCGCTGCCGCGACTGCTTGCCCCCGGCGCGCCTGGGCTGCAAACCCTCATCTGCTATTCCTGACCGGAGTGTTCCATGTTCGCCGTTGAAGTCCGCGACCGCATCATGATCG
>JAIUNP010000289.1 GCA_020161975.1 Pseudomonadota bacterium
TCAAAAGCGCGGGCTGAGGCGGCCCGCTACGCAGGCCGGAACATGGCGCAAGTCGCCTCAGTCGTGCGGCGATGGCGCGGGCTGGACAGACCAGGCCGCCTCAAGCATCAGCGCGGCCCGCGGTCGTTCATCAGATTGGCGATGTATTGGAGAACCGAACGGTACTCGGCCCCGCCGCCGACGGCATCACGCGCCTCGCGGTTATAGGTCGCAGCCTTGGCGTCTGCCTCTGACATAATCTTGGCTGGCGTAGTTCCGGCGGATGCCGCCAGATCGTTGGCTGTCCACTGAATCGCCGGGATGTTGTAGCCGTCGGTTCCGATTCCTTGCTGCATGTCCATCATAAGCATGGCCAGCTCTTCAAGGTAGAAGTCGTGGCGGCTGAAATCTCCGCCGCCGCGCCCAGCCAAAGCATCCAGCATCCCGGCCCCGCGATGCCGGAACTCGTGTTGAGCTGTCTCGCGCCGGTCATTTTCAGAGGTTTCAGGATTGAGATAGACCGCATCGGTGCCGCTATCATACGACCCCAAATTGTGCGGTCTCTCAAGCGGGTGCATATCCTGAACCCGGTTTGGGTCCATGGCCATCGTGATCATCGGATCACCCGTGGTCGGCTCGAAACCATAGGTCTTGCGCATCGTCTCGACCTTCACCGGGTCCATGACATCCACATTGACGCGGCGCGGCTGCATCAGCGCCAAAAGCAGATCACCAAAGGCCTTTTCTGTCATCGCCGCACCAAGACAATCTCACAATCCGACTGATATGACGGACAGCTTCAATCGTGCGGCAAGCGGTCAGTCTTGCTTGAGGCCGCGCAGAATGTGGCTCTTCAGCTCTGTCAGGTCTTCTTCAAGATCGTCCAGCGCCTTCATGGTCCGGTCCCGGTCGGGCTTGTCAGCGAACATCGCAGATTTGAGCAGCAATAAGGCAGTTTCCACTTGGTCAAGCTGGGTTTGGCGCGGGAATCGCTCCTCAAGCGCAGCAACGATTTCGGCGGTTATGCTGCGGCGGCTCGCCTTCGCAGCGGCTTCAACCCGAGACTTCAGGTCCTCGGGTATTCTGAGACGGAAATGAAGATCATCGCGCGACATGCCGCACACATGCCGCAGATTTCTCTTGACGGCAATGCCGCACGCATGACACACACATATGACGCACCGTGCGTCATTCAGGAGGAAAGATGGCAAGAGGAGACGCCGAGATGCGGATTCGCGTCCCGGAAGACATCAAGAAATGGCTCGCCGAGCAGGCAAAACTGAATTGCAGAACCCAAGCATCGCAGATCGTCTTCACGCTGAGGTCTGCGATGAGTGGAGCGAAAGCCTTGGACGCAGAGTCAGAAAACTAAGCGGCCGCGCAGGTGCTACCAACACCAAACGCGGCCTAACCAGCAATCCTTGCGAGGAAAAAGCAATGGCTATGGCCAAACATATCACCACATCAGAAGTTCCGAAAGACCCCACCCGCAGGTCGGTTCTGCTCAGCCTTCCCGCACTCGGGGCGGTTGCGCTTGCCTCGCGGGCAACCGAAGCAGAATCGGGCCCTGCCCCGCTCTTCCTGTCCCCCATCGCGGGCCATCCCGGAAGCTTCGCCCTCTGCACGCCCTGTAACCGGGTGACGCACGCCAACAGCTATCTGCTCAATGATGGGGCGGTGGTTCGGGCGGAAAGCTTTCACGGAATGCGAGTCCGTGTTGATGGCGTCTGGCGGTCAGTTCCGTCCGATGCCCTGAACAGCCGTGTCATCGGCTGGGTCGTGGCGATCTACAGCGCCGATGCGACTGGCGCGCAAATCTCCAGCATCGAGGAGGCGTGACATGCAGATCATGATTCCGGGCCAAGCCCATGTTACCATGTCGTCGCGCGAGATCGCGGACCTGTGCGAAAAGCAGCACTTCCATATCTTGCGTGACATCGAGAAGATGCTACAAGATATTGCTGACCCCAGATTTGGGGTGAGTGATTTCCTGTCCAGCTACTCGGACAGCACCGGACGGACCCTCAAGGAATACCGCCTCCCGAAAGACCTGACCGTCACGCTCATCACCGGCTACCGCGCCGATCTGCGCTACAAGGTGGTGAAGCGGCTTGAGGAACTGGAAGGCCAAGCCGCCCTTCCCAACCTCTCCGATCCCGCCGTTCTCACGCAGCTCCTGATTGAACACGCCGGAAAGCGGATCGAGGCGGAGCAGCGCGCGGCTGCGGCAGAGGCCAAGGTCGAGGACATGCAAGAAGATGTTGCTGCCCATCATCGCCTGACCAAGGCCGACGGGTCGCTGAACATCACCGAGGCCGCGAAGAACCTGGGCATCCGCCCGAAAGACCTGTTCGATTGGCTTTCGCACAACGGCTGGATTTACAGGCGGGCCAACAGCCCGACGTGGCTCGGCTTCCAGACAAAGTGCAATCTTGGCCTGCTGGAACACAAGACCACGACCGTTCTTCGGGCAGATGGGTCCGAAAAGATCACCGAGCAGGTCCGCGTTACCGCCAAGGGTCTGTCATCGCTCGCCAAGCTCATCCACCCCACAGCGCGCCTCATCGCCTGAAACGGAGGGCATACGGAAAATGGCGATCAAATCTGAAACCGCAATCGTCCTGCCAAGGATCGACATTCGTCTGATGGAGGTGACGGTAATTGGCGACTCCCCGCTGATCGTTCACGCATGGAGCCAGAAGGCAAAGCTCCAGATGCTCGACAAGCAGATGAAGCGGGCCGTCGGCGCAAAGGAGGCGAAAGACCCCGTGGCCGACTTCGAAGCCTCCCTGTATCGGCTGGATGATGGTGGGCACGGCTTCCCATCCGTCGCGTTCAAGACTGCCGCGGTTACCGCGATCACGTCTGTTGGCGGCCTGACAAAGGTTGCGGCCCGACAGGCGTTCCACATCATCGGCGAAGACGTTGATGTGGTTGGAGCATTTGACGGCACGAGGGCCAGACAGAACCTTGTTCGGCTGGTCAGTGGCGAGCCCTCGATGCGCGAAGATTTGGTGCGCGTCGGAATGGGGACGGCCGATCTACGCTACCGGGGAGAGTTTTCCGAATGGGCTGCCCGGCTTTTGGTCCGGTTCAATGCAAACGTGCTGTCCGAGGCGCAAATCCTCAACATTCTCAACGTCGCCGGATTTGCCGTTGGCATCGGCGAGTGGCGGCCGGAACGTGATGGGCAGCACGGCATGTTTCATGTCGCAACCGAGAGCGATCTTGCCCGTCTTGGAGGCGCGGCATGAAGATCGCCAGATACGAGTTTGCTGAAGGGGCCAGGTTTCAGGCCGGATCGGACCGCACAAACCCCAATGCCGTCGGGGAGCATCTCGAACTCCTTCGGAAGCGGGAACATGGCGAGCTGACGCCAGAAGACGTGGTGGCGGATGCGCGAAACCCGAACAGCCCACTTCACCAATTTTTCGAATGGGACGACAGCGAGGCGGCGCAGCAGCATAGGCTAGGTCAGGCAAGAGGGTTGATCCGGGCCGTCGTCGCAATCTACGTCAGCGAGGACAAGCCGGCCGTCCGAACAAAGGCTTTCATCCACATCAGTGAGCCCGGGGCCCCCCATTACCGCGAAGCCTCTCACGCCCTTTCGATGCAAAAAACCAGAGATATGGTCTTGCAACGCGCGTGGGGGGAACTCATGCAATGGAAACGCCGGTATCAGGACTTGGCCGAGTTCGCCGAACTTGTCCCGGTGATCAAGCAAATCGGCGCAAAGATCGTTTCATCCCGTAAGGGGTGAGGCATGGCATGGTACGGCTGGCGTGGCTTGGCACGGCACGGAGAGGCAAGGCATGGCCGGGCGAGGCAAGGCTGGCAAGGCAGGGCTTGGCATGTTGTGGTCGGTTAGGGCGCGGCAGGCATGGCGCGGTCTAGGCGGGGCAAGGCATGGCGTGGCCCGGTTAGGCAAGGCAGGCACCTAAGGTCGGCGCGCCCGGGAAACTGGGCGCGCTGACCATCAATAGTCCCACCTGCTGCGATCATCGCCCATCTCAGCTTCAATCTCGGCGCGATCAATCTCCTCCTCAAAGAATTGCTGTCGGAAATGCTCTTCCAGCCTTCCTTGGTCGATGCCGAAGGCTTCGCCGCAGAGAAGCAACGCATCAACCCCAGATGACAGACGGGCAACCTCTGCCTCAAGGCGCTTCTTCTCAGATGAAGGCAGTTCATGAGTAACATATGTCACTTTGGTTTCAGTTCGCTCGCCTGCCCTCTTGCCAAGGCCGTATGCTACAAATGTAGCCACAGCCATGATCATAGCGGAGGTAATCAGTGTCGTCCGGACGGGATGGTCATCACCCTTCCGAGTCGGCTCAGGCGCGGTCAGGTCTGCCGGGATAATCGGCGGATTGAGGACAACGCGCCCCTCTCGCACATCGGAGATTTCGATATCCGTCACCGTCCCGTCCGCTTCTCGAACCGAGAGGTAACCGGAACTGCTGCTTCGTACGATGTCGCCATAGAAAGGCTGCTGCCCTTCTATGCTCACGGAAACCCAAGCTCCGTAGGGAATTTCTAGATCAGAGTATCTACTCATCGCCTCACCCTGCCCGGCCCAAACGATGCGGCAACATCTGCGATCGGTCAACACGACAACCATTGGCGCCCGTTCAGCGCGCCCCCGCAACCTCATCAACTGGTCCAGATTTCGATGCTGCTATGGCAGCCATATCAAGGTGCGTTTTGATTGCCGCGCGCTGGAGGTCCTCGATTTGAAGCGTGATCTCCCGCTCCCTGGCCACCCTATCGGCTCGACCGAGGCCGTCATCGGCCTGCACATCGGTGAGCTGCTCTCGAAGCTCCTTGAGCCGATCATCGGTCGCGTCGAATATTTTCAGCGTCGATGCGGTCCAATCGAGGTCGCCGCCATAACCAATTTCGACATTGAATTGCGCCGAAATTCGCTTCCATTGGGCGACGAGATCAGGATTGTCCGGGTCTTTCTGAAGCGATTTATAGAGCGCGCGAACCCGGTTCTTGTCCTCCGAAGCCCGGTTTCGATAAAGGTAGTAGCGGTCTTGGGTGGCGCGGGCATTCGTTCGCCCTACAAG
>JAIUNP010000290.1 GCA_020161975.1 Pseudomonadota bacterium
CGCAAGGGCGCGGTGCAGCTTATCGAGATTCCCACCGACGATGAGATCCACGACAACGTCGTCGCCGCCTGGCAGCCTGAAGCTCCGGTGAAGGCCGGTGATAGCCTCGCCTTCCGCTACAAGCTCTACTGGACGGCGGATGAGCCGTTTCCGACGCCGCTCGCCCGGGTGGTTGCGACGCGCATGGGCAATGGCGGCCAGCCGGGCCAGCCGCGACCGAAAGGTGTGCGCAAATTCATGGTCGAGTTTGAAGGTGCGCCGCTGAAGGGGCTGCCATCCGGCGTTCGGCCGGAAGCGGTGCTTTGGGCCTCGCGCGGCACCTTCTCATATGTTTTCACCGAAGCCGTGCCCGATGATGTGCCAGGCCATTGGCGCGCGCAGTTCGATTTCCATGCCGAGGGCACGGAGCCGGTCGAGATGCGGCTGTTCCTGCGCCTTGATGGCAAACCGCTGAGCGAAAGCTGGCTCTACCAATATCATCCGTTCTGATCTGGAACCGATCTCAGCACACGGAGGGCGTAACCCACGGCTGAGTTGCGTCCGCAGGTTTGGACCCAGCGCTGCGCAATTGCCTGTTGATCGAAAGCGAATGTTATAATATTACATTTTTATGACCGATCATCAGACACTGCACCGAGCCCATGATCATGCCCACGACCATCCTCATGGTCCCGCCTGCGCCTGTGGCCATGATCATGCCCACGAAGGGGCCTTGAAGCGCCCGGTGGCGCCGTCGTTGCTGGCTGCCGGTGTTGGCGGGCGTCTGGTGATTGTCGGTGTCGCACTGGCCACGATCTGGGCGGCGACCCTTTGGGCATTGGGCGCCTGACATGCCCGCTGCAATCACGCTTGAAAACCTCACGCTCGGTTATGACCGGCATCCTGCCGTCCATCATGTCAGCGGCACCGTGCCCACTGGCAGCCGGCTGGCCGTCGTTGGTCCGAATGGCGCGGGGAAGTCGACGCTGCTGAAAGGCATCGCCGGGTTGCTGCGGCCGATCGGTGGCAGCATCGTCATGACGCCCGAGACGCGCCGATGTCTCGCTTACCTCCCGCAAGCTGCCGAGGTTGACCGGGATTTTCCGATCACCGTCCATGACTTCGTGGCGATGGGCGCGTTGCGGCGGGTTGGTTTCTTCCGTCCGTTCGGTCGCGCCATCCGCATCGAGATCGAACATGCGCTTGATGCTGTCGGCCTCGGCGGGTTTGAAGCCCGGATTCTCTCCACGCTTTCCGGCGGCCAACTCCAGCGGGTGCTGTTTGCTCGGCTTCTGATGCAGGACGCGCCGGTGATTCTGCTCGATGAGCCCTTTTCCGCGATCGACGAGCAGACGGTTCAGGATCTCCTCGGACTCGTTTCCCGCTGGACAGAGGAGGGGCGCACCGTTGTTGCCGTGCTGCACGATATGCCGCTGGTGCGTCGCCATTTCCCGTCGGCTCTTCTGCTGGCCCGCGAGATGGTCGGCTGGGGGCCGACCGAAGCGGTTCTGAGCGCGGACAACACCATCGTCGCGCGGAGAATGGTGGAGGCCATCGACCGCAGTGCCCACATCTGCGAACAGGTCGCCTGATGTCAGCCTATGACTTTCTCATCGGTCCGTTCGCCGAGTTCTCCTTCATGCGCCGGGCGCTGGCCGGCATTCTGATCCTGTCGCTGGGTGCGGCCCCGATCGGTGTCTTCCTGATGTTGCGCCGGATGAGTCTCATCGGGGATGCCATGGCCCACGCCATCCTGCCCGGCGCGGCCATCGGCTATATGATCTCGGGCCTGTCACTGGGGGCCATGACAGCTGGCGGGCTCGTTGCCGGCTTTGTCGTTGCCATCCTCGCCGGTCTTGTCGCCCGCTCGACAAGCCTTCGGGAGGATGCATCGCTGGCCGCATTCTACATTGTGTCGCTGGCGGCCGGCGTCACCCTGCTTTCGGCGCGTGGCTCGAATGTCGATATTTTCCGCGTGCTGTTCGGCTCGATTTTGGGGTTGGATAATGAAACGCTGCTGCTGATGGTGGCTGTCACGGGCCTGACGCTGATTGCGCTGGCGCTGTTGCTGCGTCCCATGGTGCTCGAATTTGTCGATCCGATCTTTCTATCCACGCAAAGCCGGATCGGCCCGTTCGTGCACCTCACCTTTCTGGGATTGGTCGTTCTCAACCTCGTGGGGGCCTTTCATGCGCTCGGTACGCTGCTGGCCGTTGGCATTCTTGTGCTGCCTGCCGCCACGGCCCGCCTCTGGACCGTGCGGCTGCCGGCGATGCTGGCCTTTGCAGTCATGGATGCCCTGACAGCCGGGTATCTGGGGCTGTTGCTGTCTTACCATGCGGGCCTCGCATCCGGGCCAACGATCATTCTGGTGGCAGGTGCCTTCTACCTCATTTCGATCATCGTCGGGCGTGCCGGTGGCATCGTGCGACAATTGCGGCCGCGGAGCCACTTCAGGGCCTGAACACCTCAACGAGAGGATTCCTCGATGTTTGACAGACGGACTTTCATTGCCTTGATCGCTGCGACCGGCTCGACACAGTTCGTCTATGCGCAAACGTCAACACCGCTCCCTGTGCTGGCGAGCTTCTCAATCCTCGGCGATATGGCGCGGCAGATCGGCGGCCCCCGCGTGGCGGTAACCGATATCGTTGGTGCCAATCAGGATGCGCATGGCTTCCAGCCCAGCCCCGATCACGTCAAGATGGTCGCGGGCGCGAAAGTCATCCTCGTCAACGGCTTTGGCTATGAACCGTTCATTGCCCGGTTGATCAAAACCTCCGGCAGCAAGGTGCAGCCCACGGTCGTGAGCCGGGACGTCAAGCCGCTCGTCAAGGCAAAAGACTCCGGTCACGGCCATGAACGCGAGCACGGCGGCGGTCACGATCCCCATGCCTGGCAGTCGATCAGTAACGCGAAACGTTATGCGGCAGCGATTGCCAGCGCATTCAGTGCAGCCGATCCTGCCGGTGCCGCTGATTATGGCAACAACCTGAAGGCCTATATCGTTCGCCTCGACACGCTGATTGCCGAGGCACAAGCAGTGCTTGGTGCCATTCCGCAGGATAACCGCCTTCTGGTCACGACCCACGATTCCTTCCGCTATTTTGCTGCGGAGTTCGGCTTCAGGACGGCGGCGCTTCAGGGGATTTCAGCGGAAAGCGAGCCGTCTGCTGCCGATATGGCGAAGATCATCCGTCAACTCCGGACGCTGAAGGCGCCGGCGGTGTTTATCGAAAATGTCTCCGATCCGCGCAAAATCGAGCAAATCGGCCGCGAATCGGGCGCAAAGGTCGGTGGCACACTCTATTCGGACGCGTTATCTCTGGCGAATGGTCCTGCGGCCACCTATATCGACATGATGCGTCATAACGTGCGAGAGATCGCCAAGGTGCTGACTCCCTGAGGGTTGGCTGCCGCCACCCCAGAGATTGCCATGGCCGAAAAAATTCCCGTCACCGTCCTCACCGGCTACCTTGGTGCCGGCAAGACAACGCTGCTGAACCGCATCCTGACGGAGAATCACGGTCGCCGCTATGCCGTCATCGTCAACGAGTTTGGCGAGGTCGGCATCGACAACGATCTCGTCGTCGGTGCCGATGAGGAAGTGTTCGAGATGAACAACGGTTGCATCTGTTGCACCGTGCGCGGCGACCTGATTCGCATCATCGAAGGGTTGATGAAACGGAAGGGCAAGTTCGACGCCATCATCATCGAGACGACCGGCCTTGCCGACCCCGCCCCCGTTGCGCAGACCTTCTTTGTTGATCAGGACGTGCAGGACAGGGCCCGGCTCGATGCCATCATCACCGTTGCGGACGCCAAGTGGCTGTCGAGCCGCCTCAAGGATGCGCCGGAAGCCAAGAACCAGATCGCTTTTGCCGATGTTATCCTCGTCAACAAGACCGATCTTGTGACCGAAGCGGAACTCGCCGAGGTCGAGGCCCGCATCCGCGCCATCAATCCCTACGCTCGGCTGATCCGCACCGTGAAGTCGAATGTGCCCCTCTCCGAAATTCTGGATCGCGGTGCCTTCGATCTCGAACGCGTGCTCGAACTCGAACCGGATTTTCTCGACGCCGGGCACCACCACCATCACGACGAGGACATGCAGTCGATGTCTGTAGAAATCGATGGTGATGTCGATCCGGACAAATTCATGCCCTGGATCAACGATCTCGTGCAGCGCGACGGGCCGGATATCCTGCGCTCGAAGGGCATTCTTGCCTTCAAGGGAGAGCCAAAGCGGTTTGTCTATCAGGGCGTACACATGATCCTGGACGGGGATGTGCAGCGCGAATGGCGCTCCGATGAGAAGCGCACCTCGAAGATCGTGTTCATTGGTCGTAATCTGAAAAAGGACGAGATCCGCAAGGGCTTCCTCGCCTGCAAGGCGTAACCGATGGCTGCGCCTGACAATACGCTGACGCAATACGTCACCGAATTTGACGCCGGCGCCCATGTCACGATGGCCGCTTTTCTCGGTGAATCCCCGGTCTTTGCGCTGGGCGACGGGGCGATTCTCGTGGGCAATCCGGATGCGCCGCGCCGGCTTGAAGCGCATGATGGTGCGGTGCTGGTCGCCGCGGCTGATGGCGAGCGTCTGCTCACCGGTGGCGATGATGGGCGCGTTATGCTGCTGGAGGGCGACAAAGCGCCCGCCGAGATTGCCCGTGAGACGGGCCGCTGGATTGACGCCGTGGCGCTTGGCCCCTCCGGCGCGACTGCCTGGAGCACCGGTAAAACGGTCTCTGCCCGCGATGGCAAGGGCGCGCTCAAGACCTTCGCCGCGCCCTCATCCTCGCGCGGCCTCGCCTTTGCGCCCAAGGGCTATCGTCTTGCCATCGCCCATGCTGATGGCGCCAGCCTGTGGTTCCCGAATGTCGCGGCTCCGCCGGAGAGGCTCGAATGGAAGGGCGTCCATATCGATGTCACCTGGTCGCAGGATGGGCGCTTTGTTGTCACCACGATGCAGGAAAACCAGTTGCACGGCTGGAAGCTGCCGGAAAAGACGCATATGCGCATGTCCGGCTATCCCGCGAAAACCCGCTCTTTATC
>JAIUNP010000291.1 GCA_020161975.1 Pseudomonadota bacterium
GGCAGCCCGGTCACGGCTGCGGATCGGGAGGGCGAGGCGATCATCCTTGAAGGGCTGGAGCGTATCCTGCCGGGTATTCCCGTCGTCTCCGAGGAGGCCGTGAGCGATGGGCGTACGCCTGAATGCAATGACCGCTTCATTCTGGTCGATGCGCTCGATGGCACCAAGGAAATGATCAACCATTCGGGGGAGTTCACGGTCAACATCGGCCTTATCGAGAACTATGTGCCGGTTGCGGGGGTCGTTTATGCCCCGGCGTTGGAAACCCTCTGGGCGGGAACGCGTAACGGCGCGGAAATGATGACGCTCACCCCCGGCGCACGGACAACACGCGCCCACAACCGCCGCCCCATCATGTCCCGCCGGGCCGCAGCCGGCGAGATGGTTGTTCTGGCAAGTCTGCGCCATCGTTCGCCCGACACCGATGCCTTTGTCGCCCGCATCACCGAGGGCAGGGCGCAGGTCGTCGGCTCGTCGATCAAGTTCTGCCGCATCGCCGAGGGCCTGGCCGATATCTACCCGCGCCTCTCGCCGACGATGCAATGGGATACCGCAGCAGGCGATGCGGTGCTGCGCGCAGCGGGCGGCACGGTGCTGACCGCCAAAGGCGAGCCCTTCACCTATGGTCCGCGCGATGGGGTGTTCCGCAACGGTTATTTCGTCGCGGGCGGTGACCCCGGTTATTTGAAGGAACTGCTGGTGCACGGCCCATGAGGCTGAAGCCCGCCGGCCACCAGTTCGTGCCAGATACCTTCCGGCGTCTCGGCATAGCGGAATAGCGCGACATCCTTCGGTGCGATCAGTTTTTCTTCAACGAGAAGATCAAGATTGATCAGCCTTCGCCAGAAGGCGCGGTTGTAGAGCACCACCGGACAGCGGTGCATCTTGCCGGTCTGTTGCAGCGTGATCACCTCGAAGAGTTCATCAAGGGTGCCGAACCCGCCCGGAAACACGACAAGCCCCGCCGCGCGCATGGCAAGATGGAACTTGCGCACGGCGAAATAGTGAAACTGGAAAGTCAGCCCCGGCGTCGTCCAGGGGTTCGGTTCCTGCTCGTGCGGCAGGGTGATGTTGAAGCCGATCGAGGGGGCGCCGGCTTCGATGGCGCCCCTGTTCGCGGCTTCCATGATGCCCGGACCGCCCCCCGTCGCGATGACATTGCAATGCTCACCGCCATCGTCGCAAAGCGCGCCGCCCCGCTCGGAGGCGAGCCGCCCGAAGGCGCGCGCTGCATCATAGGCCCGCCCGAGCGTGTTCGCCTCCCCTTCATGCGCCCGTGCCGAGCCGAAACAGACGATGGTGGAACGGATGCCCGCTGCCCGGAGAATCTCCTCGGTCTTTTGATATTCGAGCATGAATCGTGCGCCGCGCGTCGAATCGCCCAGCAGGAACGGACTGTCGAGCATCGCCGGCAGATAGGTCGGCGAGGCCTTGTTGGCGGGGGTGTCGGGCACGAAAGGCTCCTGATTGACGGTGGGGAGGATTGCGGAAGGCCGCCGCCCACCCCGCGCGAGGGAATGGCTTGTGAGGCCGGCACAATACCCTTAAAAGCGCCGCAACCCATCAGATTATGCGGATTGCCCCATGACCGACGTTGCTACGCTCAGCCGCACCATCCTTGCTGACATCGCCGCCGCACCCGATGAGGCGGCGCTGGAAGCAGTGCGCGTCGCCGCACTCGGCAAGAGGGGCTCGATTTCCGCGCTGCTCGCAACGCTGGGCAAGATGTCGCCCGACGAGCGAAAGGTCGCCGGCGCTGCCATCAACGCGGCGAAGGATCAGGTGCACGAGGCGCTCGCCGCCCGTAAATCCGTGCTGAAATCCGCCGCGCTTGATGCGCGTCTCAAGGCCGAGACGCTGGATGTGACGCTGCCCGTTCAGCCTTCCGCGCTGGAAACCGGGCGTATCCACCCGATTTCGCAGGTGATCGACGAACTGACCGCGATCTTCGCCGATCTCGGCTTTGCCATCGCCGAGGGTCCGGATGTCGAGACCGACGATTTCAATTTCACGAAGTTAAACTTCCCCGCCGGTCACCCGGCCCGCGAGATGCATGACACGTTCTTCTTCAACCCGGACGCGAATGGCGAGCGCAAGCTTCTGCGCACGCACACCTCGCCGGTGCAGATCCGCACCATGCTCGGCCAGAAGCCGCCGATCCGCGTCATCTGCCCGGGCCGCACCTATCGCTGCGACAGCGACCAGACCCACACCCCGATGTTCCATCAGGTCGAGGGGCTGGTGATCGACAGGACGGCGAACCTCGGTCAGCTCCGCTGGGTGCTGACCGAGTTCTGCAAGGCGTTCTTCGAGGTGAAGGACGTGACGATGCGCTTCCGCCCGTCGTTCTTCCCCTTCACGGAACCGTCCATGGAAGTCGACATCCAGTGCGACCGCTCCGGCAAGGACATCCGCTTCGGGCAGGGCACCGACTGGCTCGAAATCCTCGGCTGCGGCATGGTCCACCCCAATGTGCTGCGCAATGTCGGCCTCGATCCCGATGAATATCAGGGCTACGCCTGGGGCATGGGCATCGACCGGATCGCCATGCTGAAATACGGAATGCCGGACCTGCGCCCCTTCTTCGATGCGGATGTGCGCTGGCTTCAGCACTACGGCTTCCGCCCGCTCGACCTGCCGACGCTGGCGGGTGGTTTGACGGGGTGAAACGCGACATCGCGATCATCATTTGCAGCCGGGGGCGCGAGGCCATGCTCGCGCGGCTCGTTGCGGATATGGATCGCGCCTTCATGCCGGCGCTTGAGGCCGGCGGCCTTTCCGCCTGCACCTTTGTCTATGCCCAGGCCTATGCGCCGGAATTTCTTGCGCGGATGCAGGCGGATCACGCTGCGGCGATTGCGGGCGGCAGGCTGGTGATCATTGTGGCGGAACGCGCCCATTCCTGCATCGGCGAGGTCTATGCGGCGGCGCTTGGCGCCATCCACGCCCGCGCGGACTATCGCCTCGCCATGCTGATGGACGACGACAGCCGTTACCGGGCCACACCGGCGGTGGATGCCAATCTGCGGCAGGCGGCCAGGGATTTCATTGCCCACGACGACCGTGCCTATTCGATCAAGCTTGGCCAGAACCCTGCGCTGGAATACTGGCCGTTCATCGATCCCGAGGGGCCGATCATGCCCTTCAAGGAGAAGATGCTCTGGGTCAGCCGCGCGGTGCTCGACGAGGTGCTGGCTCTGCCGCGTTTTGCGGAACTGGCGATTGGCGAGGATGTGGTGATCTCCGCGGTCGCCTGGAAAGGCGGCGCTGCGCGCTGTTTCGGTGTCTACGGCATCGCGACCTTCCTGCATCTCGCCTTCGAGCCGGATACGGAAGCGCCGGAGGGCTCCATCGCGGGCGGATATGGCGAACTGGTCGGCTTTGATGAAGCAGCGCTGCCGGTCGATGATCTGGGGAAATACGGCAAGGCCTTCCGCTCCGGCGTCATCATGCACCATGTCCTGCCGGAGATTTTCGTGGGGCCGGAACACCCGCACCATACGATCAGCGGCATCCGCCCCGAGGCGGTCTCCCGCTATAATCGCGACGCGGGGAAATTCGGGCGATTGAGCCGCGCCCCTTGACGTGCGCGCCGGGATGGCGGACACGCCTCGCTGACGAAATTCCATGTTCGATGAGCGCGCCCGATGAAATTCACCCTTTCCTGGCTCAAGCAGCACCTCGACACCACCGCCACGCTCGATGAGGTGGTGGAAACGCTGACGCGCATCGGCCTTGAGGTCGAGGGCGTCGAGGACCCGGCAAAAAAGCTCGCGGGCTTTTCGATTGCGTATGTGATCGAGGCAAAACAGCACCCGAACGCGGATCGTCTCCGTGTCTGCATGGTTGAGACGGGGCAGGGCGCGCCGGTGCAGGTGGTGTGCGGTGCGCCGAATGCCCGCACCGGCATGAAGAGCGTTTTCTCCCCGCCCGGCACCTATATTCCCGGCAAGGACATCACGCTCGGCAAGGGCGTGATCCGCGGCGTCGAATCGGGCGGAATGCTGTGCTCGGCGGCGGAACTGCAACTGTCTGAGGATCACGACGGCATCATCGATCTGCCAGCCGAAGCGCCAGTCGGGGTGTCTTACGCTGAGTATCTCGGCCTCAACGATCCTGTCATCGAGATCAACCTGACGCCGAACCGCCCCGATGCCACGGGCGTCTACGGCATCGCGCGGGATCTTGCGGCGGCGGGGCTTGGCACCCTGCGCGTGCCCAAGCCGCTGCCACTGAAAACCGACGGGCCGTGCCCGGTCGGTGTGAGCCTCGATTTTGCCGCCGAAGACCGGCACCTCTGCCCGGCCTTCGCGTTGCGCCTCGTGCGCGGGGTCAGGAACGGCCCTTCGCCGGAATGGATGCAGCGCCAGTTGAAGGCCATCGGCCTGCGCCCCATCAATGCGCTGGTCGACATCACCAACTTCATGACCTTCGATCAGGGACGCCCGCTGCATGTCTTCGACGCGGGGAAGGTGCACGGCAATCTCGTGGTGCGCCGTGCGCGGGCTGGCGAGAGCCTGCTTGCACTGGATGGCAAGACCTATGCGCTCGATCCGGCCCATGTCGTCATCGCCGACGACAACGGCGTTGAATCGCTGGCCGGCATCATGGGCGGCGAGGTTTCGGGCTGCGACGAGAACACCACCGATGTGCTGATCGAATCGGCGCTGTGGGACCCGATGACGGTGGCGCGCTCGGGCCGCGCGCTCGGCCTCAATTCGGATGCGCGCTACCGCTTTGAGCGGGGCGTCGATCCCGCTTACACGGTGCCGGGCCTCGACCATGCCACGCAGCTTGTCCTGGACCTTTGCGGTGGCACGCCGACGGATTCGGTGCTGGCGGGGGAGATCCCGGAAGCGGGCCTCGTCATCGACTTCCCGTGGAGCGAGACCAAACGCCTCACCGGGCTCGATGTGCCGCGCGCTGAAGCGAAGGTGACCCTTCAGAACCTCGGTTTCTGGGTTTCTGGCAACGGTGACAGAGTGAAGGTCTCGGTGCCCTCCTGGCGGCCGGATGT
>JAIUNP010000292.1 GCA_020161975.1 Pseudomonadota bacterium
TGACGAAATAGCCCGGCGCAATCGCATTGACGTTGATGCCCTTGCCGGCCCATTCGCAGGCCAGCAGACGCGTCAACCCGGCAAGCCCGCTCTTTGCCGCAGTATAGGAGGGAATGCGAATTCCGCCCTGAAACGACAGCATGGATGCGATGTTGATGATTTTCCCGGAGCCTCGTTTCAGCATGTGACGCGCTGCGGCCTGCGAGAGGAAAAAAACCGACTTCAGATTGGTATCCATCACCGCATCCCAATCGGCTTCGGTGAAGTCGATGGCATCGGCGCGACGAATGATACCGGCATTGTTCACGAGGATGTCCAGCCCGCCGAACAGGCTGATCGTGTCGGCCACAATTCCTTCGAGCGGCGCAATCGTGGACAGGTCGGCCTTGAGCGCGGCGAAGCGCGCGCCCGTCGCCTCCACTGCCTTCTGCGTGTCTTCCATCGGCGAGCGGCCGACAGCGACAATGGAGGCCCCGGCTTCCGCCAGGGCAATGGCGATGCCCTGGCCGAGACCGGTGTTGGCGCCGGTCACCACGGCAACCTTGCCGGTCAGATCGAATGGACTTTTCATCTCTGTCACCTCTGTTGAACGATCATTCTAGATCTCGTACCGGCTGAGCCTGTCCACGGCATCGCTGGCTCCATGGCCCCACGCCTCGGTCAGCCGAACTCGCCCGTCCCTGACTTCGGGATCGATGACGAGTTCCCTGAGCGGATTGGGGTTGGCGTCGAGTTCAACGAAATCCCGACCCCCGAGAATCGCCTGCAAATGAAGACTGGCGGCAAACCCCACCCCGCCGGTCAGCCAATGCGGACAAAACCGGCGCTGACGCGCCAGGGCGTGATCGGCGATAACCAATGTGCCGGACAATCCGCCCCATTTGCCGAGATCAGGCTGAACGACGTCGAGCGTTCCGGCATCGATCGCGTCTGTGAACGCCGAAAGCGCGCGGAGGTTTTCGCCCCCTGCCAGCGGGGTACTACCGGCGGTTCTCAGGGCGCCCCATTCGGCGGCAGGTCGGTCGGCAGGCAACGGCTCTTCAAGCCAGGCCGGCGCGAACTCGGTCATTGCCGACATCATCGCCTTCGCCTCATGGACGGACCAGGTCTGATTGGCATCGACCATAATGGCAGGCCGCATTCCGAGCGCCCGCCGCAGGGTTGCCAGGTTGGCAAGGTCCCGGTCTGCGCCAAAGCCGATGCGGAGCTTGAACGCCACGTGTCCCCTTTCCGCCGCCGGCATGGCGAGACGGAGGGGCGTATCGGGGGGAAGGGAGCT
Organism: Pseudomonadota bacterium; assembly: GCA_020161975.1. Classification (GTDB taxonomy): domain Bacteria; phylum Pseudomonadota; class Alphaproteobacteria; order Rhizobiales; family Beijerinckiaceae; genus JAIUNP01. The sequence continues at coordinate 1,280 of JAIUNP010000292.1, forward strand.
GGCGTAGACGGGCACTGTATCCGCACCGCCGAAGAGCCGGAAGAGCGGCTTTTGCGCACGCCGGGCCACCAGATCCCACAAGGCCACATCGAGGCCGGCAATGATCTGGTTCAGGGGGCCATCCTCGCCAGCCTGCAGGCCCAGCGTGTGAAGCACACAAAGCAGATGGTCCGTGGCGGCGGCCGGATTGGCAAATCGCTCGCCCGTCACCAGTTCCGGCAGAAGCCCCGCAGCAAGATTGCGGCGGTGCTCCGCACCGACCAGGGGAAAATTGCACCAGATCTCGCCGGTTCCGCTGTTCCCATCGCGATCCCTGACAGTGATCAGCAAGGCCGGCCGGCTGACCATCGTTCCGAAGACCGTCCGCATCGGTGGATCGACCGGTGCCCGGAAAAGATGCAGCCGCAGCGATACCGGCGACAGCGACAAATCGGCGTTGAGCGCCTTCAGCCGCGGCGTCAGCGCCGCTTCGATCGGGCCGACGCCCGATGACGGGCGCGTCATTCCCGCAGCATCCGGAAGCGCTCGTGCTTCAGCACGGCAGGATTTGCGATGAACGCGGGCCGGCGGCCGCGATTGATCTCGATGAGCGAGCCGATAGCATCCACGGCATTTCCGGCGATGATCTCATCGGTCCAGGCAATAGCGTGTGGCGCAAGAATGACATTGTCCAGCCTTGTCAGGGGGCTTGCGACCGGCAACGGTTCGGTCTGGAAAACATCGAGACCGGCACCGGCGATCTGCCTCTGTTCAAGGATGGCAATCAGTGCCTCTTCATCGATCAGTTCGCCCCTGCCGACATTGACCAGAAAGGCCGTCGACTTCATCAGCGCCAGAATATCCTTCGACAGAAGACCATGATTGTCCGGCGTCAGCGCGGCCGTGACGATCACGACATCGGACGTTCGCATGAGCTCTTCCAGCCCAACGAGCCGAATGCCCAGGGCCTCGGCCTCTTCGGGGTATGCCCGTGGACTGTAGGCCTGCATCCTGGTCTCGAATGGCCGCAGCAGGCGTCCGACATCGCGACCGATATTGCCCAAGCCGATGATCCCGACAACTCGCCCGGTCAACCCGACGCCCATATAGTCGGCCCGGTCGGCCCAGCGCCCCTCGCGTGTCAGGCGATCTTTCTGGATGAGACGGTGCGTCAGCGCGAGCGTCAGGGTAATCGCGGCCGCGGCAACCGGCCTCCGGCCCCCGTGCGGCGTGCTGGTGACGATGACGCCCGCGCGGGTACATGCATCCAGATCAATGCGGTCCAGTCCGGCGCCCCAGCGGCTCACATGGCGAAGCCTCGGCAGGGCGGCCAGCAGCGGTGCATCCACTTTCTGGCGCAGCACCAGCATTGCATCAAGGTCGGCGCACCCCGGCAGGTCCGCGTCCGGGCTTGCGTGGGTCAGCAGCCGCCATTGCATGTCCGGCTCCTGCTCGATGCGTGACAGGCCAACATCGCCCCACGCAAATTCGTCGCGCTTGTTCAGGAAATCCCGGCTTACTCCGACGGTGTACATGGGCGGCTCATCATTGCTGTTTCGGTGACACTGTGAGGGGATAGTGGCAGGCGACCTCCCGTGCCGGCGTGCCGCGCGGGGTCAGGTCCGGCACCTGCACCGCACAGTTCGGCTGTGCCTGGAAACATCTGACGTGGAACGGACATCCCGGCGGCGGCGCGGCCGGACTCGGGGCATCCCCCGCCAGCTTGATGCGGTCGCCAAGAACGCGCACGAACGGATCATCGGACGGGATCGAAGACAGCAGCGCGCGGGTATAGGGATGGGCAGGCTGCGCAAACAATGTCTCGCGATCGGCAACCTCGACGATCCGTCCAAGGTACATGACCGCGATGCGGGTCGCCATGTAGCGGACCACCGACAGATTATGGGAAATGAACAGGTAGGACAGGCCGAGGTCGCGTTGCAGTTTCTTGAGAAGATTGAGGATCTGCGCCTGGATCGAAACGTCGAGCGCCGAAACGGGCTCATCCAGCACGATCAACCGGGGATTGAGAGCCAACGCCCGGGCGATGCCGATGCGCTGGCGCTGACCGCCCGAAAATTGCGAGGGATAGCGCCCGGCATGCTCGTCCCGCAGGCCGACCTGGGCCAGCAGCGTCATGACCCTGTCGCGCAGGGCCGTGCCGGCGAGACCTTCGTGGATGACGAGTGGTTCGGCCACCGTCTCGAAGATGGTCATGCGGGGATTGAGCGAGGAATACGGGTCCTGGAAGACGATCTGAAGCTCGCGGCACAGCTTGCCATTATGCTGGCGTTTGAGGTTGGTGATGTCGAGGCCGTCAAAATGGATGCTGCCGCCCGTCGGAGAGTTCAGGCCGACGATCATGGAGCTGATCGTCGATTTTCCGCAGCCCGATTCCCCGACGAGCCCGAGTGTCTCGCCTTCGCCGATGGTAAAATCCACGCCATCGACCGCCTTGACCGCACCGGTGACGCGCTGGAGCAGGCCGGAGCGTTTCGGATAATATTTTCTGAGATTTTCGACCCGTAGCAGGGCCTGCGCCGGGTGGACGGTCTCGGTCGGTTGCGCCTGTGCCATCAGTCTTGCTCCCCGAAGCGATCAACCCCGGCCATTTCCTCCGCGAAATGACAGGCGCTCGCATGGTGCCTGTCGATGGCGCGCAGATGCGGACGCTCTTGCGAACACAGCGACCGCCCGTTTGAAAACCCGCAGCGGGTGCGGAAGGCACAGCCGCTCGGCAGGTTGAAGATATCGGGCGGATCTCCGGTGACCGTGGAGAGGTCCTCGTCGGGCGGGGAATGCAGGTCGGGGATGCTGTCCAGCAGTGCGCGGGTATAGGGATGGCGCGGCCGTTTGAAGAGCTCGGTCACGGGCGCCTGCTCAACGATGCGGCCGGCGTACATGACAAAGACGCGATCGGCACATTCGGCGACAACGCCCATGTCATGGGTAATCAGCAGGATCGCCGCCCCCGCATGTCGGCAGGCTTCCTGCATGACTTCGAGCACCTGCGCCTGGACAGTGACATCAAGCGCGGTCGTCGGTTCATCGGCGATGATCAACTGCGGGTTGTTGGCCAGCGCAATCGCGATCAGGATGCGCTGACGCATTCCGCCGGACATTTCATGCGGATAAACGCTCAACCGTTCGCGTGGACTTGGCACACCGACGAGTTGCAGCAGGTCCTCGGCCCGCTGCCATTGCTGCTGCCGCGACAGTTCTGGCTGGTGACGCGCCAGGCTCTCGGTGATCTGCTCGCCAATCCTCATGACAGGGTTGAGGGCGGTCATCGGATCCTGGAAGACCATAGCGATCTGATGGCCGAGCTGACGCTCACGCTCGAGCCGGGAGAGCGAGGCCAGATTCTGTCCGTTGAGATAAATTTCGCCGCCGCCGATCGCCAGTGGCGGCATGGTGAGGGACATCAGCGACAGCGCGGTCACAGATTTCCCCGAACCCGACTCGCCGACGATACAAACCGTTTCGCCCTTGCCGACATCAAAATTGATGTCCGAAACAATGGATTTCCTGTTGTTCTTTGCAACAAGGTCGATCGACAGGTTGCGGACCGACAGGACCATGCCATCCGCCGGCGTTCCACTGGCGTTGTTGGTGCTCATCTCCTGGCACTCCCCGGATTCAGGGCCTTCTGCAAGGCATCGCTGAAGAAGTTCAGGCCGAGCACAAGAAGCAGCAGCAACAGGCCGGGAACAATGGCATAGCTTGGCAGGATCGCCAGATATTCCCGGCTT
>JAIUNP010000293.1 GCA_020161975.1 Pseudomonadota bacterium
CTGCAATACCCAGGATTATAGCCAGAGGGAACATGAACAACCGCTGGAGCCAGCAAAGGTAGCACGGCGACTCACCGGTGATTGAGTCTACAGAAAGAGCGGCGAATGTGACGCCCACCGCAACAAGCCACGAAACAAAAAGGTACACACCGTTGAGGTCATCGACCCTGCTGTTGGGAGTGCGGTTGGGCATCGATCATATGTCCAATCTCTGACTCTCTGCGCATACTCGCGTTTCCTCGGCGCGCTTTTCGCCGCACGACCATTTCCATCCGCAGGGAACGGCGCCAATCGAGGATCCAGGCACTCAAACGCCACTCATCGATCTTGACCGCCATGCTCGGTGCCGTTGCCTGTTTCCCTGGAAGCATCTCGCTGAACCACGAACTCAACTTCGACGTCCGCAGCCCGGGCAAATCGCAGGGTTGCTTTGAAGCGGTCCCCTTCGATGAGTCGGGGGTTGGGATTGATGAGCATAAGATGGACGCCGCCCGGCGCGAATTCGGTTGTGCCTCCAGCGGGAATATCCATGCCTTCCGGTCGTGGCCGCATGCGCTCCACGCCGTCATCTATCGTCATTTGATGAACTTCGATTGCCTGGGCGGCCGGCGTCGATCCGCCGATCAATCTATCGGGCTCGTTCCCTGAATTCGTAACCGAAAGGTAGGCTCCGGCAGCCTGGGATCCTGCTGGTGCGATGCGCGACCACGGGTGGCTGACCTTAATGTCGCCGCTCGAAAAATCGTGCGCCGACGCTGCCGTCGGCAACAGTGCCGCCGTGAACACGCATGCGAGCTGTACCGCCGGTCCGAACCGGAAGGTGTTGCCGCCGGTCCTTCTCGGTCCCACGTCTACGATCCCGAGTCGACCATGACGGTCAGGCATCGCCAAGGCCTTTCCATGCAAGAAGTCGCATCGCATTGGCGGTGACCAGAACGGTCGCGCCCGTATCGGCAAGGATCGCAGGCCACAACCCGGTGACGCCCAGCACCGTCGTTACAAGGAACACGGCTTTCAGACCGAGCGAAATGGTGATGTTCTGGAAGATGTTGCGCATGGTGAGGCGGGACAGCACAACCATATTGGCCACATCCTTGACCCGGCCATGCAAGACCGCCGCGTCGGCCGTCTCCAGCGCGACGTCGGTGCCGCTCCCCATGGCGATGCCGATATCGGCGGCGGCGAGCGCGGGAGCATCGTTGATCCCGTCACCAACTTTGGCGACGAACTTGCCCTTTGCACGCATCTCGCCGACGATCTTCTGCTTGTCCTGCGGCATCAGCTCGGCGCGCGCCTCCATGCCCAGCGACGAGGCGATGGCCTTCGCCGTGCGCTGATTGTCTCCCGTCAGCATGACCGTGGTGGCGCCGAGTTCGTGGAGAGCGGCTATGCCCGTTTTGGCGTCCTCCCGCGGTTCATCGCGTATCGCAAGCAGACCCGCCACCTCCTTCCCGGCGAGCAGGACCGAGACGGTCTTGCCTTCGTCGTTCAGCGCAACGATGTGCGACAGGAGCGCCTTGTCCAATGGCGTCTCCTCGGCTGCCGCGCGCGGCGAAGCCAGGAACAGCTTGACGCCATCTACTGTGCCAACGACGCCTTTGCCGCCGACCGCACCGGCCTCGGTGGCTGCGACAATCGACACCTTTTCAGAATCGGCCTTCGCAAGGATGGCCCTCGCCAGCGGATGGCTAGACCCGGTCTCCAGCGCGGCCGCGAGCCGCAAGACGTCGTGTTCAGTACGCGCGACACCGATAATGTCCGTAACTTTCGGCTTGCCTTCGGTAAGCGTCCCCGTCTTGTCGAGGGCAACATAATCAACCCGACCGAGGTTCTCGAGCACCGCTCCGCCCTTCATCAGGAGTCCTCGGCGCGCGCCTGCGGAAAGCGCGGCGGCGATCGCGGCGGGCGTAGAGATGACGAGAGCGCAGGGGCATCCGATCAAAAGAACCGCAAGACCGCGATAGATCCAGGTGTTCCATTCCGCGCCCCCGAGCAATGGCGGCAGGATCGCGATCAGCGCGGCAACCACCATCACGCCCGGCGTGTAATATTTCGAGAATCGATCGATGAAGCGTTCGGTCGGGGCCTTCGACTCCTGGGCTTCCTCCACCAATGCGATGATGCGGGAAATGGTGTTATCTGCCGCAGCGGCGGTCACACGCACCCTGAGAACGCCTTCCTGGTTCACTGTGCCCGCAAAGACTTTGTCGCCAGGCTCCTTGCGCTTCGGCACGGACTCGCCGGTCACCGGCGCCTCGTCGACCGCGCTTTCTCCAGAAACCACGGTTCCATCGGCTGGCACCCTGTCGCCGGGCCGCACCAGCACGATGGCGTCAATCGTCAGGCTTTCCGCGGGAACGGTCTGCGTCGTGCCGTCGCGCTCGACCAACGCCGTCTTTGGCATCAGCGTCGCCAAGGCGCGAATGCTGGCGCGCGCGCGACCTGTCGCTATGCCTTCGAGCAGTTCTCCGACGAGGAACAGAAAGACGACCACGGCGGCTTCTTCAGCGGCGTCGATGAAAACAGCACCGGCCGCGGCTATGGTCATAAGCGTCTCGATTGTGAACGGACTTCCGTTCATCGCACCCAATAACGCGCGGCGGGCGATCGGTACCAGGCCGACTGCCATGGCTACAATGAAGCCCCAAGGTTGGGTCTGTGGAAAGAACTGTGAAAGCCCGAAGGCGACGGCCAGTGCGAGACCGCACATGATGGTCAATTGCGCCTTGGGTGTTTTCCACCAGGGGCCATCCTGCGGGCCATGGTCATGACCGTGCATACCTTCGAGGGCATCGGGTGTGTTGGACGAGTTGTCGTATTGCTCAGCATCCGGCCCACGCGCAAGCTCCGGCGTTCCGGCAAGCAGCTTCTGCCCGGCGGAGCCTATCGGCGCTGTCTTGTAACCCAGGCTGGTTACCTTCCGGGCAACTTCATCGATGTCGGCCTTGCTTCCGTGCGTGACGGTCATAGTGCCGGCGACAACGGAAACTTTCACATCGGTGACGTCCGGCATGCGGCGCACGGCCGTGTCGATTTTGGCTGCACAGCTCGCACAGTCCATACCGGCCACGCGAAAACGGGTCTCATGCGCGGCGGCCGGCGATTGATTGTCTCTTTGGCTATGCGAACCAGGGTTTTGTCTGGCATGATCATGCCCTGCGTGGTCGTGGCCGGCATGATCGTGCTTGCAATCCGGCCCATGCACGAGGCCGGCATGGTCATGCTTCGAATGATAATGCCCTGAATAATCGTGATCATTGTCATCATGCTCGTGATCGCAGTTCGGCCCGTGCACATGACCCGTATCGTGGACTGGATGATCGTACCCTGCATGATCGTGATCATGCTCGTGCTCGTGTCTGCAATCCGGCCCGTGGACATGACCGGGGCGATCAAGGTTCGCTGAAGCGGCCTTTTTCTTGTCGCCGATAGGCGTGACCTTGTAGCCTAACCGGTTCACCTTCTCCGCCAAGGTGTTGAGGTCGAGCTTGCCGCCGTGTTGAACGGTCATGGTGCCGGCCACCACTGAGACGTTCACGTCTGCGACGTCCGGCATGCGCCGAACCGCCTTGTCGATCTTTGCCGCGCAGCTCGCGCAATCCATGCCTTGAACCCGGAATCGGGTCTGACGTACTGCAGCGGTCATTTTGATGTCTCCTGTCTCGCAGGAAAATCAATCTAGGACCTCCAGCTGCTATAGGGTCAAGAGCCTCCAAAGGAATCTTCGCCAGAACCTCATTGCCCGCCATAGGCTGGGCGGCGACACGCTCGGCTTTTCCAGTCCAGATGGCACGAATACGGAAAATCGCGTCTCAGAAATCGGACCCTACTCTTTCTTGGAGGCCGACCGCTCCAGGTATGTTTCGAGGACCCGAGGATACAATTGCACTTTGGTGTCCTGGAGTTGCCGCCTTTGCAAATCTTGGGCCATGGAGCGATGTTGCTGGTTGGTCAGATACTCCTCGATATATGGTTTGGCCTCTTCGAGTGAGAGCTTCGTCGGCTCCGTTCGCTCGATGACCTCTACGATGTAAATGCTGCCGCCGAGCTCGAAGGGCTTGTCAATTTCTCCGGGTTTCATGTTTTGAATCGCCTCATGAAACGGATGGCTCATCAACTCTCCAAGCGGATCACCGCTTTCGCCAATCCACTCAGGAAACTCACCCCCCTTCGAGGATGTCTCGATATCCTCCGAATACTCCTGCGCCACTGAGGCGAAGTCCACCGGCGCCGAAGCCGCTCCCGTCAGTTTTTGATAGGCCTCATCCGCACGTTCGCGAGATCGCTTTGCATCGTCTTCGCTCGACCCGAGACCAATCCGAATGTAACGGATCCTGGATTTTGGAGGACTGACAAGACGATCGGCCCTCTCGGTGTAGAACGCTTGAACCTGTTCGTCGGTAACATCGATGCGGTCGTCTACTTCTTCCTGTTCCATCATTTGTCGCAGCAGACGGAGCCTGGTTTCGTCAGCCAGAGGCTTGTTTGCTACATCCAGCAGCCGGTCATAAGTGTCCGAGACCAGAAGCATGCGGTCGATCAACGTATTCGCCAGGCGTTTTAGTCCCTCGGCCCCTTCGAATTGCCCGCGAAGCGATGCTTCTTCGTACTCCTTGTAAAAATCTCGAAGACCGTACCGTTGCCCTTTGATCGTGAAGAGCGTCTTTTCGCCATTGTCGGCGAACCACTGACGCTCCTTCTGCGCGCTCACAGCTGTCGAAACTGCGGAACGGACCTCCTCAAGGCTTTTCGCACCCGCGGGCAGGACCTGCCGAAGACGAACAACGTAGTACGACCCGGCTGCCTGAAAGACACTCGCCAGTTCACCGGGAACCAATGCGAAGACGTTCTTGTCCCAGTCGGGGTTCTTGCTGCCTTCGGCCACTTCTGCACCGGGCGTGAAGCGTGCTTTTGAGAATCTCTTCGAGATATCCGTGAACGTCGAACCGCCTTGGAGGCTCAGCAGTGCATTGGCGGCGTCCTGCTGAGCATTCGGACC
>JAIUNP010000294.1 GCA_020161975.1 Pseudomonadota bacterium
TATCGACCTCGGCACAACCAACTCGTGCGTCGCCGTGATGGAAGGCACGACGCCGAAGGTCATCGAGAATTCGGAAGGCGCGCGCACGACGCCCTCGATCGTCGCCTTCACGGACGACAGTGAGCGTCTCGTCGGCCAGCCGGCCAAGCGTCAGGCTGTCACCAACCCTGACAACACGTTTTTCGCAATCAAGCGCCTCATCGGTCGCACCTATAACGACCCGATGACGCAGAAGGACATGGCGCTCGTCCCCTACAAGATCGTCAAGGGACAGAACGGCGATGCCTGGGTCCAGTCGCGTGGCAAGGACTATTCGCCGTCGCAGATTTCGGCCTTCATCCTTCAGAAGATGAAGGAAACGGCGGAGGCGCATCTCGGCTCGCCCGTCACCCAGGCCGTCATCACCGTTCCGGCCTACTTCAACGACGCCCAGCGTCAGGCCACCAAGGACGCCGGCAAGATCGCCGGCCTCGAAGTGCTGCGCATCATCAACGAGCCGACGGCAGCCGCGCTCGCTTACGGCCTCGACAAGAAGAAGTCCGGCACCATCGCGGTCTATGACCTCGGCGGCGGCACCTTCGACGTCTCGATTCTCGAAATCGGCGACGGTGTGTTCGAGGTGAAATCCACCAACGGGGATACCTTCCTCGGCGGTGAGGACTTCGACATGCGCCTCGTCGAATATCTCGCGGACGAGTTCAAGAAGGAGCAGGGCATTGACCTGAAGAAGGACAAGCTCGCCCTCCAGCGCCTCAAGGAAGCGGCGGAAAAGGCCAAGATCGAGCTGTCGAGCGCGGCCCAGACCGAGATCAACCTGCCGTATATCACGGCGGATGCCTCGGGCCCGAAACATCTTGCGCTGAAGCTGACGCGCTCCAAGTTCGAGAGCCTCGTGGATGATCTCATCCAGCGCACGGTCGAGCCGTGCAAGAAGGCGCTCAAGGACGCTGGGCTTTCGGCCGGCCAGATCGACGAGGTTGTGCTCGTCGGTGGCATGACCCGCATGCCCAAGGTGCAGGAAGTCGTAAAGCAGTTCTTCGGCAAGGAGCCGCACAAGGGTGTCAACCCCGATGAGGTGGTGGCGATCGGCGCGGCGGTTCAGGCCGGCGTGCTCCAGGGCGATGTGAAGGACGTTCTGCTGCTCGATGTGACCCCGCTGTCGCTGGGTATCGAGACGCTCGGCGGCGTGTTCACGCGCCTGATCGACCGCAACACGACGATCCCGACCAAGAAGAGCCAGGTCTTTTCCACGGCCGAGGACAACCAGAGCGCGGTCACTATCAACGTGTTCCAGGGCGAGCGCGAAATGGCGCGCGACAACAAGTCGCTTGGCCGTTTCGATCTCGACGGCATTCCCCCGGCCCCCCGCGGGATGCCGCAGATCGAGGTGACCTTCGACATCGACGCCAACGGCATCGTGTCGGTGACGGCAAAGGACAAGGCGACCGGCAAGGAGCAGCAGATCCGCATCCAGGCCTCGGGTGGCCTGTCCGAGGCTGACATCGAGAAGATGGTCAAGGACGCCGAGGCCAACGCCGCCGAGGACAAGAAGCGCCGCGAACTGGTCGAGGCCCGCAATCAGGCCGAGGCCCTGATCCATTCGGCGGAAAAGTCGCTGAAGGAACACGGCGACAAGGTCGGCGCGTCCGAGAAGGAAGCGATCGAACAGGGCATTACCGCCCTGCGCGATGAGCTTGGCAACGAGAATGTCGAGGCCATCAACGCCAAGTCCGAGGCGCTGATGCAGGCGTCGATGAAGCTTGGTGAGGCAATCTACAAGGCCTCGCAGGATGCCGAAACCGCCACTGCCGAGGCGGACGCCCAGAAGCACGCCGCGAAGGACGACGTTATCGACGCCGACTTCAAGGAAGTGAAGAAGGACGACAAGAAGGGGGCTTGAGTCCAGCGTCTGTTAATGTGTTAAGGGGCGGGAATCGGATTTCCCGCCCTTTTTTGTGAAAAATCGCGCAATTATTGTTGCTTTCGACCGAATTTGACGGTGCCGAATTATGAAATCACGGGTCATCTTCTGGTCAGTGGTAGCGCCGGTCCTTTTTAGTCTGGCAATTGGCATAGCCGTCCAACTCAAGCGCTACCTGACGCGTGTTGAGGCCAGAGCCGTCGCTATTGAGGAAGCCTGCTATCTCACAGAGCGGGGGAAGGGACGTTCATTCCGCGGATTGCCTGTAACCGCTGCGACGGAGCGAACGGTTTATGGCGAATGCGAGGGAGCGCGTCAGCTGTACGAAAATAATTCCAGCGCAACCTGTCATGGAAATGTTTGGTGCTACGCAGCCATTGGACCTGCAGCGCTGGTTACACTGTCAATCCCGCTAAACGGTGAGACAGAGTTGCGTAAGAGGCATATGCACGCTGAGGCGCTTGATCATCTACGGCAGTGGCGCCGCATTGATATTGTGCGAATCGATGCACCCGGCCAGCCACTTGAATTCATTCTTGGTCCTAAGTTTCTGCTCAATCCACTTATTATGGCCATGCAATGGACTCTCAGGAATTTCGTGCTCCTGATACTCCTAGGGCTAAATTTCCTGTATTTTTTGCACTTGATGGGCTGGTTTCCTTCCCGTTGTGCCCGCGAAGGGGCAGACGTGACCGAAAGTACGGTTCCGGCTGCGTCACAGAGCCATCAAGCGGGGGTAAAATCTTCATCGGCGCATATAGAGCCTTCAACCGACGCGGAGCGTGCTGACCTCGCCCGCCGGGTGGCCGAAATTGATGCTCGGACAAGTTCGTTGAAGAGGCAGTTGGAGAACGGGAAAAAGCAATAAAGTAGCAATCCCACGCTTGCCATTCTTCCATGCAATCACCATTAGATCGGCACATGCTTTGCCTTCCGGCTGCAGAGCCGCGATGAAGGGCTATCATCGAAATGTCCAAACGTGACTACTACGAAGTTCTCAGCGTCACCCGCACGGTGACCGAGGTGGAATTGAAGGTCGCCTTCCGAAAGAAGGCGATGGAGCACCACCCCGACAAGAACCCCGGCGACAAGCAGGCCGAGATCCGCTTCAAGGAAGTGAACGAAGCCTATCAGGTGCTCTCTGACCCGCAGAAGCGCGCGCTTTATGACCGCCACGGCCATGCCGCCTTTGAGCAGGGCGGCGGCGGGCAGGGGCCCTTCGGCGGCGCTGGCGGCTTTGCCGGCATGGGCGACATTTTCGAGGATCTTTTCGGCGAGGTGTTCGGCGGTGGGCGCCGCTCCTCAGGCGGCCGCGAGCGTGGCGCGGATCTGCGTTACAACCTTGAAATCACGCTGGAAGAGGCGTTCCACGGCAAGAATGCAACGATCAAGGTGCCAACCTCCATCGTCTGCGAAACCTGCTCTGGCACGGGCGCGAAGCCCGGCTCGAAGCCGCGCAAGTGCGGCACTTGCGGTGGTCAGGGCCGCGTCCGCGCAACGCAAGGCTTTTTTTCGATCGAACGCACCTGTCACACCTGTCACGGGCGCGGCGAGGTGATCGACGATCCCTGCCGCACCTGTTCTGGCGGCGGCCGCGTTGTGCGCGAGCGGACTTTGCAGATCTCCATTCCTGCCGGCGTTGAGGATGGCACCCGCATCCGTCTGGCCGGCGAGGGCGAGGCCGGAATGCGCGGCGGTCCTGCGGGCGACCTTTATGTGTTCCTGTCGGTCAAGCCGCACGGCCTTTTCCAGCGCGACGGGGCTGATCTGTTCTGCCGCGTACCGATCTCCATGGTCGCTGCCGCACTCGGTACCGAGATTTCCGTGCCGACGCTGGATGGCAGCGAGGCCAAGGTGAAGATCCCCGAAGGGACGCAATCGGGCAAGCAGTTCCGCGTCAAGGCCAAGGGAATGCCCGTGCTGCGCGCGCGCGATCGCGGCGACCTTTTCATCCAGACCGTGGTGGAAACACCGCAGAACCTGACCAAGCGGCAGAAGGAGTTGCTGCGCGAATTCGAACAGGGCTCGTCGGATGTCACCCAGCCCGAGGCGGAAGGATTTTTCGCACGGATGAAGAAAGACATCTTCGGCACCTGACACATCTGCCGTTATGACAGGAACACTTGTCCGCAAGGACCATTCGGAGCTATCCTTGCGGGGTCCGCTGACAGACAGGCCAGAATGATTTGAGCGCGAATCGAGAAAAGCCGTTCCGCTTCGAGAAGGCGGACATCACGGTCTCCCGTACAAAAGACGAATTTCGCGTCCAGTTGCGCGGCCCGGTGATCGATTTCAAGCTGAAGAAGCCGGATATCAAGCTGGATGATGACACACGCTTCATCCTGTCCTGGTTAAACTCCCCGCTGAAAACCGGCGCGGTTTCGCCCTCTGGCAAAGACCTGGCCCGCGCCATGGCCGAGGCGGTTGATCTTGCCATTCCGGGCGATGTCGTCGAACTGGGTCCCGGCACCGGCCCGGTGACGGAAGCGCTGCTCGCCCATGGTGTTGCGCCCGAACGGCTGGTGCTGATCGAGTATAATCCCGATTTCTGCAAGCTCCTACGGGAGCGTTTTCCCGGCGTGCGCGTGGTCGAGGGGGATGCTTATAGGATGTCGAAGACCCTTGCAGGGGTGACGGCGGGCCCGTTATGCGCCGTGGTCTCGTCCCTGCCGCTGATGACGCGGCCAGATCCCGATTGCATCGCGCTGCTTGACGATGCGCTTGCAATGCTGTCGCGGAATGGTCCGTTCGTCCAGTTCACCTACGGGCCAACCTCGCCCGTGCCGGTGAAGGGCCGCACCATCCGGGCGCGCGGCGGCAAACGGATCTGGAAAAACCTCCCGCCCGCCCGTGTCTGGACCTACCGCGCGGGCTGAAGCCGTCTGCGCGCCGCAATCTGGCGCAGGAACACCGGGGCTGCCAGCACGAGGCCGAAGGCCGTCGCGGCGATGTCGGGCGCGATGACCGGCAGCGAGGCGATGCCCAGCCACCAGCGTTCCCATACTGCCAGCGGGGCCAGCATCCATCGCGAAAACGCCGCCGAAAGCATGATGATGCCGATCA
>JAIUNP010000295.1 GCA_020161975.1 Pseudomonadota bacterium
ATGGCGCGCCAAGGCGTTCCCCGTCGTGAAGGATCTCGTGGTCGACCGCTCGGCCTTCGATCGCATCATCGCGGCCGGCGGCTTCGTCTCGGTGAACACCGGCGGTACGCCCGACGCGAACGCCCTGCCCGTCGCCAAGCGTGACGCCGACCTCGCGATGGATGCGGCGGCCTGCATCGGCTGTGGCGCCTGCGTGGCGGCCTGCAAGAACGCCTCGGCGATGCTCTTCGTCTCGGCGAAGGTCTCGCACCTCGCGCACCTGCCGCAGGGTCAGCCCGAGCGGTACGAGCGGGTGAAGAACATGACCATGCAGATGGACGCCGAGGGCTTCGGCACCTGCACGAACCTCTCGCAGTGCGAAGCGGCGTGCCCGAAAGAGATCCCCACGCGGGTCATCGCCGAGCTCAACCGCGATCTCATCAAGTCGACGCTCAAGGGCAGCTGATTTTCCCGCTTCGGCTGGGTCGCTGAGCCAGGCCGGTGTCGCTCCAATTTCCGATGGAGCGGTACCGGCCTTCTTCATGGGTTCACCCCTCGTCAGCCCGAGGCGGCTGGGCTATGGGCGGGCCGAAGTCTCTCTCAAGGAAACGAACACCATGCGCGTCATCGTCACCGGCGATGCCGGCTTCATCGGCTTCCACACCACCCGACGCCTGCTTGAAGAGGGCCATACCGTTACCGGCATTGATGCGCTGACACCCTATTACGACGTATCGCTGAAAGAGCGGCGGCTGGAGCATCTCAGGGGTTTTACTGCCTTTGAACATCATACTGTGATGCTGGAGGATGCAGCCGCGATCCGCGCCATCTTCGAGCGCAGCCAGCCCGATGTGGTGATCCATCTCGCCGCGCAGGCCGGCGTGCGCTATTCCATCGAACAGCCGCGCGCCTATATCGATGCCAATGTCGTCGGCTCGTTCAACATCCTTGAAGCCTGCCGTCACGTCCCGGTGCGGCACCTTCTGATGGCCTCGACGTCCTCCGCCTATGGCGCGAACGAGGCCTTCCCCTTCACGGAAACCGACAAGGCCGTGCATCCGATCACGCTTTATGCCGCCACCAAGGGCGCCATGGAGCTGATGGGGCATTGCTATTCCCACCTGTTCCGGATTCCAATGACGGCCTTCCGTTTCTTCACCGTCTATGGACCCTGGGGCCGGCCGGATATGGCCTATTTCCTGTTCACGAAACGCATTCTGGCCGGCGAGCCCATCGAGATCTTCAACAACGGCGAGAGCTACCGCGATTTCACCTATATCGACGATCTCGTGAGCGCGATCCGGCGGCTCGTCAATTGCGTGCCGCCGCAAGTGGATCAGCGCGCCGGACTGCCGGCGATCGAAGGCGATACGCTGAGCCCGGTTGCACCCTACCGGCTCGTCAATATCGGGGCGGGGCGACCTGAAAAGCTGACCGACCTTGTCGCGGAAATCGAGCGCGCACTGGGGCTTGAGGCCAAGCGCCTCTATCGTCCCCTGCCCGCTGGCGATGTCGTGAAAACCTTCGCCAGTGCCGAATTGCTCGACCGATTGACCGGCGACAAGCCCTCAACACCGCTCTCTGTCGGCATTCCGGCATTCGTTTCCTGGTACCGCAGGCACTTCAACTGATCCTGGCCCGATCAGGGCCGGCCGATGCTGGTGTAGCGGAAGCCGGCGGCCCGCATCATCTCGGGCGGGAAGATATTGCGCAGATCGATGACGACGGGCGACTTCAGCGCCGCTTTGACCCGCACGAGATCAAGAGCGCGGAAGGCATCCCATTCGGTGACAAGACAGAGTGCATCGGCACCGCGCAGGCAATCATAGGTGTTTTCGGCGTATTCAACGCCATTCAGCACCAGCTTTGCCTGCTCCATTCCAACCGGATCGTAGGCGCGGATGCGCGCGCCGGCATCCTGCAGGGCCTGAATGATGGCGATGGACGGCGCATCACGCATATCGTCGGTGTTGGGCTTGAAGGTGAGGCCGAGGATCGCCACGGTCTTGCCGCGCACATTGCCATCAAGGGCGGCGATAACCCGGCGCGCCATGGCCCGCTTGCGCTTGTCATTGGCGGTGGCCACCGATTCGACAATGCTGAGGGGGACGCCAACATCATTGGCGGTGCGGATCAGCGCCAGCGTATCCTTCGGGAAGCAGGAGCCGCCGTAACCGGGGCCGGCATGCAGAAACTTTGAGCCGATGCGGTTGTCGAGGCCGATGCCGCGTGCAATGTCCTTCACATCCGCGCCAACTGCCTCACAGAGGTCCGCCATTTCGTTGATGAAAGTGATCTTGGTCGCCAGATAGGCATTGGCGGCATATTTGATCAGTTCCGACGAGCGCCGCCCGGTAAACACCATCGGCGCCTGATTGAGATAGAGCGGGCGGTAGATTTCATTCAGAACCTCGCGCCCACGCGCATCCTCCGCGCCGACGACGATGCGGTCCGGGCGCTTGAAGTCACCGATCGCAGCGCCTTCGCGCAGAAACTCGGGGTTCGAGGCGACCGAAATCGCAAGATCCGGGCGGGCAGCGCGCATGATGCGCTCGATTTCATCGCCCGTGCCGACCGGAACCGTCGATTTGGTGACAATGACGCAATCGCCGGTCAATGCGGCTGCGACCTCTTCCGCCGCCGCATAGACATAGGCCAGGTCCGCATGGCCATCGCCGCGGCGGGAGGGCGTGCCAACCGCGATGAACACGGCCTCGATATTCCGCACGGCAGTGGCAAGGTCGGTCGAGAACGAAAGGTTTCCGTCACGCACGTTCTTGGCGACAAGATCGGCGAGGCCCGGCTCGTAGATCGGCATCTCGCCCTGAAGCAGGCGCGCGATCTTGCCACTGTCCTTGTCGATGCAGACGACCGAATGGCCGAAATCGGCCAGACAGGCGCCGGAGACAAGGCCGACATAGCCGGTACCCACCATCGCAATGCGCATGAAGTCTCTCCCCGAGCGACAACGATGGCCGCTTTTGGACGGGAGGGCCCCGGTTAGTCAAACAAAACCGTCATGCGTCCAAAGAGAGCCTGCCCTGCGCGGGATCAGACGACCGTCAGACCGACATTCACATTGTTGCGCGTGGCGTTGGAATAGGGGCAGACCTGATGAGCTTCGTGCATCAGCTTCTCGGCCAGTGCGCGGTCGACGCCCGGCATGCTGAGCGTCAAATCCGCCGTTATTCCGAAGCCGCCTTCCGAGCGCGGACCTATGCCGACGTCCGCTGTCACACTCGTCTCCGGCGGCACCTTGACCTTGGCGTGACCGGCCACGACTTTCAGCGCGCCAAGAAAGCAGGCGGCATAACCTGCCGCAAACAACTGCTCCGGATTGTTTCCACCACCCATGCCGCCCATTTCCTTGGGCACGGCCAGCGCCACATCGAGCGCGCCATCCAGCGTGCGGGCGCGGCCATCACGTCCGCCCGTGGCCACAGCCTTTGTCCGGTATTTGACATCAACACTCATCGGTTTCTCCTTGCGCCGGGTCCGTTGCCGAAAGTGGTCAGGACCGTATCGGAGGGGAACGGTTGAACCGGCCAAAGGTTCCCGAAATGGCCCTGCCGGTCGCAAAAAGGCCGCCCCGGAGGACGGCCTTAAAGACTGCGCAGGCGCATCGCCGATCAGTCCTGAGGTTTGTCGAGGTCCTCGGCGCGCGGCATCGAAATGATATTGTATCCAGCATCGATATGATGGATCTCGCCGGTGACGCCCCCTGACAGTTCCGAAAGGAAATAGAGCGCCGAACCGCCGATATCTTCCTGCGAGACCGATTTGCGCAGCGGCGAGTGCTTCTGCTGGAAGGAGAACATCGCACGGGCATCCGCGATGCCGGCTCCGGCCAGCGTCCGCACGGGCCCCGGCGAGAGCGCGTTGACGCGGATACCCTGCGGGCCGTAATCCGCCGCCAGATAGCGCACCGAAGCCTCAAGCGCCGCCTTGGCCACGCCCATCACGTTGTAGTTCGGCATGACGCGCATCGAGCCGCCGTAGGTCAGCGTGATGACCGAACCGCCGTTCGGCATCAGTTCGGCCGCGCGCTTGGTGATCTCGGTGAAGGAGAAGCAGGAAATCACCATCGTGCGCGAGAAGTTGGCGCGTGTGGTGTCCGCATAACGGCCCTTCAGCTCGTTCTTGTCGGAAAATCCGATGGCATGGACCAGAAAATCGATGGCGCCCCATTCGGCCTTCAGCGTTTCGAACATCGCATCGACCGAAGCAAGATCCTCGACATCACAGGGAATGACGAGCTTTGCACCCAGCGATTCGGCCAGCGGTTTCACCCGTTTGCCCAGCGCCTCCCCCTGATAGGTGAAGGCGAGTTCGGCGCCATGTTTTGCCAGCATTTCAGAAATGCCCCAGGCAATGGAATGCCCGTTTGCGACGCCCATGATCAGGCCGCGTTTGCCCTGCATCAACACGGTTTATGTCCTTTTAACTCTCTGCCCGACCGCCGTTCTACCGACGGGGCCGGGCATCGCGAAATCACAAAAGATGTCCATTCGTGACAGGTATCACGCGTCCGGATGCTTCAGAATGATGGTGGCGTTGGTGCCGCCGAAACCGAAGGAATTCGACATCACGTGCCCGAGCCGGGCGTTGTCGATCCGCTTCCTGACGATGTTCATGTCCGCCATGTCGGGGTCGATCTCCTCGATATGGGCGCTTTCGCAGACAAAGCCGTTCTGCATCATGATCAGCGAATAGATCGCCTCCTGCACCCCGGTGGCGCCGAGCGAATGGCCCGTGAGCGACTTGGTGGAGGAAATCGGAATTGACTGCGCCGTCTTGCCGAAGACCTCGCGTACAGCCTCGATCTCCTTGATGTCACCAACGGGCGTCGAGGTGCCGTGCGGGTTGATATAGTCGATCGGCGTCTTGAGGCCGCCGAGCGCCATCCTCATGCAGCGCACCGCGCCTTCGCCCGAGGGAGCCACCATGTCGTAGCCGTCCGAGGTCGCGCCATAGCCGACGATCTCGGCGAGGATCTTC
>JAIUNP010000296.1 GCA_020161975.1 Pseudomonadota bacterium
GCGGGCGATTTCCGCACCGCCGAGACGGCCCGAGCAGGTGATCTTGATGCCTTCGGCGCCAAGACGCATCGCGGACTGGACGGCGCGCTTCATGGCGCGACGGAACGCAACGCGGCGCTCAAGCTGCTGGGCAATCGACTCGGCGACCAGCGTCGCGTCAATTTCCGGCTTGCGCACTTCAACAATGTTGATCGCCACTTCCGAGTCCGTCATCTTGGCCACGGACTTGCGGAGCTTTTCGATATCCGCGCCCTTCTTGCCAATGACGACACCCGGACGACCCGAGTGAATCGTGACGCGGCACTTCTTGTGCGGACGCTCGATGACGACCTTGGAAATGGCAGCCTGCTTCAGATCCTTGACCAGCTTGTTGCGGATCTTGAAATCTTCATGCAGCAGATTGCCGTATTCGCCCGAATTGGCGAACCAGCGGCTGTCCCACGTCCGGTTGATACCGAGGCGCAGCCCGATCGGATTGACCTTCTGACCCATTACGCCTTCTCCTCGGCCTGGCGGACGACGATGGTGATGTTTGAAAACGCCTTGACAATGCGCCCTGCCCGGCCGCGAGCGCGGGGGGAGAAACGCTTCATCACGATCGACTTGCCCACATAGGCCTGCGACACGACCAGCGCATCGACATCGAGGTCGTGATTGTTTTCGGCGTTGGCAATCGCACTTTCGAGCGTCTTCTTGACGTCCCGAGCAATGCGCTTACGCGAGAATTCGAGATCGGCCAGCGCGCTGGTGACCTTCTTGCCCCGGATGAGCTGGGCAACGAGGTTCAGCTTCTGAGGGCTGACGCGCAGATTGCGCGCGACAGCCTTGGCCTCGGTATCCCCCTCGCGGCGGACGTTGACAGCCTGCCCCATCGCTTACTTCCTCTTCGCTTTCTTGTCCGCCGCGTGACCATAAAAGGTCCGCGTCGGCGCGAACTCACCGAGCTTCATGCCGATCATTTCCTCGGTCACTGCAACCGGGACATGCTTCTGGCCGTTGTGGACACCGAAGGTGACCCCAACGAACTGCGGCAGGATGGTCGAACGGCGGCTCCACGTCTTGATGACGTCGTTCCGGCCGGAGCCTTGAGCGGCTTCCGCCTTCTTCAGAAGGTATCCGTCGACAAACGGACCTTTCCAAACTGAACGGGGCATGGGTAAATCCTCTGGCCTTACTTCTTACGGGCGTGACGGCTCGACACGATGAACTTGTCGGTCCGCTTGTTGGAGCGCGTCTTTTTGCCCTTGGTCGGCTTGCCCCAGGGGCTTACCGGGTGACGACCGCCAGACGTACGGCCTTCGCCGCCGCCGTGCGGATGGTCGATCGGGTTCATGGCGACGCCACGGTTATGCGGGCGGAAGCCAAGCCAGCGATTGCGGCCTGCCTTGCCCATGTTCACGTTCATGTGGTCGGGGTTGGAAACCGCACCGATGGTCGCGAAGCACTGGCCGTGGATAAGCCGTTGTTCTCCGGAATTCAAGCGGATGATGACATAACCCTGATCGCGACCAACGATTTGCGCGAAGGTGCCGGCGGAACGGGCCACCTGGCCGCCCTTGCCGATCTTCATCTCGACGTTGTGAACGATCGTTCCCACCGGAATGCTGGCCACCGGCAGGGCATTGCCCGGCTTGATGTCCGCATTTTCGCCGGCAACGACAGTATCGCCAACCGACAGACGCTGCGGTGCAAGGATATAGGACAGCGTGCCGTCCTGATACTTGATCAGCGCGATAAAACCCGAACGGTTCGGATCATATTCCAGACGCTCGACAACAGCCGGATTGTTCAGCTGATCGCGACGCTTGAAATCAATATTACGGAGAACACGCTTGTGCCCGCCGCCGCGGAACCGGACCGTGACGCGACCGAGGTTGTTGCGGCCGCCTTTCGACGACTTGCCCTCGGTCAGGCTCTTGACCGGCTTACCCTTGTAGAGATCCGATCGATCGACGAGCACCAGCTGGCGCGTCGAGGGTGTAACCGGATTGAAGTGCTTCAATGCCATTGGTCTGTCCTCACAGGCCCGTAGTGACGTCGATCGAGTGGCCCTCGGCGAGGGTGACGATCGCCTTCTTCACGTCCGACTGCTTGCCGAGCGTGCCCTTGAACCGCTTGAGCTTGCCCTTGCGGACGAGGGTGTTGACGCTCTTGACCTTGACGTCGAAGAGCTTCTCCACCGCTTCCTTGATCTGCGGCTTCGTCGCGGTGTTGGCCACCTTGAACACAACCTTGTTGTGCTCGGAGAGCGCTGTCGCGCGCTCGGTGATCACCGGCGAAAGGATGACATCATAGAGACGCGGGTCGAGACTCATTTGAAGCGCGCCTCCAGCGCATCGACAGCCGCCTTGGTCAGCACCAGCTTCTCACGGCGAAGAATGTCGTACACATTGATGCCCTGCACCGGCAGCACATCGATGTACGGGATATTGCGAGCCGCCAGCGCGAAGTTCTGGTTCACCTCGGCGCCATCGATGATCAGCGCGTTGGAAAGACCGATCTTGCCGAACTGGCCGAGCAGCGCCTTGGTCTTGGGTTCCGCCGAGGCGGCGTTATCCAGGACGATCAGCGTGTTCGACTTCGCCTTGGCCGAAAGCGCATGGCGCAGACCGAGCGCGCGGAACTGCTTGGGCAGGTCATGCGCATGGCTGCGGGGCGTCGGACCGAAGGCACGGCCACCACCACGGAACTGCGGCACGCGGGCCGAACCGTGACGGGCGCCGCCCGAACCCTTCTGGCGGATCAGCTTCTTGCCGGTGCGCCAGATTTCCGCACGGTTCTTGACCGCATGGGTGCCCTGCTGGCGCTTGGCCAGCTGCCAGCGAACGACACGGTGCAGGATATCCGCACGCGGGTCGAGACCGAAAATCTCGTCCGAGAGGGTGATCGTGCCGGCGGTGCCGCCGTCCAGCGTGCTAATGGTGAGTTCCATCTCAGCCCTCCGTCTTCTCAGCCGCCGGAGCAGCTTCAGCGTTGCCGAGGCGGAACTTGCCGGGAACCGGAGCTTCCTTCGGAAGCGCCTTCTTCACAGCGTCGCGCACGAAGATCCAGCCGCCCTTGGTGCCCGGAACCGAGCCCTCGACGAGGATCAGGCCGCGCTCGACATCGGTGCGGACGACCTTGAGATTCAGGGTCGTGGTCCGCTCGACACCGAGATGACCCGGCATTTTCTTGTTCTTGAAGGTCTTGCCCGGGTCCTGACGGCCACCGGTCGAACCGATCGAGCGGTGCGAAACGGAGACGCCGTGCGTGGCGCGCAGACCGCGGAAATTCCAGCGCTTCATGCCGCCGGCAAAGCCCTTGCCGGTCGAGGTGCCCGTCACATCGACGAACTGACCGACAACGAAATGGTCCGCAGTGATTTCAGCGCCCACCGGCAGGAGGCGGTCTTCCGCAACGCGGAACTCGGCCACCTTGCGCTTCGGCTCAACCTTGGCGACGGCAAAATGCCCACGCTCGGCCTTGGTGACGTTCTTCACCTTGGCGAGACCCGAGCCAACCTGAACGGCAGTGTAGCCGTCCTTGTCCTTGGTCCGCTGCGCGACGACCTGACAGCCATCGAGCTTGAGAACCGTGACCGGCACACCCTCACCCGCCGTCGTGTAGACGCGGGTCATGCCGATCTTCTGTGCAATGACACCCGACCTCATGGTCTTGTTCCTTTCCAGAGGAGGTCTACGCTCAGAGCTTGATCTCGACGTCGACACCGGCCGCAAGGTCGAGCTTCATCAGCGCATCGACGGTCTGCGGCGTGGGATCGACGATGTCGAGAACACGCTTGTGCGTACGAATTTCAAACTGCTCGCGCGACTTCTTGTCGACGTGGGGCGAGCGGTTCACGGTGAACTTCTCCATCTTCGTCGGCAGCGGGATCGGCCCGCGCACCTGCGCGCCCGTCCGCTTCGCCGTCGAGACGATCTCGCGCGTCGAGAGATCGAGCACGCGGTGATCGAAGGCCTTGAGGCGGATGCGGATGGTTTGTCCGTTCATCGCTGTTCTTCCTTGGCTAGCTGCCCGGTGGCTTTCGCCGCCCGGCGCCATACGAACGAGGGTTGCCCCTCACAGATTGGTTCTTCCGGCAATCGGCATTCAAAGACAAAGCGCACCGCCGAGAGGCCGGCGATGCGCCAGAGGCTTTGGAGGGCCGCTTACTCCTGGATGCTTGCGACGACGCCGGCGCCGACGGTGCGGCCGCCTTCACGGATGGCGAAGCGGAGCTTCTCCTCCATCGCGATCGGCGTGATCAGCTCGACGTCGAACGAGATGTTGTCGCCCGGCATCACCATCTCGGTCCCGGCCGGCAGCGTCACGATCCCCGTCACGTCCGTCGTCCGGAAGTAGAACTGCGGACGATAGTTCGCGAAGAACGGCGTGTGGCGGCCACCCTCTTCCTTGGTGAGGATATACGCCTCGGCCTTGAACTTCTTGTGCGGCTTCACCGAACCCGGCTTGCACAGAACCTGGCCGCGCTCCACGTCCTCGCGCTTCGTGCCGCGCAGCAGCGCGCCGATGTTGTCGCCGGCCTGGCCCTGGTCGAGCAGCTTGCGGAACATCTCGACACCGGTCATCACCGTCTTAACCGTCGGGCGGATGCCCACGATCTCGACTTCCTCGCCGACCTTCACGATCCCGCGCTCGACGCGGCCCGTCACCACCGTGCCGCGGCCCGAGATCGAGAACACGTCCTCGATCGGCATCAGGAACGGCAGGTCGACCGGACGCTCCGGCTGCGGGATATAGGCGTCGACCGTCTCCATCAGCTTCAGGACCGCGTCGCGGCCGATCTTCGGATCGCCGTTGTCGAGCGCGACCTTCGCCGAACCCATCGTGATCGGAATGTCGTCGCGCGGGAAGTCGTACTTCGACAGAAGCTCGCGCACTTCCATCTCGACCAGCTCGAGCAGCTCGGCGTCGTCGACGAGATCGACCTTGTTCATGAACACCACCAGCGCCGGCACGCCGACCTG
>JAIUNP010000297.1 GCA_020161975.1 Pseudomonadota bacterium
GAGACCTCGCCCATGTAACCGTTGGTCTCGCAGGCGATGCGGAACCGCTTGTCGGCGTCGGGCGACAGGAAGAGAGGTTGGCCGCCCCGCTCATAGAAGTGCCAGAGCCCGCCGGCGTAATCGTCGGGGGCGAGCCAGGACATGAACTGATAGACTGCCCGCTCGCCGATCAGCATCAGGGCGGGGCTGAAGAGCGCGGGCAAGAACGCCATGCGGCGCGCCTCGGGGACGACGGTCGCGGGTTTCAGGGCGGTGGCAGCTTCGGTCATCGGAAATCCTCCGGATCAGGGGTGAATGGCGCGTTCCGGCGGCTCTCTCGATCCGCCCGAACACCCTGATTTCCGGCCCAACTCTCGCTCTCCGGCGGTCGCGGAGTTGATTTTGTTCCCCATATGTTCTATATTGGAGAGACGATCCGCATGGGAGACCCATCATGGACGCTGCCTCTTTCGCCCTGCCCGCCACCGAACGCCAGATCGCCTATGCGCGGTCGCTGGCGCTCAAGAACCAGAGCCTGCTGCCCTGGGAAGTCCAACAGGATCGCCGTTCGCTCAGCGCCTGGATTGAGGCGCAAACGAAGCTGAAACCTGTGGACACCGACCAGCCGACCTCCAAGCAGGTCGCTTTCGCTGAGCGACTGGCGCGGATCAAACGCCGCGCCGTGCTGGACGAGTGCTTTCGGGACCGGCAGCTGCTGTCGCGCTGGATCGACAGCAACCGATGAAGCACGACCGGGCTCCGGGGTGGGCATGGCCATGTTTCAGCATAGCTATCCGAACCGCCGTCCTTCCTGGGTGAAGGTATAACCATTGGCGACCAGCGTCTCGTCGACGGCTTCATCCGAGGTCAGGTGGTCGTATTCCTGCTCGAGTTGGCGATAGAGCCAGTTCGCAACATCGCGCAGGGCGCCGATGACAATTGACTCGGCATCGCCGACGAGTTCCTGCGAGACTGGGCAGTCCCGGGTCACGTCGATGGCCATAGTAAAGGCATGGTAGTAATTGCCGCGATGAGTGACCTCGGCGCGCAACTGGTAGAAGTTCTGCCGCTGCGCCATCTGCAAGGTCTTCGCGATGCGGTGCAGGGTCTGATCCTTCGGCGCATAGGCACGCACATCGGCGGCGGCGGACTTCCGGTAGGAGTAAGAGCCTTCCCAGCAAGCGCCATCGCCTTGCGAGCAGAAGCCGCTGAACCAGATGCAGGTATCCTCCCGAGTGCGACCGCCAACAAGGCGGGTGGTTCGGGTCTTCAGGCGGATGCCGAGGATTTCCGCGATACGCCGGAAATCCTCATAGACGGCATCGTACCAGTCATGGTCGAAGCCGCCTTCGCGATACCAGGCGCGGGCGCTGTCCTTGGCGCCTTCGGGAAGTTCATCAAGGCGATAGACGGTCGTGGCGATCACGTGGGGCATGAGCGGTTCCCTCATAGGTATGGCCTGGCCAAGTGCCGGGCGTGGGCTGCCGGAAAGGAGGAAGATCAGGCCGCCAAGGCGTGATCGACGGCAGCGGCCGCAAGGTCGCGCCAGAACGGGTCGACCAGACGACCCTCCAGCGCGCGGGCGCGGGTGAGCAGCGCAGCGGAAGACGCGGGATCGCCGTCATCCGTTGCCGCGCGGGCCATGGCCCGAAGCCCGCAGGCTTCGCTCACCACGCGACGCGCTTCGGCATCACTATTGACCGGGGCGCACCAGTGGATCTGGCCTGCCTGCACCTCACCCGCCAGCACGAGGCCATGTTCCGCATCGAGGATGGTGACAAACTGTGGCACCAGGCGCAGGGCGGGATCGCGCCCCGCGTCGACATGGCCGGAAGCGACGGCTTTGCGTGCCACGGTCATGGCCGCAGCCAGGTCGCCGCAGGTGCCAAGATCAACCTCGCGCTCGAAGTGCAACTGACCGAGCGCCGGATCGTCCCAATGCGCAAGGCAGCGGCAGCTGGCCCGCAGGGGCAAGCGGCCCGCGAGGCGCAGACGGGCAAGAACCCCGCCGACCAGGTTGCCGCCGGGGCCACGGAAGGCGGTTTGCGAGATGGGTGCAGTCATCGGGATCACTCCGCGACGGGCGGCAGGAGACTCTCTCCCACCCTGAAACCCATCACGGCATCCCCCGCCTGCCTCTTCCTCTGGCGGGTGCCCGACCGCCGAGATCTGCACCCACCATCTGAGGGTTACCCCCCTGCCCTGCCCCGCCAGCTGATGAAACTCGACGGGCCGTCATAGACGGCATGGCGCGCCTCATCGATGACGAAGCCGAAGGCGCCGGCCTTGTATTCCCCGGACGGGACAAGGAAGCGGCGCTCCTCGGATTGGGGATCGCGCCGGCCACCGCGCGTGGCGATCACCTCGGCAAAGCCGCGATGCTGGTCGGAATAGATCGCCGAGATCACCACCCAGTCTGAAGCATGGTCGCGGGCAAAGGCTTCGCCGTCGCGCGTGCGGGATTCACCGGGCTTGAGCGCCCGGCCATGGATCGCCTCCCAGGCATCCGGCCAGCTGTGGCGCAGGGTTTCTTCGGCCTGACGGCGCTCGAGCCCCGTGAAGAGATTGGGCCAGGCCGTCGCGACAGCGGCCCAGGCGGCATCCTCTTCGTACCAGCCACCAGCCGCGCGCAGCAGGGGATGGACACGGGCATTGCGGTCCGCCGTCAGGTGGAACCCGCCGTGACCGGGGGTTGAGTGGAACACCACCCCCTCTCCGTAGCGGACCGCGCCCTGCGATGGTCCCCATGGCGTGCTGGCATGGGCGAGGAACTCCTGTCGGCCGAGGGTAACCTTCTCGCCTTGATGCTCGGCCTGTTCCTGAACGAAGGCGTGGAACGCAGCCTCGTCAGCGACATCGCCGCCATGGCCGTAGAAGTCGGACCGCTTCCAGTCCGACAGGGGCTTGGAGAGTCGCCACCTGCTGCCGAGGTAATACCGGCTATCAGCCGTGGGGATCATGGCATAGGCGGCATCACCGATGCGGGCGACGGTCAGGCCATCGGCATTGCGGCCGAATTCCGGGACAGGAAAAGAGCTGGGGGTGCGGGAAGGAACGACGGTGATCATGCGGTCAGCGCCTCCACCGCGTCGATGTCTTCGCCATTCAGGGCGGCGTTCAGCCATTCATGGGTGCTGAGCCAGCCGATGCTCTTGCGCGCCCCAAGGTCGATGACATGCGCGCCACCGCCGAACGCGTCCAGCCGGGGTCGGGAACAGGTGTGGCCATAGTCGAAACCCCAGAGGCCGGAGAGGTCGAGATCTTCCGCGAGGCGCAGCACGAAGCGGATGACGCCTTCGACATCGCCTTGGCCGTCATCATGGAACCACAGGACCGAGCTGCCAGGGCCGTCCTGCAGCGACAGGGCGAAGCCCGAGAACTCCGGATCGTCAGAGGCTTCGTCTTCCTCGCGCAGGCGCAGGAATAGGTCCAGCGCAGCCACGGCCTTGTCAGGCGTCCCCACGTCGAGGACGCAGGAGAATTGCGTGAAATAGTCAGCCACGATGGGCTCCTTTCAGAATGAAAGACCCGTGCCGCGATAGCCGGGTCAGGTGGGTTGCGATGGGGAGAGGGAAATCAGCCCGCTTCCGCAGGCTGAGGGGTTTGGTCGGCGAGTTGCGCGGCGGCATGGGCCTGCAACAGCTCGCGGTAGTAGCGCTTGCGCGCCTCGCGCCAACTGCGGACTGCGAGCGTGTCGGGGTGCAGCCGCCGGATCGCCGTGCGCAGGACCGTGAGAGGGGAGACCTCGGGGGACATTCCGAGGTTCTGGTAGGCGCGGCTCATGTCAGGATACCTCCCGCACCGGCATCACCAGATGCGGATCGACCTCGGCTTCGATCTTCTGGGTCCGGCCCATCCAGGGCTCGGCCCGGATCGACCTTGCCCAATCGGCAAAGCTTGGGATGAAACCCAGATCCTCGCGGACATGCTGCTCGCCGACCCAGCGGGTCGGGATGACCCGGCCCGTCGACAGGGTCAGGGTTTTCCCGTGGACCTGCTCCAGCAGGAATACCCCTTCGGCATGGTGACGGAGTGCGCGATGCCGGAAGTCCGCCAGGATGAGCTTTGAGGCGTCGAAAAATTCATGACAGCCAAGGTAGTCGTTGACCGTCCCGCCCCATTTCTTCACCGAGGACAGGGCATGGTGATACGGATGTGCCATCGCCGACCCTCAGAAATCATGGGTGAAGAGTTCGGACGAGGTGAACCGTTCGTTGAACTCGAGGTGAATGGTCCGGGCGCGGGCATCGATGCAGAACTCACCCCAGGCACCGTCGTTGTCCTGCCAGCCAGAATGCGTATCGGAGAGGAGGTCGTAGACCAGCTCTTCGACGGAGCCTTCAAGGGTCAGACGGCGCTCGGTAGGTGCCCCGCTCTGCCAGTCGATGCCAGCAAAGGTGATCTGGGCGGCGGGCAGTGTGACGCTTTGGTCGGTATCATTGCGTGCCTCGATGCTTTCGATCTGGCCGCTGTCGCCCGAGCCGTCGAAGCTTACCAGAACAAGGGCGATTCCGACGAGGCGCAGCCCGTCGTAGAGCGCTTCCTTGTTCTGGGCGTGCAGCGCCGCCTTGGCAGCGTCACGCCCAGCCTGTTCGGCCAGAATGCGGGACAGTTCGGACGAGAGTTCAGGGGCCGGCGCAGCGCGGCCGGGTAGATAGATGGTCATTTCGGGATCTCCGGGGAGAGCGGGTTGCAGGTAAGCCCGCCGCCGCTCTCTCTGTCTCAGCGGGCTCGCTCTGCCCGCTCCCCCCTCGACCTCTCCCTTGCCGGACCCTTCGGTTCGGCGCCGTTTCCCCGGACGGGCGCGCTGGTGAGCGCGACCCGGAAGGGGTGAGGCGCTTTCGCGCCTCACTGCCAGGGGTCGATTTCCAGGGCGACGAGCGCCTCGTCGCCATCGTATTCATCCGACGGCATCGCCCCGTGCGTTCCGTCCCCGGCCTGGAACACGGTGATCGCGACCATCA
>JAIUNP010000298.1 GCA_020161975.1 Pseudomonadota bacterium
CGACCTTCCTGCGCTGCGTCAACCATCTTGAATCGATTGATCAGGGCTCCATCGAGGTCGATGGCGAGCAGATCGGCTTCCGTCTGGAGGGCGGGCGCCTTAACCGCCTCAGCGAGCGGCAGATTGCCGTGCAGCGCCGCAAGATCGGCATGGTTTTCCAACAGTTCAACCTTTACCGCCACATGACCGCGCTGGAGAATGTGATCGAGGCGCCAATCGGGGTGCATCATCAGAACCCGGATGAGGCAAAGCGGTTCGGGCGCGAACTGCTCGCCCGGGTGGGACTTGCGGACAAGGAAGACTCCTATCCGCGCCAACTCTCCGGCGGGCAGCAACAGCGCGTGGCGATTGCCCGCGCGCTTGCCATCCGGCCCACGCTCATGCTGTTCGACGAGCCGACGTCAGCGCTCGATCCCGAACTCGTGGGCGAGGTGCTGGCCACCATGCGCGATCTGGCCCGCCAGGGTCTGACCATGATTGTCGTCACGCACGAAATCAGCTTTGCCCGCGAGGCAGCGGACCGCGTGGTTTTCATGGACGGCGGTGTCATCGTGGAAGAGGGACTGCCCGAGGACGTGCTGGTCAATCCACAGCACCCCCGCACCCGCAGCTTCCTCAGCCGTTTCGTCTGATCGCACCATTTCAGGAACCAGAGCCATGCGCGCGAACGAATTTGCCACCCTCCGCGATTTCGAGCCGAAAGCGGCGGAACTCGCCGCCGTTCGCCAGCATCTTCATGCCCATCCCGAACTCTCCTTCAAGGAGAGCGAGACCGCCGCGTTCGTCGCCGGCAAGCTGGAAGGCTGGGGTTATGAGGTGACGCGCAATGTCGGCGGCAACGGCGTCGTCGGGGTGCTGAAGCAGGGCGAGGGCGGGCGTTCCGTCGCCATCCGCGCCGATATGGATGCGTTGCCGATCATGGAGGCGACGGGGCTTTCCTATGCCAGCACGTCCCCGGGCGCGATGCATGCCTGCGGCCATGATGGGCACACCACCGTGCTGCTTGGCGCGGCCGAATATCTTGCCCGCACACGGCGGTTTACGGGCACAGTGGTGTTGATCTTCCAGCCGGCAGAAGAGGCAGGCAAGAACAGCGGCGCCCAGGCGATGATCGCCGACGGGCTGTTCGAGCGTTTTCCCTGCGATGCCATTTTCGGGCTGCACAACCATCCCGGCGCGCCTGCCGGCACGTTTCTCACGCGCTCCGGCCCGATTATGGCGGCGAGCGATACCATCACCATTCGCATCATCGGCAAGGGCGGCCATGCCTCGCGTCCGCATCTGACCGTGGACCCGATCGTGGTCGCCGCCAACATCGTGATGTCGTTGCAAACGGTGGTGGCGCGCTCGGTGGATCCCACCGACACGGCGGTTGTCACTGTCGGCACCATTCACGGTGGCACGGCGGTCAATGTGATTCCCGAGACGGCGGAACTGGGGCTCAGCGTCCGTTCCTTCCAGCCGAAAACCCGCGCGCTGCTCGAAAAGCGCATCAGGGAGGTTGCGACTTCGGTCGCGGCAGCCCATCGCGCGACGGTCGAGATCGAGATCGATCACGGCTACCCGGTTGTTCTGAACAGTGAAGCGGAGACGGCCTTTGCCACTACCGTTCTCAAGGAACTGGTGGGGAGCGAAAACGTGAGCACCTGTCCGCTCATTCCCGGCAGCGAGGATTTCGCCTATTTCCTCGAGCACAAGCCGGGCAGCTTTCTGCGGCTGGGCAATGGCGAGAATTCCGCCATCCTGCACAGCGCGACCTATGATTTTGCCGATGCAAGCCTGACGGCCGGCGCCGCCATGTGGGCGCGGCTGGTCGAGCGGTATCTTGCGGACTTCCGGGGCTGAACCCCGGTTCCGGAATGGTGATGACGGTGCGGCTGGCGGCGGCGCGAAGGTGCGCCGTCAAATCCTGACGACGCGCAGGTTGTTCGTGGTGCCGGTCTGGCCGAAGGGCACGCCGGCGACGATGACGATGTGATCGCCGAGATCGGCGAATTCCTCGCGGCGGGCGATGATGGTCGCGGTTTCCACCATCTGCTCATAGGAATGCACATGCTCCGAAACCACGCTGTGCGCACCCCAGAACAGTGCCATGCGGCGGGCGATGGCGCGGCTCGGCGTAACCGCCAGAATGGCGACCTCCGGGCGTTTGCGGGCGATGCGGGCGGGGGTCGTGCCGCTGGATGTGAAGCCGACGATGGCGCTCGCCTCGATGGCCCGGGCAAGATCACCCGCCGCTGCGGCCACCGCATGGGCCGATGAATGATCCTCATCGAGCGGGGCGGCGCTGATCAGCGAATGATAGAGCTTGTGCTGTTCGGTGGAGGTGATGATGCGGTTCATCATCTCGACGGTTTCAAGCGGGTATTGCCCGCTTGCCGACTCTGCTGAAAGCATCACGGCATCGGCGCCGTCATAAATGGCGGTGGCAACGTCCGAAGCCTCCGCGCGCGTCGGCGCCGGGGCAGCGACCATCGAATCGAGCATCTGTGTGGCAACCACCACGGGCTTTGCAGCGCGGCGGCAGGCGCGGACCAGTTCCTTCTGGCGACCGGGCACATCCTCATGCGGAATTTCAACGCCGAGATCGCCGCGCGCAACCATGATCGCATCGGACAGGCGCAGGATGTCCTCGATTTCATTCAGCGCCGAGGGCTTCTCGATCTTGGCCATCAGCCCCGCGCGGTCACCCACCAGCGCGCGGGCCTCGATCATATCGGAGGCTTTCTGCACGAAAGACAGTGCCACCCAGTCGACCCCCAGTTCCAGCCCGAAGGCGAGGTCGGCGCGGTCCTTTTTCGTCAGAGGCGACATCGACAGAACCGTGCCGGGCAGGTTCACGCCCTTGCGGTTCGAAATGATTCCGCCGGTGATGACGACCGCATCCATTTCCGTATTGCCGGGATTGGTGACGCGCACACGCACGCGGCCATCGTCAATCAGAAGTTCGTGCCCCGGGTCGACGGCGGCGAAAATTTCGGGATGGGGCAGGGGAATTGCCGAGGCATCGCCGTCCTTGCCTTCAAGGACGAAGCGCAGCTTGTCGCCCTTCTTCACCTCGATCTTGCCATCCTTGATCGTGCCGACGCGGATCTTTGGGCCCTGCAAATCCTGAAGGATGCCGATGGGGCGGTTAACCGCCCGCTCCAGCGCGCGGATCTCGGCATGGACCTTGGCATGATCGTCATGGGTGCCATGGCTGAAATTGAGCCGGAAAGTATCGACGCCAGCCAGAAAAAGCGCCTTCAGCATTTCGGGCGACGAACTCGCCGGTCCGACGGTGGCAACGATCTTTGCGCGGCGTTCGCGATGCATGGTCTTATCCTGTTCTTTCTTGTTTCCGGCCACGGCCTTAAACTAAAGGAGTAGCGTGATCCGCCACGGCTGGCGAGGGTGTTTGCCGGAAAATTCGACGCATCAAGCCCGTTCCGAACGGGCGGTCGGATTGTTTTGCCGCGCGTGGGTGGCGGACCGCTACAGCCGCGAGAAGACCTGAACCGCGTCCTTGCGCTTTTCGAGGTCGGGCAGGAGTTCGAGGCCGAGGCCGGGCGCGGCGAAATCGACACTGACCGAACCCTTGTTCACCACCGGCAGGGCGGTGACGAGTTCCTTGTACCAACCCGTATAGAAGGCGCGCACGCTTTCCTGGATGAGCGCGTTGCGGGCGTGCAGCGAGAAGTGGCAGGAGGCCATGTAGACGACCGGCCCGGTGCAATCATGCGGGGCGACGGGCGTGTGCCATGCTTCCGCCATGCCCGCAATCTTGCGCGCTTCCGACAGGCCACCACACCAGGACAGATCGAGCATCACCACGCCGGCGGCGCCGCTTTCGAGATAATCACGGAAGGCGTGGGTGAAGGAGAGCGTTTCCGAAGCGCAGACCCAGGCTTTCGAGTGGCGGGCGTATTCCTTGAGGTCGTTCACATTGTCGAGGCGGAACGGATCCTCGTGCCAGTAGGTGTTGAATTCGGCCAGTCGCTCGGCCAGTTTCTTGGCCATCGGCAGACTCCACAGCGAGTGGAACTCGACCATGATGTCCATCTTGTCGCCCACGGCCTTGCGGATCTTGCGGAAGGGTTCCAGCGCCGTATTGAGTTCCTGCGGCGAGATGTCCCAGCCGTTGGTGCGTTCGGCGGCGATGTCGAACGGCCAGATCTTCATGCCGGTGATGCCCTGTTCGAGCAGGGAATCGGCCACCTCGTCGGCGCGGTGCAGGAAGCCCTCAAGGTCCTCGTAGGGGCCGCCCTGTTCGCCGAGATGCCAGTTTGCCACCTTCTGCGAGCGGGAATCGCGGATGTACTTGTAACCTGCGCAGGTGTTGTAGGTGCGGATCGAATCGCGCGAGCGGCCGCCCAGCATGTCGCAGATGGGCCGCTTGAAAGCCTTGCCAAAAATGTCCCAAAGCGCGATGTCGATGGCCGAATTGCCGCGCGTCTCGGCGCCGGCGGAGCGCCAGCCGAGGTAGTTGTTGGCAATCAGCGCATTGATCGCCTCGATCTGCAGCGGGTCGGCGCCGAGAATTTTCGGTGCGACCGTCTCGTGCAGATATGCTTCCACCGAGCGCGGGCCCATGAAGGTTTCACCAAGGCCGACAAGCCCTTCATCCGTGTGCAGGCGCACGAAGATGATGTTGCCGAACTCCTCAAGGCGGATGGTTTCGAGTGCGGTGATTTTCATGTTGGCCTCGGCAAAGTTCGGAGATTTTGTGCAGGGCCGGCAGCGCCGACCCTGCGGGTTTCAGGAGCTGATCAGCTGCGGATCAGCCGCGGATCTTGGCGAGTTCAGCCTGGATGCGATCCACGGTCTCCTTGCCGACGGTGGCGCTGGTGCGCTCATAGACCGGCTTGACCGCTTCGCGCAGGCGCTTCTGCTGGTCGGCGTTGAGTTCGTTGACCTGCATCCCTTCCTTCTTCACGTTGGCCAGCGCCGA
>JAIUNP010000299.1 GCA_020161975.1 Pseudomonadota bacterium
AAAATCGCCTGCCACTGCTCGGCCTCGGCGTCCTTGATGCCGGCCTCGGCCAGGGTCGGGGTGTCCGGCAATTCGGCGATACGCTTGTTCGTCGCGACCGCCAGCGCCCGGAGCCGGCCAGACTTGATGTGCGGGAGGATGGGCGTGACCGGTGCGAACATCAGCGTGGCGTGACCGCCGATAACGTCCTGAATGGCCGGGGTATCGCCCTTGTAGGGAACGTGCGTGATATCCGCGCCTGTCGCGAGCTTCAGAAGTTCGCCGGACATGTGCAGGATGGTGCCGTTGCCGCCCGATGCGAAGGACAGCTTGCCGGGGTTTGCCTTGGCGGCGGCGACCAGATCGGCGACGGATTTGTAGGGGCTGTCGCCGGCCACGATCAGCACGCTGGGAATGGTGCCGATCATGACCACCGGTTCGAAGGAGGCGATCGGATCATACGGCAGGGTGGGGTTCAGGCCGGGCAGGATTGCCATCGGCCCGATTGAGGTTCCAAGGATGGTAAAGCCATCCGGTGCCGATTTGGCGACGAAATCGCCGCCGATGGCGCCGGTCGCTCCGGGCTTGTTCTCGACAATGATGGTGGCGCCAAGTGCTGGTGCCAGCTTCTGCACGATGAGCCGAGCGAGAACATCGGTCGTGCCGCCCGGCGGATAGGGCACGACGTAAGTGATGTTCTTGCCGGTCGGCCAGGTCTGTTGCGCCGCGACCGGAACCAGCCCCGTCGCAGCGGCGAGGCTCGAGAGAATGGCAGTTCTGCGCGAGATCAGCATGTCATGGTCCTTTCAGAGGTCGAGGATTGAGCCATCGGCGCGAAGCCGTAGAGGTGTGCCGGGTTATCAACCAGAATGCGGTTCCGGACCGACGCGTCAGCGGCCCAGTCCGCCATCAGGCGCAGCAAGGCCATGTCGTCCGGCTTGATCCGTTCAGTCGGGTGCGGCCAGTCGCTGCCCCAGACCAGACGTTCCGGCGCGCGCTCCACAAGATGGCGGATAAAGGGCCCCAGCAGCGGATAGACCGGTGCGCCGGAAGGCTCGCGAAGATAGGGACCGGAGAGCTTGATCCACCCCCTGCCGCCCTCCAGCAGGTCCATCACGATCGGATATGCGGGGTCGCCCCGGAAATCGGCTGAAGCTGGAATACCGGCGCAGTGTTCGAGTACGAGCTTTCCCGGCAGGGATTTGAGCACCGCCGCTTCGGCTGCCAGACGCGGCGCGCGCATGCCGATCTGTATCAGCCATCCACGCTCCGCAAGGCGTGGCGCCAACCGCGACAGCTCCGACATCGACGGGGTTGGCGTCAGGTTGAAATTGAAGCGCGCGCCACACATTCCGCCGGCCTCGAGCCGGTCCAGTTCAGCGTCGGTGATCTCGGACGAAATGATCGCGACGCCCCTGGCGCTAGCCCCCATCTCGAGGAGCGCATCGAGCGTCACGCTGTTATCGGCACCATAGGCTGAGGGCGCCACGACAACGGCGCGAGTCAAGCCAAGTCGCCGCTGCAAGTTCTGATAATCCGCAACCGACGCATCGGGATGGGGAAGGCTCGCGCCAGCGCAGAACGGCACGCGACTGTCATAGATGTGCATATGACAGTCGATTGCTTCGGCGGGCATGTTGAAACCCACGCCCGATCCGCTGCCACCCACGAGCGCCTCTACGTCTGAACCGCCCGCCCGCATCGGCATCACTCGGGTTTGATGTTCGCGTCGCGAACCACTTTGCCCCATTTCACCGTCTCGGCGGCAACGAAGGCAGCAAAGTCGGCAGGCGTGTTCTTCTGCGTCAGAACGCTGAGATCGGCGAGACGTTTGGCAATGGCAGGTTCCGCCTGCACATCATTCAGAACCGCGTTCAGGCGTTCGATGATCGGTGCAGGCGTGCGCGCCGGCGCGAATATGCCATTCCATTCATAGGCAACGCAGCCCGGCAGCGTATCGGATACCGCCGGCAGTTCCGGGAATGCCGCGAGCCGGTCGACGCCGGTGTGGGCAATCGCCTTGATCCGG
The DNA here is from genome assembly GCA_020161975.1 of Pseudomonadota bacterium. Taxonomy (GTDB): domain Bacteria; phylum Pseudomonadota; class Alphaproteobacteria; order Rhizobiales; family Beijerinckiaceae; genus JAIUNP01. The sequence continues at coordinate 2,009 of JAIUNP010000299.1, forward strand.
CCGGCCTGCACATGCGGGGTTGCTGCCGCAGTGTTGGAGAACAGAAATTTCAGGTGCCCACCGATCAGGTCGCTCAGCGCAGGCGCGCCGCCCTTATAGGGAATGTGGTTGATCTTGATGTCAGCGAGCGACCGGAACAATTCGAGCGACAGGTGCTGCACCGAGCCATTGCCGGCCGAACCCCAGTCGAGGCTGCCCTGCCGGCGTGCTTCGGATATCACATCAGCCACGCTGGCAGCGTTGACCGAAGGGTGAACAACCAGCAGGTTCGGCAGGCGCGCAGCCAGAAAAACCGGCTGGAAGTCTTTGGCAGGATCGTATGGCAGCGAGGGCAGGAGGCTTGGGTTCACCGAAAAGGCGGTCGCATCGTAAAGGAAAGTCGAGCCGTCCGGGTCGGCTTTGGCCGCAGCCAGCGCGCCGATGGTGCCACCGCCGCCGCCCTTGTTCTCAATGATGACCGGCTGGCCAAGGCGTTCTGAAACCCGCCCGAAATAAAGCCGCGCCAGCCCGTCCGCCGCCCCACCCGCAGAGTACGGCACGATAACCCGGATCGGCTTTGTCGGCCAATCCGATTGTGCGTGCGCAGTGTGCGAGGCGCTTAACGCAGTCGCAGCCAGTCCCATCCCAAAAACGCGTCTGTCCATCCCATCCATCCTCGCTCGATTGACCTTCGTTAAGGTCGGGGCGCTCTGTTGTCGGAAGGGTGTACATAAAATGAAACGCCGTTGCAATATGTTTTGCAACGGCGTTTCATTTTTTAACTGAAGCAACAGAATGTTCCCTGCCAGGGCAGATGGTCGGTACGTAAAGGGGCGAGAGTGATTTAGGCCGGGCTTACTTCAGAGCACCCGATGCTCCGGCTCAGTTCGGCAGCCATACGTTGCAGAACAGGCGCGATCTCGGCAAACCGCTCATTCGTCAGGCGGGCGACCGGCCCGGACAGCGCGAGCGCACCGACCTGTCTACGATCCGCGCCAAATACGGGCATTGCCATAGCGGCGGTATGCGGGTCCGTTGCGCCGGATGTATAGAGCGGCGGCATTCTTCCTTCGGGATCCACAGTACTTGTTGTGCCAAAGCCGCGCAGCACCTGCGCAATAGCCGATTGGTCCATAGGACGCATCTCGCCTGCGAGCACCACAAGTCGCAGCCGGTGAGGGCTGTCGACACGGAACAGGCATAGGCGCTGGTTGCCGCGCCGGACATAAAAGGAGGCGCTTTCCTCGGTAGCTTCAACCAGCTTTTCAAGTACGGGCATCACATGGTCTTCAAGGTCCAGCGAACTCTGATAGACGGAGCCGAGCCGAAGCGTTTCGTGACCAAGGCGATAGGCGCCGTCCGGCTGACGGGCCAGCAGACCCAAATTCTCCAGCGATACGGCCAGCCGCATGATCGTGCTTTTCACCAGACCGGTACGCGCGGCAAGTTCCGTCAGTTCCAGTGAGCGATCGCCACGCCGGAATGCTGCGAGAATGGCAAAGGCGCGGTCCACAGCTGCGACGCCGGAAACCGAAGGACGGGCTTTTTCTCTTGGGGGCATATCGGCCTCGTCATTGATGCGAATACAGGGTCAGTCCTCCAGCCGGCATATCTGCGATCAGAACGCTGCCGGTCTGTGATTCCGTAATGTAGAGTTTCTGATCGCTCCCCGGAGCGAAGGCAAGATTGGTTGTCGAAATTCCGGCGCAGGATCGAATGCGGTGCAGCGGTTCGGCGACCGGCGACAATCGCCAGATGGACCCGAAGCCGGTATGGGCAACACACAGGCATCCCTCCGCATCCATCGCGAGGCCATCTGGGCCGCCCATGCCGCCATGGAGATGGGCGAACACGCCAACCTTGCCGACTATTCCGCTGCTGCTTAGCGGAATGCGCCATATCGCCTGCGCCCGCGTCACCGCGATGAACAGGCTTGAGGCATCGTCATTAAACGCGATCCCATTCGGGCTCGGCACGGTGTTGATGAGGCAGGTCAGCCGGCCATCCACGCCGTAGCGGTAAACGCGACCGGTTGCATCCTGAAGGCCAGTCTGCCCTTGATCGGTGAAATAGAGATCGCCGTTGGGCGCAAAGATCAGATCGTTGACGCCCTTGAAAGCTTCCGAGCCGACATTTTCGAGCACCGGCGTCACAATCCCTGTCTCGGGGTCGAGAGTGACAATGCCGCGCTTGTAATCCGTGATGAAAATCCGCCCGTCGCGATGAATTTTCAGCCCGTTTGGCCAGCCGTCATATTCGGCGATCAGCGCCCAGCCGCCGCTCGGCGAAATGCGGAAGACGCGTCCGAAGGGAATATCGCAGACGTAGAGGTTGCCGTTCCTGTCAAATGATGGCCCCTCCAGAAACGAGCCGATAGCCTGGCCACCGCGATTGGCATCTGCCCATGTGCTGCGCCTTAGCTTGCTGTATGTGTCCGGAATGCGGGTGAAGACCCGTGTGGCAATCTCGGTTGGTGGGGCAAAAAAGCTCAAAGCGCTAACTCCTCTGGATTCAGGCCATAGACACGCGCAGCAGTGCGACTGAACAGAGACGCTCGCTCGCCTGGTGCAAGGCCCGCACTGAGCCGCTTGCAGGCGTTCCAGAACGTCCGGTAGCTGAACATGCCCTTGTCGACAGGAAAGTTGCTCTCGAACATGCAGCGGTCCGGCCCGAAGGCGTCCAGCAGGGTGTCGAACGTCGGTCGCCAAGCGCGCGCTAGGTCCTCGGAGCCTGGCGGGCTTTGGCGATCATGAAAGGCGTATCCGCACACCCTCATGCCGAGACCGCCGATCTTCATCATGATATTCGGCACCTTGGCGAGGGCCCGCACAGAGCGCTCCCACTCCACAAAGACCGCATCGCGTTTGCCGGCATAGGGGCCGACGCCAATCGGTCCGCCGCAGTGGTCGACGATGAATGTGACGCCGGGAATGGCCTT
>JAIUNP010000300.1 GCA_020161975.1 Pseudomonadota bacterium
GGCGGGCCGGTTCCTGCCTGAAGACCCCGCCCGGCGCATCGAGACGATCCAGTGGCTCATGTTCCAGATGGCGGCGATCGGGCCGATGTTCGGTCAGCTTGGCTTCTTCCACAAATTTGCCGGCAAGGAGATCGCAGACAAGCGCCCGCTCGACCGCTACGCCCAGGAATCAACCCGCCTGCTCGGCGTTCTGGAACAGCGCCTTGCCACCCGCAGCTGGATCATGGGGGAGGAATACACCATCGCCGACATGTCGATGCTCGGCTGGGTGCGCAATCTCATTGGCTTCTACGATGCCGGCATATTGGTCAATTACGCGAGCCTGACGCATGTGCCGCGCTGGTTGGCAGCGGGGCTGGCCCGTCCGGCGGTTGAGCGGGCGTTGAACATTCCCAAGCGTCCGGGCTGAGATGGGCGCGGAAAGTCTGATTCGGCTTGGTGTTTTTGCCGGCGTCCTCGCCGTGCTGATGCTGTGGGAACTGGCTGCGCCGTGGCGGGAGGCGCAACGGCGCAGCCAGCGCTGGCCGTCGAACCTTGCGCTTGTGGCGCTGGATTCCATTCTGGTTCGGCTGGTTTTTCCGTTGACGGCAGCCGGCGTTGCCCTGCTGGCAGAGGTGCAGGGTTGGGGGCTTTTTCCGCTGCTCGGCGTTCCCGGCTGGCTGGCGGTGCCGCTCGGCATTGTGTTGCTGGATCTTGTCATCTATGCGCAGCACGTTGCGTTTCATCGCGTTCCGGTACTCTGGCGGCTGCATCGGCTGCACCATGCCGACACCGTGCTGGATGTGACGACGGGTCTGCGTTTCCACCCCGTTGAGATCCTGCTTTCGATGCTGATCAAGGTAGGAGCTGTGGTTGCGCTCGGCATTCCTGCGGTTGCGGTCGTCGCATTCGAGGTGCTTTTGAATGCGACCGCGATGTTCAACCACGCCAACATCACCCTGCCGCCGACTTTGGACCGGCTGTTACGTCTGTTCGTGGTGACGCCTGACATGCACCGTGTCCATCATTCTGAGGTGCCCATCGAGACGGACAGCAACTTCGGCTTCAACCTGCCCTGGTGGGACCGGCTGTTCGGGACGTATCAGGATGGACCACGCGCCGGTTATCAGCGCATGACCATCGGGCTTTCTGTGTTCCGCGATGAGGCTGAGTCGCGGCTTGACCGGATGTTGACCCAGCCCTTCCGGCGCGGAAAGCGCTCCTGAATTTTCTCCAACGTGTTGAAGAAAAAGCGCTTTGTCGCTTTCTTACGCTTGTTTCGCAACGTGACTTGAGCCTTGTGCGCGAAACCGGCACAAGGCTTGCAGCTTGGCGGACCCTACGGGCTCCTGCGCCCCTGATCGAATTGGAGATGAACGGCATGTGCGGCATTGTCGGTATTCTTGGCAACGGCCCCGTGGCCTCTCAGGTTGTGGATTCGCTGAAGCGCCTTGAGTATCGAGGCTATGATTCAGCGGGCATCGCCACGCTTGAAGGCGGGCACCTCACGCGTCGGCGGGCGGAGGGCAAGCTTCGGAACCTGCAAGCCCGGCTGGCCGAAGAGCCGTTGCAGGGCCATATCGGCATCGGCCATACCCGCTGGGCTACTCACGGCCGCCCGAGTGAGTACAACGCCCATCCGCACGCCACCGATCGCGTTGCCGTGGTGCATAACGGAATCATCGAGAACTTCCGTTCCCTGCGCGAGGAATTGATGGGGCAGGGCGTCAATTTCCAGTCCGATACCGATACGGAGGTTGTGGCCCATCTGGTCACGCGTGAAATGCGTCGTGGGCTGGCGCCGCGTGATGCGGTGGCGGCTGCGCTGAAGTGTCTGCATGGAGCGTTTGCGCTCGGCTTCATCTTCGAGGGTGAAGAGAACCTGCTCATCGGCGCCCGCCGTGGCGCACCGCTCGCCATCGGCTATGGCGAGGGCGAGATGTATCTTGGCTCGGACGCACTGGCGCTTGCGCCTTTCACCGACACCATCGCCTATCTTGAAGATGGCGATTGGGTCGTGATGACGCGCACGGGTGCCACCTTCTATGACGAGAACGACCGTGAGGTTGTGCGCCAGCGGCAGAAGACGCAGGCGGGTGCGTTTCTGGTGGACAAGGGCAACCACCGCCATTTCATGGCCAAGGAAATCCACGAGCAGCCTGAGGTGATCGGTCGCACGCTCGCGCATTATCTCGACATGAGCGCCGGCAAGGTGAGTTTGCCATTCGATCTGCCGTTCGATTTCAAAGCCATCCGCAAACTGTCGATTTCTGCCTGCGGAACGGCTTTCCTTGCCGGACTGACTGCCAAATACTGGTTCGAGCGGCTGGCCCGTCTGCCGGTCGAGATCGATGTCGCTTCGGAGTTTCGCTATCGCGAGATGCCGCTCGATGCGGGCGACCTGACCATGGTCATTTCGCAATCGGGCGAAACCGCAGACACGCTCGCCTCCCTGCGCTATGCGAAGGATTGCGGCCAGAAGATCCTGTCGGTCGTCAACGTGCCCACATCCACCATCGCGCGCGAGAGCGATGTCGTGGCGCTGACGCTGGCGGGGCCGGAAATCGGCGTCGCTTCCACCAAGGCGTTCACCTGCCAGCTTTCGGTGCTGGCGGCGCTGGCAATCGCGGCGGGTGTGGCGCGCGGAACGATCTCCGCCGAACAGGAACAGGCACTGGTTTCCGAACTCATGCATGTGCCGGGCCTCGTGGCTGAGGCGCTGAAGCACGAGCACGACATCGAGGGCATCGCCAAGGAACTCTCGAAGGCCAAGGACGTGCTGTATCTCGGACGCGGCACTTCCTATCCGCTGGCGCTGGAAGGCGCGTTGAAGCTGAAGGAGATCAGCTACATCCACGCCGAGGGGTATGCCGCCGGCGAACTCAAGCACGGCCCCATCGCCCTGATCGAGGAGACGCTTCCGGTCATCGTGATCGCCCCGCGCGACCACTGGTTCGAAAAGACTGTCTCGAACGTGCAGGAAGTGGCGGCCCGCGGCGGCCAGCTCCTGATGATCGGCCCGGCGGGCATCGCGCACGAAGCCGGCATCCACAATGCGCAATCCATCGTCATGCCAGATATGGCGCCGACTTTCTCGGCGATTGTCTATTCCGCACCGATCCAGCTTCTCGCGTATTACACCGCGATGGTGATGGGCAAGGATGTGGATCAGCCGCGCAATCTTGCAAAATCCGTGACTGTGGAATGAGGGCAAGAGCGGCATATTGGCATTATGGCATAGTAGCGGTTCCCTCTGGCGCCAAACTCATCTAAGAGCCGGGGCATGGTCCAGCCTCCCTTACCCCCTCCGATGATTGGCCCCGCCAAACCGGCGCGCGGGTCGCATTTGCGCAGCTATTTCCTGACAGGGCTGGTGATCGCCGGTCCGCTCGCAGTGACCGCCTATATCAGCTGGTGGTTCATCAACCTGATCGACGGCTGGGTGAAGCCGTTCGTCCCTTCCGCGTTCTACCCAGAGCGCTATCTGCCATTCTACGTTCCGGGTTTCGGGCTGGTCGTCCTGCTGGTTTCGCTGACGGTGCTGGGCTTTCTCACCGCAAATCTCGTTGGCAAGACCCTGCTGGATTTTGGCGAGAGCCTCGTCAACCGGATGCCGATCGTCCGCGGCCTTTACAAAAGCGCCAAGCAGATTTTCGAGACGATCTTTTCACAATCCGGCACGTCATTCCGCAAGGTGGGGCTGATCGAATATCCGGGGCCGGGGCTGTGGTCCATTGTGTTCCTGTCGTCGCCACCGTCGGGCGACATCGATTCCAAGTTGCCCGGCAGCGACGCTTACATCAGCGTTTTTCTGCCTTGCGCGCCGAACCCGACCACCGGCTTCTTTTTCTACGTGCTGAAATCCCGCGTGGTGGAACTGCACACCTCGGTCGATGACGCTTTCAAGATCGTGCTCTCCCTCGGCCTGCTGAAGGAGGAAGAGCAGCAGGCGAAGATTGCCGAACTGGCGAAGGCAGACTGACGACCGGCCCACGACCTGCCAGTAAAAGCATGTTCGCCAGAGCCTATGGCTTCGTCCAGCGATAGGCGCGCTCGACCCTGGCCACCCTCAACTCGTAATGAGCGTACCAATCCGCGCGGCCCATATCCCGCGCGAGCACATGCTCGGCATTGCGCTTCCAGTTGTCGATGGCCGCCTCGCTCTCCCAGTAGCTGACGGTGATGCCAACCCCGTCAGTCCCGCGCGCGGATTCAACGCCGAGATAGCCGGTCATGGTCGCGGCCAGCCGGTCCATCGCCTCGGCCATGACGGCATAGCCGGTGTCCCCCTCGGTGCGGCGGGTGGTGAAGATGACCGCGTAATAGGGCGGCTCGGGGGTGTTGGCAAAAGGGCTACCTGACATGCAATTGTTCCTGTTCGTCATCCCGCGCGGAACAGCCGCACGGCGTCGTCGCGCTCAAAGAGAAAAAGTAGCAGCCGCAGCGCTTCGCCGCGCGGGGAGGTGAGATCCGGATCGACGGTCAGCGCGAGTTCAGCATCCTGCCGCGCCATGCGTAACAGTTTGCCGTGCCGCTCCAGCCGCGCAATGCGGAAGCCCGGGCTGCCCGACTGGCGCGTGCCGAGCACGTCGCCTTCACCGCGCAGGCGCAGGTCCTCTTCGGCGATGCGGAAGCCGTCCTCCGTCTCGCGCATGATCTTCAGCCGTGCGCCTGCGGTTTCGCCCAATGGGCCCTTGTAGAGCAGCAGACAGACCGAACGCCCCGCGCCGCGTCCCACACGCCCGCGCAACTGGTGCAGTTGCGCCAAACCGAAACGCTCTGCGTGCTCGATGACCATCACGGTTGCTTCCGGCACGTCAACGCCGACCTCGATCACCGTGGTGGCGACCAGCAGGCTGGTTTCGCCGGCGGCGAAACGGCGCATCGCCTCATCCTTGTCCGCGCCCTTCATC
>JAIUNP010000301.1 GCA_020161975.1 Pseudomonadota bacterium
GCGCCGCGGCCGAGGAAGGCGCCCGTTTCATCAAGGACGGCTTCACGCCGCTCGCCTTCCTGTTTGCGCCGCTCTGGCTCGCCTGGCACAGGCTGTGGCTGGAAGCCGCGCTCTATCTCGTGGCCGCAATGGCGATCGGGGGTGTCACGGCCGCTGCGGGCCTTGGCCCCGCCGGCTCGGCGCTGTCGCTTCTGCTTTCGGTCTTTATCGGACTCGAGGCGCAGAACTGGCGCATTGCGAAGCTTCGCCGCCGCGACTGGCGCGAATGGGGCGCCGTCGAGGCATCCGACATCGCCGAGGCGGAGATGCGCTATGCCATCGCGCGCGAGGAGGGAGGCGAATCGGCGCCGAAGGACGCTGCCCCCGCGCCGACTCCCGATCCCTTCGCTGCCCGTGCAGCAGCCATCCAGCCCGCGCTCGGCATGCTCGCCTATCCGACCCGGCACTGATCATGCGCGTCGCCATCATCGACTATGGCTCAGGAAACCTCCGCTCGGCCACAAAAGCGTTCGAGCGCGCCGCGCGCGAAAACGGCATCGATGCCGAGATCGACCTGACCGCCGATGCGGCGCGTGTCCGCACCGCCGACCGCATCGTCCTGCCGGGAGTCGGCGCCTATGCGGATTGCCGCGCCGGGCTGGATGCGGTCGAGGGGATGATCGAGGCGATCGAGGAAGTCGCGATCGGCAGGGGCCGCCCGTTTCTCGGCATCTGCGTCGGCATGCAACTGATGTCGGAACGCGGGCTGGAGAAGACGGTCACGAACGGCTTCGGCTGGATTTCCGGCGACGTTAAGGAGATCGCGCCGGCCGATCCGTCGCTGAAAATTCCGCAGATCGGCTGGAACACGATTTCGCTTTCCCGGCCGCATCCCCTGTTTGACGGCATCAAACTTGGCGCAGACGGCCTGCATGCCTATTTCGTGCATTCCTACCATCTGGCCGCAACCAAACCCGAGCAAGTGCTGGCGACAACCGACTATGGCGGGCCGGTGACAGCGGCGGTTGCGTGCGACAATATGGCGGGCACGCAGTTTCACCCCGAGAAGAGCCAGGCGCTCGGCCTGGCGCTGATTGGCAATTTCCTGCGCTGGAAACCCTGATCGGCGTCTGACGCCTACAAAAGAGGACGGATCATGAAGAAAGGCTACTGGATGGCCATGGTCGACATCACCGACCCGGACAGCTATCCGCAATATATCGCGGCCAACAAGGCGGCCTTTGACAAATATGGCGCGCGCTTTGTCGTGCGTGGCGGTGAGGGTCAGGTTCTGGAAGGTCCAGCGGCGACGAGGCTGGTCGTGATCGAGTTCGACAGCTACCAACAGGCGCTCGACTGCTTCCATTCGCCCGAATATCAGGCCGCGCTGGCGTTGCGCAAAAAGTTCGCGACCGCTCATTTTGCCATTGTGGAAGGCGTCTGACGCATGATCCTGTTTCCAGCCATCGACCTTAAGGATGGCGAATGTGTGCGCCTGAAGCTGGGCGATATGGCCACCGCCACAGTCTACAATCAGGATCCGAGCGCGCAGGCGAAATCCTTCGAGGAGCAGGGCTTTTCCTGGCTGCACGTCGTTGACCTGAACGGTGCCTTCAAGGGTGCAAGCGTCAACACGGCGGCCGTCGGCGCGATCCTGAAGGCGACGAAAAACCCGGTGCAGCTGGGCGGCGGCATCCGCACCCTGCCGCAGATCGAAGACTGGCTCGACCGTGGGCTGGCGCGTGTGATCCTCGGCACGGTTGCCGTGCGCGATCCTGATCTGGTGAAGGAAGCCTGCCGACTGTTTCCCGGCAAGGTGGCCGTCGGCATAGACGCCAAGGGCGGCAAGGTCGCGGTCGAAGGCTGGGCCGAAGCATCCGAACTCGGCGTCATCGAACTGGCAAAACAGTTTGAAGGCGCAGGCGTTGCGGCAATCATCTACACCGACATCGACCGCGACGGTGTGCTGACCGGCATCAACTGGGAATCGACCATTGAACTTGCCAACGCCGTGTCCATTCCAGTCATCGCGTCAGGCGGCCTTGCCTCGATTGCCGACATTGTGCGCATGACCATGCCCGATGCCGCCAAGCTTGAAGGCGCGATTTCCGGCCGCGCGCTTTATGATGGCCGCATCGACCCGGTTGAGGCGCTTGCCGTGCTGAACGGCACGATCAAGCCGCCGGCGGCGATGTTTGAAGACGCTGAAGTCAGGATGCAATCATAGCGATGACCCTGAAATCCCGTGTCATACCTTGTCTCGATGTAAAAGACGGCCGCGTCGTGAAAGGCGTCAATTTTGTCGACTTGGTCGACGCGGGCGATCCCGTTGAGGCTGCGAAGGCCTATGACGCGGCGGGCGCTGACGAACTCGTCTTTCTCGATATCACGGCATCATCCGATAATCGCGAGACGATTTTCGACGTCGTCGCCCGCACTGCCGAACAATGTTTCATGCCGCTGACCGTCGGCGGCGGTGTGCGTCAGGTTTCGGACATTCGCAAATTGCTCTTGGCCGGTGCCGACAAGGTGTCAATCAACAGCGCGGCGGTCAAGAACCCGGAATTTGTCGCCGAAGCTGCTGATAAATTCGGCAATCAGTGCATTGTTGTCGCCATCGACGCGAAAAATGTGTCTGGCGCCAACGAAGCTGATCGCTGGGAGATTTTCACCCATGGCGGCCGTCAGGCAACCGGCATTGACGCTGTGGATTTTGCGCGCAGGGTGGTCGATCTGGGTGCTGGCGAAATCCTGCTCACCTCGATGGATCGCGACGGCACCAAGGCCGGTTACGATATCGCGCTGACCCGCGCTGTCGCAGATGCGGTGCGCGCGCCGGTCATTGCATCAGGCGGTGTCGGCAATCTCGACCATATGGTCGACGGCATCCGCGAAGGTCATGCGACAGCGGTGCTGGCAGCATCGATTTTCCACTTCGGCATCTATTCGATCGCGCAGGCCAAGCAGCACATGGCGCGTGCCGGCCTTGCGATGCGTCTGGACTCATTGCCGAGTGCAGCTTAAACGCCAGCCCATGAGCAATTTTTCGCTGCAGGACCTGGAAAAGATCGTCGCCGAGCGCAGCCGCTCCGGCGCCGCCGATTCCTGGACGGCAACCCTGTTTCGCAAGGGTATTGAAAAAGCCTCCCAGAAGATGGGTGAAGAAGCGGTCGAGACCGTGATCGCAGCCGTCAAGGGCGATGACAAGGCGCTGGTCTCCGAAAGTGCCGACCTTCTCTATCATTGGCTGGTCGTGCTGGGCATTGCGGGCATTCCGGTCGCCGACGTTATGGCCGAGCTCGAAAGGCGAACATCCCAATCAGGGCTTGCGGAAAAGGCCCAGCGTCCGGCAAGCTAGTCCGGCAGATTGGTCCCATAGGGAGGACGGTTCTTGGATCAGGTTACGCGTGGCGAGAAATATTCCCCGTACCGGTTCTTTTCCGCCGAGGACTGGTCGGAATTCCGTGCCGACACGCCGCTGACCCTGACCGAAGACGAGCTTCGCCGTCTGTCTTCCCTGAACGACCCGATCGATCTGGACGAGGTGCGACGCATCTATCTCGCGCTGTCGCGGCTGCTGGCGGCGCACGCCGAGTCGACGCAGGCGCTGTTCAAGCAGCGCGCGCGCTTCCTCAATGTGCCGGACGCGGTAAAGACGCCCTTCATCATCGGCATTGCGGGGTCGGTTTCGGTCGGCAAGTCGACCACGGCCCGCATCCTGAAGGAACTGCTGCGCCGCTGGCCGTCCGGTCCGAAGGTTGATCTCGTCACGACAGACGGCTTCCTGTTCCCGAACGATGTCCTGCGCGAACGCGACCTGATGGATCGCAAGGGCTTTCCTGAATCCTATGATGTCGGCGGCCTGCTGCGCTTTCTCTCGGCCGTGAAATCCGGCCTGATGGATGTGCGCGCGCCGGTCTATTCGCATTTGACCTATGACGTCATTCCCGACGAGTTCATCGAGGTGGACCGGCCCGACATCCTCATCTTCGAAGGCATCAACGTATTGCAGCCCGGCGAATTGCCCAAGGACGGCAAGATCGTGCCGTTCCTGTCAGATTTCTTTGATTTCGCGATCTATGTCGACGCTGACGAGGACATTCTGGAACGCTGGTATATCGCGCGCTTCATGCGGCTGCGCGAGACGGCATTCCGCGACAAGGAATCCTTCTTCCACCGGTTCTCGGAACTGTCGGAAGATGCGGCCCGCGCGGTCGCGATCGATATCTGGCGCAATATCAATCTGAAGAATTTGCGCGAAAACATCCTGCCGACTCGCCCGCGTGCTGACCTGATCCTGAAAAAGGGCGAGGATCACCGGATCAAGGAAGTGGCGCTCAGGAAGCTGTGAGCCCGGCCGCATCAGGTCGGGCTGGGTCTGCTGTGACGCTCACCCGCTTCTGGGTCGCGTATGCCCGCCACAGAAGATAGCCGCTGACAAAAATCGGAACCAGGACGCCGATTGCGAATCCGGCTTCATTGAGGCGATGAACGATCAGTGGCAGCAACCACGCAGCACCAAGTGGAACAAGCGCGGGCCGCGCCGACGTCGCATAGATCCAGGCAACAGCCAGACACATCGGCACCGTGTCGTATGAATAGCCGTAGGGGGTTGCGATGATCGCCATCGACGCGGTGATGACAACGCGTTCGCGATGGTCGATCGGGTTGGAAGGACGCCACATCCAGATGACGGCGGCGATCGTTGCCAGTGCCGCAATTGCCTGGACCACATAGGATGCCGGTAGTTCCAGTCCGGCCCAGCGGGCCAGGATGAATACGGTCATCGCATTTGAGTGATAGGTTTGCGGATAGGGCGCTTCCATGATCGCTGTAATCAGCGGCCCGGTATTGTCCAGGAATAGCGGCCAGACCTCGAAGCCGAACAGAAGGCCGGTTGCAGCCAGCATCGC
>JAIUNP010000302.1 GCA_020161975.1 Pseudomonadota bacterium
TTCGCCTTTTCATTCTTCAACCCCTCGACGACCCGCGATTGGCGATCGTTCGGGGCCTTTAGCGCCTTCATCGTCGCGCTATTCGCCGAGATGTACGGGTTTCCCTTGACGATATTTCTCGTCTCGGGCTGGCTGCAGTCGCGCTATACCGGCATCGATTGGTTCTCGCACGATGCCGGGCATCTTCTGGAAGAACTTTTTGGCTGGCGCTCCAATCCACATTTCGGACCGTTCCACATAGCGAGCTTTGTCTTCATCGGCGGGGGATTCGTTCTCATCTCGGCCGCCTGGAAGGTGCTGTATGAAGCTCAGCGCACTCGGATGCTTGCCACGAGCGGACCATATGCTTGGATTCGTCATCCGCAGTACGCCGGCTTCGTGCTCGTCCTGTTCGGCTTTCTCCTGCAATGGCCCACACTGCTGACCCTGGGAATGTTTCCTTTCCTGGTCGTCATGTACTGGCGCCTCGCTCGTTTTGAGGAGCGGCAGGCAATTGCGGAGCATGGCGGCGAATATGAGCGGTACATGCGGGATGTCCCCGGCTTCATCCCTCGCTTTTTTGGCCCGCCGGCCGATAAAGCACGCCCCTAATTGCCGGCCTGGCCTATCCACCTTCCGCCATTGCTGAAGGACGCGACGGCGCTAGATCACGAAAAAGGTAGAGCAAAATGACACATAGAACTTCTGTTCGCGTCGCGGTGAACGGTTTCGGCGTTATTGGCAAACGTGTCGTGGACGCGGTGCTTCGACAAGAGGACATGGAACTCGCAGGTGTGTGCGATGTCGTCGGCGACTGGCGTTTGCGAACCCTCAGCCAAAAGGACGTCACCCTGTACGGTGCCTCGGAAGAAGCTGTTCTCAGCCTGAAGGACGCGGGGTTTGAGGTTTCTGGCACGCTCGATCATCTCCTTGACAAAGCCGACATCGTTGTCGATTGCACTCCGAAGCACGTCGCCGCAGCGAACGTCGAGCGTTACAAATCTCGCCGCATCAAGTTCATTGTCCATGGCGGCGAAAAGCATTCGGTCGCAGGCCATTCCTTTGTCGCCGAAAGCTCCTTCGCCACTGCGGTCGGACGTAATGCGACCCGCGTCGTGTCGTGCAACACCACGTCTATCGTCCGAACGCTGACCGCTTTGAAGCAGGCAGGTCTGCTGAAGCGCGCTCGCGGCACCTTGCTGAGACGGGCAACGGACCCTTGGGAAAGCCACCTTGGCGGCATAATGAATACGCTCGTTCCCGAGCCCGAGATACCTAGCCATCAGGGTCCAGATGCCCAGAAAGTCGACCCGGATCTGGATGTCGTGACCATGGCCGTGAAGGTGCCGGAGACAATTGCACATCTGCACTACTGGTCGGTGCAGCTCACGCGAAATGCGGAGAAGGAGGAAGTCCTTGACGCATTCCGTACGTCGTCCCGGATAGCTCTGGTACGAACGGCCGACGGCCTCACCGCTATCAACACGATCAAGGAACTGATGGCTGACCTCGATAGGCCGTTCGGCAACCTATATGAAGTCGCGCTATGGGAGGACATGCTGCGCACCGAGCGGGATGAGCTCTTCTACGCCTACATGGTGGACAATCAAGCGATCGTTATTCCTGATACGATCGACGCCATTCGCGCATTGTCTGGCCTGACACAGAATGCCGAGTTTTCCATTGCACGGACCAACACCGCCCTCGGCGTCAGGCAACGGTTCTATTAACCCGCAAGCGAGTGCCGCCCAAAAGCGGCACTCATTCGGAAATGCCCGCGACTGCGCCTTTGCGCGGCCTAATCGACACATCCTCGTCCTCCTCATCGGTCTTCAGGCGCGTGAGAATTGGACAGTGAGGGCGATGGTCGCCACGGCAGGCGTTGACCAACATCTTCAGTGTTTGTGCCATTTCCTGCAAGGCTTGGATCTTTCTCTCAAGTTCCGCGATATGACCCTCGGCCAACCGCTTGACCTCCGCACTCTGGCGCGACTCGTCCCGCCACAGTTCCAGAAGTCCGTTGATCTCAGCGACGGAGAAGCCAAGGTCGCGTGCGCGACGGATGAAACGCAGCATATGCACGTCTGTATCTGAGTAGTCCCGATAGCCGGACCCTGTACGATCTGCCCGTGGTATCAAGCCGGTCTGCTCGTAGTAGCGGATCATCTTGGCCGAAACGCTGGATGCTCTGGATGCTTGTCCAATGTTCATGAGCGATTTCCCTTCGTAGTGGACGCCGTCCTTGGCAGGCGGCGTCACCCTCTATTAATGAGCAGCCCGAAAGCGACGAAGCCGCAGGGCATTGCCCAGCACGAACACACTCGACAAGGCCATGGCGCCCGCCGCGAACACGGGCGAGAGAAGGATACCGAATCCGGGGAAAAGCGCGCCCGCCGCCACAGGGATGAGGGCCGTATTGTAAGCGAATGCCCAGAATAGGTTCTGTCGAATGTTGCCGATGGTCGCCTTCGACAACGCTATCGCGTTGGGCACGCCTTGCAGGCTGCCCGACATCAGCACGACGTCGGCGGCTTCGATTGCTATGTCCGTGCCCGTCCCAATGGCGAGACCTACATCCGCCTCCGCCAAGGCCGGGGCGTCGTTGATTCCGTCGCCGACGAAGGCCACCTTGCCATATTGTTCCTTGAGACGGCGAACCGCATCAACCTTGCCGTCCGGCAACACCTCCGCCGCCACGTCATCGATCCCGAGTTGAGCGGCGATGGCCTTGGCGGTGCGCATGTTGTCCCCGGTGATCATCGCAACCTTCAGCCCAAGATCGTGCAACGCCTTGATTGCGGCGGGCGTGGTCTCCTTGATCGGGTCGGCCACTGCGATGATCGCCGCGATCTTTCCCTCTATCGCAGCATAGAGCGGCGACTTGCCCTCGTTACCGAGACGTTCGGCCGTCTCGCTAAACTGCGCAACGTTATGACCGAGCTCGACCATGTATCGATCAGCGCCGATTTCGACGCGCCGACCCTCGACCAAAGCTTTCACACCGAAGCCTGTTACCGATTCAAAGTCAGCCACCGCCGGCATCCGAACGCCTTCCGCAGCGGCCGCATCCACGATCGCCCGCGCGATTGGATGTTCCGATTTCGCCTCGACAGCAGCCACCGTACCCAGAACCTCGGGTCGGTCGAAGCCTGCGGCAAGTTCCAGATCGGTCAAGGCCGGCTTTCCTTCGGTTAGCGTACCCGTCTTGTCCACGGCGACCACACTGGCGTCTTTCAGCAATTGGAGCGCCTCGCCTTTGCGAAAGAGGACCCCCAGCTCCGCACCGCGGCCTGTGCCGACCATAATGGACGTCGGCGTAGCCAGACCCATGGCGCAGGGGCAGGCGATGATCAGGACGGCGACAGCGTTGACCAGCGCGAAGGTGAGGGCGGGCGACGGCCCGAAATACAGCCAGGAAGCAAAAGTGAACGCCGCTACCACAAAGACCGCTGGCACAAACCACATGGTTACCTTGTCGACCAGCGCCTGGATGGGAAGTTTGGAACCCTGTGCCTCCTCCACCATACGGATGATCTGCGACAGAACCGTATCCCCGCCGACCGCCGTCGCCCGGAAAGCGAAGGCGCCCTTCTGGTTGACAGTGCCGCCCACGACCACGCTACCGATCGCCTTCGAGACCGGAACAGGTTCTCCGGTGATCATCGACTCATCGACATAGCTGTCACCTTCGACCACTTCACCATCGACGGGAATGCGTTCGCCGGGGCGAACCTCAACGATGTCGTCAGAAGTCACCGAACCGATCGGCAAGTCGACCGTCTTGCCATCCCTGCGAACCCGCGCAGTCTTTGCCTGAAGGCCGACCAGCCGCTTGATCGCCTCGGACGTGCGCCCTTTGGCACGGGCTTCCAGCAAGCGGCCAAGCAGGATGAGAGTGACTATGACCGCCGCAGCTTCGAAATAAACGTTGATCGTTCCAGGCGGGAGGAAGCCCGGTGCGAAGGTTGCAACCAGGGAGTAGCCGTAGGCAGCAAGCGAACCGACCGCCACCAGTGAATTCATGTCGGGCGCCATCCGCCAGAGGGCTGGAATTCCCTTGTCATAGAAGCGAATGCCCGGAACGAAGAGCACGAGGGTCGTCAGCACGAACTGGATGTACCAGCTCCACTGCATGCCGATTGTCGATTCGATCAATGCATGACCGCCTGGGATGACATGGGATCCCATTTCCATGAGAAAGACTGGAGCTGTAAGCACCGCAGCCATCGTGAAATCACGGGCCAGTTCGCGCCGCTCCGCTTCCTTTCTCTCCGCTTGCTCGGCATTTGCATCCTCGTGGTCAGGGCCGGCATTTGCGCGCACTACCTCGGCTTCGTAGCCAGCATCTGCGATGGCGGCGATCAACTCAGCCGTGTTGGCGCCGCCGCGCACCGTGGCCCGTTCCGTGGCCAGATTGACCACTGCCTCGGTAACCCCTGAAACAGCTTTCAAGGCGCGCTCGACCCGCCCGACACACGACGCGCATGTCATGCCTTGGATCGACAGCTCTACGAGGCCGGTCGGCCCTGCGGCCTGGGACGGCACCGAATAGCCGACCTTCTCGATCGCCTCGATCAGAATTGCCTTGTCAACATATGATCTGGTGGTGACATTCGCGCGTTCCATAGCCAGATTGACCGATGCGGCCTCGACACCGGGAACAGCCTTCAGGGCTCGTTCGACTCGGCCAACGCACGACGCGCAGGTCATGCCCTCTATCGGCAGCGATATAGCTTCAGACATCTCATTGGTGCGGACGGGGGCATTCATCGCCTCTTCCTTTCTTATTCGAAGAATCAAATTCTGAAGGAGGATCAGGCTTCCAACGATAGGAAGGTCAATAGAAAAAATCCTTGCATGTGACCCTTGACCTTACCATCGTTGGAAGGCCCATCTTGTTCAGCATGAGAGCC
>JAIUNP010000303.1 GCA_020161975.1 Pseudomonadota bacterium
GGCCCGATCACCACGATTTCGGCGATTCGCCTGCCGCCACCGGCAATCATCGCCGAGATCGCGCCGGCTTCCGCACAGGTGCCGGCGGGGTAGGCCGCATTCTCGACATTCGGCGCAGCATGGATGTGCCCGGCCTCGTCCCGGATGGCGGCCCCCACCGCAAAGCGCGAATAGGGCACATAGGCGCGCGATTGCGCCGCCTTTGCAGCCTCGAACAACGCATCGAACGACAGCATCAGCGCTCCTTGACGTAAGGGATGCCGACGGCTTTCGGCGGAATGGCCCGGCCCACAAACCCCGCGAGCAGGACAACGGTGATCACATAGGGCAGCGCCTGGATGGCCTGCACCGGCACCTGGCCGACGCCGGGCAGGCTGACCCCTTGCAGGCGGATCGCCACCGCATCAAGCAGACCGAAGAGCAGGCAGGCGCCCAGCGCATGGACCGGCCGCCATTTGGCAAAAATGAGCGCTGCGAGCGCGATGAACCCCTTGCCCGCCGTCATGTTCGGCAGGAATGCCGCCGCCTGCGCCACCGCCAGATAGGTGCCGCCAAGTCCGCAGAGAACGCCCGCCATCACCACCGCCGAATAGCGCAGGGCGCTGACCGATACGCCTGCCGTATCCACCGCCGCCGGATTTTCGCCCACCGCCCGGAGCCGCAGGCCCCACCGCGTGCGATAGAGCAGGAACCATGTCATCGGCACGGCGGCCAGCGCGAGATAGACCGGCAGTGGATGGCCGGAAACGACGGATTTGTAGAAGGGGCCGATGACCGGTACGCCGGCCAGCGCCTCGGCGCCGGGCAGGGCGATCGGCTGGAACCGCGCCGCGCCTTCGAGCGAGGGCGTGCGCCCGCCTTCGCGAAACCACGCATTGCCAAGCAAGGCCGTCAGCCCCACCGCGAGCATGTTGATCGCCATGCCGGAGACGATCTGGTTGCCGCGCTGGCTGATCGAGGCAAAGCCGTGAATGAGCCCGAGCATCACGGAAACCACGATGCCGACACCAAGGCCGGCGAGTGCCGAGCCGGTCGACAGCGCGGCAACGGTGGCGCCGAATGCGGCGGCCAGCATCTTGCCCTCAAGGCCGATGTCCACGATGCCGGACCGCTCGGAATAAAGTCCGGCGAGACAGGCGCAGAGCAGCGGAATGGCAAGGCGCAATCCGGAGGCGAAAACGCCGATGGCCGTGTCGATCAGTTCCATGGCGCTCTCCTGCTCATCCGCGCCCACCGATAAGCCGCGCCAGCGCCGGCTTGAACATGAACTCCAGCGCGCCGGCAAACAGGATCACCAGCCCCTGGATCACCACGATCATGTCCCGCGTGATCTTCGGCTTGTCGAACGCCAGTTCCGTACCGCCCTGATAGAGCACGCCGAACAGCAGCGCCGACAGAATGATGCCGACCGGATGCCCCCGCCCCATCAGCGCCACGGCAATGCCAACAAAGCCGTAACCGCCGGTAAAATCGTTGATCAGGCGATGCTGCACACCGAGAATCTCATTCGTCGCCATCAGCCCTGCGAGCGCACCGGAAATCGCCATGGCGATGATGGTGATGCGCTCGGGCGATATTCCGCCATATCGCGCGGCGGTCGGGTTTGCGCCCACAGTGCGGATCGCATAGCCGAGCCGCGAACGATATATCAGGATATAAACAAGTGCGGCGGCCAGCAGCGCCAGCACGAACGAGAGATTGAGCGGGGTTTTCGGCAGGCCGGGAATGAGCTCGTGGATGAACGGCAGCTTGCCGCCGGGGCCGAAGATCCGCGAGGATGGCTCCATCGATGTCGGCGGGCGGAAGACATCGACGAGCAGATAGACCAGCAGCGCCGAGGCGATGAAATTGAACATGATCGTCGTGATGACGACATGGCTGCCGCGCCGCGCCTGAAGCCATCCGGGCACTGCCGCCCAGGCAGCGCCGAACAGGGCGGCACTGAGCACAGCAATCGGCAGGGCGACGATGCCGGGCAGCGACCCCAGCGCCAGCGCGGCTACGCCGGCGCCAATGCCGCCCAGCATGGCCTGTCCCTCGCCGCCGATGTTGAAAAGACCCGCATGAAACGCCACGGCAACGGCCAGACCGGAAAAGATGAAGTTGGTGGTGTAATACAGGGTGAAGCCGATACCCTCGCCATGGCCGAGCGCGCCGGTCAGCAGGATGCGCGTTGCCTCCAGCGGATGCTCGCCGATGGCCAGCACGACGAGGCCGGCGACAAAGAACGCCACCAGCACGTTGATGACCGGCAGCAACGCAAGATCGGCCCAGCGGGGCAGGCTGACCGGCCGGCTCATGCCGCGCGCCCCTGATCGACGCCGGCCATCATCAGGCCGATCTCGTTGTGGTCGGTCTCGGCGGTCGCGCGCTCGCCCACCACGCGCCCGCCGCACATCACGATCAGCCGGTCGGAGAGCGCGAACAGTTCGTCGAGTTCAACGGAAACCAGCAAAATCGCCTTGCCGAGCGCCTTCTGTTTCAGGATTTCCTCGTGGATGAAGGCGATGGCGCCGATATCGACGCCCCGCGTCGGCTGGGCGACGATCAGCACGGAAAACGCCGTTTCAATCTCGCGGGCAATGACGATCTTCTGCTGGTTGCCACCAGAGAAATTCGCGGTTTTCAGAAGCGGGTTCTGCGGGCGCACATCAAAGCGCGACATCTTGTCCGCCGTATCCGTCACGGTCGCGACGCGGTCGATCAGCGGCCCCGCGCCATATTTCGGCGCATCCTGCCGCCCGAGAATAGCACTTTCATAGGCCGGAAAGGCGGTGACGAGCCCCATCCGATGACGGTCTTCCGGCACATGGGCCAGCCCCTGAAGGCGCGCTGCCGCCGCATCCCCCGTGAGTGGTTTGCCGGCGATGGTCACCTGGCCACGCGTCGGCGGAATGATACCGCTGATCGCCTCGATCAGTTCGGATTGCCCATTGCCCGATACCCCGGCGATGCCGACGATCTCGCCGGCGCGGATCGAAAAACTCACATCATCGACCCGCACGACGCCGCGGCTGTCAGCGACGGTGACATGCGCCACTTCGAGCAGGGGCGCGCCCGGAGTGGCGCCTGTATGGGCCACCGGCTGTTGCACAGGCCGGCCCACCATGAGTTCGGCAAGTTCGGCCATCGAGGTCTCGGCGGTTTTCCGATGGGCCACCATCTCGCCCCGGCGCATCACCGAGACATGATCGGTGATCGCCATGATTTCCTTCAGCTTGTGGGTGATGATCATCACCGTGCGGCCCTGCCTGCGCAATTCCTTCAACACCTCGAAAAGCTGTGTCGCTTCGGCCGGGGTCAGCACGCCGGTCGGCTCGTCGAGAATGAGGATGTTCGCGCCCCGGTAGAGCGCCTTGATGATCTCGACGCGTTGTTGCAGGCCGACGGAGAGTTCGCCGACAGTTGCATCGGGATCGACCACAAGACCATAGTCGCGACCAAGCCGGCGGATTTCGGCATACGCGTGTTCCAGCGGCTTTTCGATCAGCGCTGCGCCTTCTGCGCCCAGCAGCACGTTTTCGGCCACCGTCATCGGCTCCACCAGCATGAAATGCTGATGCACCATGCCGATGCCGAGCGCGATGGCATCGGCGGACGAGCGGATGCGAACCGGCGCGCCATTGACGCGGATCTCGCCCTTGTCCGCCTCGTAGAAGCCGTAGAGAATCGACATCAGCGTCGATTTTCCGGCTCCGTTCTCGCCGATGATGCCGTGGATGGTGCCGGCTTCTATCCTGAGTGCGATATCCTTGTTGGCGTGCACCGCGCCAAAGCGCTTGTCGATGCCGATGAGTTCGATGGCAGGGTGGGTCATAGCATCACCGTCATGCCGTCATGGGCCTTTTCCGCATTGGGCAGCGGGCCATCATGGCTCAGCATGTCCGGCCCCATATGCGTCAGGATCATCCGCCGAGCGGCAAGATCGGCCCGCCGTTCGGTCAGTTGCTTCAGATTGAGATGAACGGGGCTCGGGTAAAGGACCGTGCCGCATTCTGCAACCAGAACATCCGCCCCGCGCGCCAGTGGCAGCAGCCCTTCGGTCCAGGTGGTGTCACCTGTGACGGCCAGAACCTTGCCGCCATGGCTGATACGATAGCCCTGGCAGGGCCCCGCGGCCTCATCATGCACCATCGGGAATGCCTCGACCGCGAATGCGCCGAGTTGCACGGGCGGGCCCGGCGCCACGCTTTGATAACGAATATCGAACGGCTTGGGCCTTTCGGCAAAGCCGGGGTAGGTCGCCTCCATCAGCGCCCGGACGCGCGCCGCAACATCGCCCCCGCCGGCGATGGTCAGCGGCGTCTTGCGTTGCGAGACAAAGAGCGCGTCGAGAATGAAGAACGGCAGGCCCGCGAAATGGTCGCCATGGTAATGCGTGAAGAGAATCGTGGCGATCGTCCGACGGTCGATGCCGGCGCGTTGCAGCGCCAGCATGGCCGAGCCGCCGAGGTCGACCAGCATGGCCTCACGCCCCGCGCGGAGCATCATGCAGGAGTGATAACGCCCGCCCGCTGCGAAGGCATCGCCTGTGCCGATGAAGGTCAGTTGCATGGTGTCCCGCTCGTCACTCCGGGGCACGAGCGGCCCCGGAGACGCAAGTTTACGCCAAAAGCCTCACTGCACTGGGCACTTCTGGTCGGCCATATAGTCGTGCACCTTCACCGTGCCGGCCTTGATATCGGCTTCGGCCTTGTCCACGGCGGCCTTCATGTCGGCGGTCACGAGCGCCTTGTTGTTGTCGTCGAGCGCATAGCCGACACCGCCCTCGGCAAGGCCGAGCACGGTGACGCCGGGCTTCCAGGTGCCATTGTTGGCCTGCGTCAGCGTGTTTTCCACGGCCACCTCGACGCGCTTGAGCATG
>JAIUNP010000304.1 GCA_020161975.1 Pseudomonadota bacterium
ACCAGATTGAGCGCCTCAGTCAGGTCAAGGCCGGTCAGCGCCGTCAACCGTTCGGCATAGGCCCGTTCGATCATCGGCCAGTGCATGGTGAAGAGCTTGACCCCGAGATCGGCGCCAAGTGAATCAAGTCCAGCAAGATCGAAACCGGACAACCGGTTCAGCGGCGGCGGAAAGCCTTGCAGATAGACCTTCACGCGCCCGCCGGATGCTTCGGCAACAGTCTGCACCAGAAAACGCGCATAATCGCACACAAGCGCGGCACGGAAGTCGAAAACCTCGGTCAACCCCACGTCCGCAAGGCTCGCTTCCGACAGGCCCGTGGGCCCGAATGTCCGAACCAGTGCAGCAAAATCAGTACGCTTGGCCAGACAATCGAGCCAACGGTGGCGCAACGCATCCACATCAATGCCGCGCGCCGCGCCGAAACCAACGGCCTCGGCGCTGAAATCGAACAACAGGCTGTCGGGCGCATAAGGCGGGTATTCCGGCCAGTCGAAGCGTAAGGCATCGAGATCGGGGTATTGCGCGACGATATCGGTAATCAACGCCCGCATATAGGTGCGCAGCGCCGGAGCGGCCAGGGAGAGATTGGCATCAACGCGACCAGGCACCATTTGGTCGAACGCCGTCAACGGCTCATCTTCGACCCGCGACTGCCGGAACTGCACACGGATGGCCGGCGGGGCGGCTGCCATGATCTGGAACTGGGTTTCGATGCCTGCCCGCCGGCAGGCGGCAAGGAATTCGGAAATGCGCCCGCCCTCGCGCCGCGTCAGTTCCTGCGCGGGCGGCGGCTGGTAGAAACTGCCGGCATAGCGCCCCGCATCTGGTACGAAACTCGGCGCGCTGCGCAGGTAAAGCGCGTGATGACCCCACAACGGCCGATCGAGTGTGCGGACGCCGCCGGCTCCGGCGTCCGCCGGCGGCTCGCGCGCACCGGTCGCTTCGTCAGCAGGTTCCATCACGGCAGGTGCCGTGCAGAGGGCGCGGGCACCGGCGACACCGCCGGCCCGGTCCAGAATCTGCTGGACGCCCTCGACCTGGATGTATTCCGGCATCACGGTCATGCCAAGCACGGGCGGGGCAAGCGTGGTCATGATGACACTCCTGATGTGTTCCCGATCGGCTGGTTGGGCGGCACTCGTCTCAAGACCGGCACAATAACCTGCCTGACATTGCGCACAGGTCAGCACGGCTGGGCAATTTCGTCAATAACCGGAATACCGGTATTCTGAATCTTGACGCTCTGTCAATATCGTGTCTTGATAGCATGAAAAGCCGTACGCTGACTTAAAGTTGCAGTGCGGACCGACATACCGGAGGCCCCCCCGATGACGACGGCAAAATCGGCGGTCATGGCCGTGATGGTGCCGCCGGCGCGGGCGATGATCCGCTCCGGCAGATCGACACCCGTCCGATGCTGATGCGCGGTGGCGCAGTGCTCCATCCCAACGGAGTACCGGCCGGACCCTTGGCGGTTTTGTTCGCCGGCAACCTTTGGGGGCAGATCGACGATCCTTCCGATCTCGGGCCTGTCGTCAACGTCCTGACCGGCGATGCCACCCGCTGCCTGTCGGAAACCGGCATTATCATTGATGGCGGTCAAACCGCGCAGCCTGTAACGCAAAGGGGAACCTCAACATGCTCGGACGAGATGGATTCCTGCCTTTGCCGGTCCAGCCGGTCGAAGGTCATTTCGAGGGGCGGTCGTTCACTGCCTTGCCGCTTCAGGATACCCTCGGCGAAGGTCCGCTGTGGCATCATGGGCGCGACGCGTTGTTGTGGTTTGACATCACGGGTCGCTTTCTGCTGCGATTGACGCCCGACACGGGCCTCCTGGAAAGTGCAAAGCTGTCCGAAACGGCTTCTGCAGCCGGAATCATCGACGATCATTCGATTCTGCTGGCCACGTCGGCCGGGCTTGGCTGCCTTGATGTTGACAACGGCGCCTGGCGACCGCTGATGCCGTTTCCGGCCGCTGCGGCAGACGTGCGGCCCAACGACGGGCGCTGTGATCCCTGGGGGCGGTTCTGGATTGGCACAATGGCTGATCCGGTGCGGCCCGATTCCGGCGCTCTCTATCGCTTCGACGGGACGTTGACGGTGTTGCGCCAGTCGGTGACGGTGCCCAATGCCATCGCCTTTGCGCCGGACCGCCGCACGGCCTATTTCGCCGACAGTCCGACCCGAACGATCGTTGCACTCGATCTCGACGCGGAGGATGGCACCATCCTTGGTACGCGCCCCTTCGCGCGGCTTGACGGGCCGGGCATTCCTGATGGCGCGGTCGTCGACGCCGAAGGCTTCCTCTGGAACGCCGAATGGGATGGCGCCCGGCTGACCCGATATGCGCCGGATGGCCGCATCGCATCGATCCTGCGCCTGCCGGTCTCTCGGCCAACCTGTCCGGCGTTCGGTGGGCCAGACCTCAGAACGCTGTTCATCACGAGCGCCCGCTATGGCCTGGATGCGGCGGACCTCGCCCGCGAACCGCTGGCCGGGGCGCTGCTTGCCTTCGATGTGGGGGTTGCCGGGCAGGCCGAACCCGCCGTCACCTGCCTCTGATGTGCGATCCGGCGCCGGTCCACCGGACAGCCGGTCCCTGAGGACCGGCGTCCGTGGTGTCCACGTTGGTTCTCAATCGGCCTTGATTCCTGCGGCGGCAATGACGGGCCGGTTGGCATCGCGCTGCATCTTGATGAATTTGGCAAAATCCGCCGATGAATCCCCGATCGGAATAGCGCCCTGCGATTTCAACCGCTCCTGAACGTCGGGATCCTTGACGATGGCACGGATAGCCGCTTCCAGTTTGGCAAGGATCGCAGGCGGGAGCCCGGCAGGCGCCACGACACCATGCCAGCCGCTGAGCGCCGGGCCGGGCACCACCGACGCGATCGGTGGCACATCAGGCGCGAAAAAGGCCGGCGTATCGCTGGTGACACCGAGCGCGATCAGTTTGCCTTCCTTGACATGCGGCAGCGATGTGACGGCTGCATCCATGGCCGCATCAACCCGTCCGGCCAGCAAATCCGGCAACATCTGGGACGAGCCCTTGTATGGCACATGGGTCATCTGGGCGCCGGCATTCTTGAGGAAGAGCTCCATGGCCACATGCAGCGCCGACCCGCTGCCGGATGAACCATAGTTCAGTTTGCCTGGGTTGGCCTTCAGATACGCCACGAAGTCCTTGAGATTGCGCGAGGGCACCTTCGTCGGGTTGATCAGCAGCATGTTCGGCGTAAGGCCGATGTTGCTGATCGGCGTAAAGGCCTTTTCCGCATCATAGGGCATGCTGGCCGGCTTGATCAGCGGATTGAGCACCAGCGCGGGCAAGTTGCCCATCCCGAGTGTGTAGCCGTCCGGCGCCGCCTTTGCGACGATATCCATACCGATGATCGACCCGGCGCCAGGGCGGTTTTCAACGATCACGGGCTGGCCGATCCGGGCCGGGAGTTTGTCGGCAATCAGGCGGGCCATGAAGTCCGAGGCGCCGCCCGGTGCCAGCGGCACGATGATCTTGATCGGATGGTTGGGATACTCGCCGGTGGGCGCGGTCTGCGCCATGGCCTTCGATGCGATGGTTGCAGCGATGGCAGAAAGGGCAAGTTGTCGTCTGCTGATCATGATGGTTCTCCTGCTACTCTGGCCTACCAGATTGAAGAGGTTGCGCTCAGGCATGGCCACAGCGCGCCGGGGGGATTGCATCGGTGTCGCGGGTCGCCGCCATGGCAGGCAACCGGTCCCGCCGTGGCAGCGGAACCCTGGCGGACACATGGGCGACCGAGTTCCGCGCCGGCAGCGTCCCCTTGCCCCGAATTGGCGGAAACCAAGTCAAAAATGGGGATGTGAGGACGTCCCGACATGGGGCGATCATGCCAGATACGCATTGGATGTCAACACCGGTATACCGGTATACATTTAACGATGGTGATAGGGTGTGCTGCCGACGCGCACCGGGCAGACCCGGGGACTGCATTTGCCAACTGAATGCGCCGGGGTGGCGACACTGGAATGGGGGACAGTGATCGGTCCAAGCACCGCCGATCAGTGCTTTGATGGTCCGGGTGTGCGGCGCGCATCGGGAGGCGTCGGCTCATGTCCGGCGTCAGTTCGCCGCCCGTTCGCCCGGCGGATTTGCGGCGAAACAGTCCCGCCAGCCCTTGCGGCATGGCAAAGAGCGCAAACAGCAGCAACAGGCCGTTCACGAAATGCTCAAGCCAGGTCCAGCGGGCAAGGAACGCCCCGAGAATGACCAGAAAGCCCGCGCCGAGCATCGGCCCGGCCAGTGAACCGGCACCGCCCAGCAGAACCAGCAGCATGATGAAGATCGAAAGGTTGAACGTAATGAAATCGGAATTGAAGTACTGGTTTTGCTGGGCCACCATTGCACCGGCAACGCCACAGGTCACAGCAGCAATGACAAAGGCCAGCACCTTGGTCTGGTAGACGCGGACACCGATGCTGGCAGACGCCAGTTCATCGGCCTGCAGCGAGAGCAACGCCCGGCAGTATCGGCCTGTCAGCAGGTTGGTGAGCAGAAGCTGCGTCACCACCGACAGAACGATCGCTAACAGGACCCATTGCAGCATAGTGAAGGGCGTGCCGAACCAGGTTGGCGTCTGGATACCGAATATGCCCATCGCACCGCCGAACGGATCGGTGATCTCGGTCACCACCTTTTCAACGACAATGCCGAAGGCCAGCGTGACCATGGCCAGCGAGGGCCCCTTGACCCTCAGCGAGGGCAGCGCGATGAGAACGCCGAACAGTGCCGAAACGATCGCGGCGGCGACCAGCGCCGTCCAGGGGCCAAGCCCCCATTGCGTGGTGGCCAGCGCCGCGGTGTAGG
>JAIUNP010000305.1 GCA_020161975.1 Pseudomonadota bacterium
TGCGCCGCGATCAATCTGGCTCTTGGCAAGTTCACCGCCCTTCACGGGGTCGTTGAAGGCCGCGCCCGTGGTGCCGGTCATGTTCTGGAAGACCTCGGCATTCGGATTGCCGGCCTTGACACCCTGTACATAGCCGCAGGCGAACTTGCGGATCAGCGGAATATCCATACCGCCGACGAAGCCGACCTTGCCGGACTTCGAGGCCTTGGCGGCCATCAGCCCGACGAGATAGCTGCCCTCGTGCTCCTTGAAGACGATGGACTGCACATTCGGAAGATCAACCACGAAATCGATAATGGTGAAGCGGGTTTTCGGGAACTGCTCGGCCACTTTCTTCAGCGCCGAACCGTTGGAAAAACCGGTGGCCACAATCGGGTCCTGCCCGTCGCGGGCAAAGCGGGTCAGCGCCTGTTCACGCTGCGCGTCGTTGGTGATCTCGAACTCGCGATAGGCGATGCCGGTCTTCTTCTTGAAGGCTTCGGCGCCGTTGTAGGAGGCCTCGTTGAAGGATTTGTCGAACTTGCCGCCGACATCGAAGGTCACGGCAGGCTTGATCGGGGTCTGCGCCAGCGCAGAGCCGGCAAGCAGTGCCAACGCGGTCATGGTGGCGGCAACGCGGATAGTCATGGTGTTCTCCCTCTGAACGCACCATATGCGGTTCATGGGTGAACAATGGCAGGACAGCGGAAAGAGTCAAAGGGGCTTTGCTGTTCTCCTGTGTGCAGAGAAAGCTCCCCCCGTCAAAGGTTCGGACACCCCCGTGGTCGAGGGCAGTGACAGCGGCAGTCCCCGCACGGACCGCACCGCGAGCCAGCCGAAGCATTGCGCTTCCAGCGCATCGCCGTTCCAGCCCACGCTGTCCACCGGATCGACAGGAACCCCGAATCGCGCCTGGAACCGGGTCATGAAACTTGCGTTCAGCCGCCCGCCGCCCGTCACCAGCCAGCGCGCGGGCGGACGGGGCAGGTGGGGCAGGATCGCCGCCGTCGCTTCCACCGTGAAAGCCGTCAGCGTTGCCGCGCCATCGGCGTCCGAAAGCCCATCCACGGCTTGGGCGCGGCGATGGAACTCGTTGCGGTCCAGCGACTTCGGCGGCGGCGCAGCAAAGAATGGGTTGTCCATCAGTGTGCGGAGAACCTCCTCGTCCACCCGCCCGCTTGCTGCCAGTGCGCCATCCCGGTCGAAGGCCTCGCCGCGCCGTTTCAGCATGAAGTCGTCAATCAGCGCGCTCCCAGGGCCGGTGTCGCAGGCCAGAACCGTGTCGCCATCGACAAAGGTGATGTTGGCAACCCCGCCGAGATTGAGCACGGCGACGGGGCCTGTGATGCCCCCCGCCCGCACCAGCGCTTGATGGTAGAGCGGCACCAGCGGCGCGCCCTGTCCGCCCGCTGCGACATCATTATGGCGGAAGCGATTGACCACATCGATGCCAAGTCGGTCTGCCACCCGCTGCCCCAACCCCAATTGCCGCGTGAAGCGCCGCTGCGGTGCGTGGAACACCGTCTGCCCATGCAGGCCGACAAGGTCGATGGCGCTGGCCGCCAGCCCCTCGTCCTGAAGAAATTGCGCAGCCGCATCGGCATGGGCATCGCTGACCTCACGCTCAAGGGCGTCGAGATTGCCGTGCTCGGCCTGCGACGGATCGGCGATGACGGCGAGGAGGGCACGGCGCAGCGCCGGCGGCATGGGATAGGCACGGAAACCGCCGGTGGTTATCCTGTCCGCGCCATCCGTCGTCACCAACGCGACATCAATGGCATCCATCGAGGTGCCGGACATGATTCCGATGGCGGTATTCATGGCTATATCCATCCTCTACCTCGATTCCCGGGCAAGATTATGCCGGATCGGGAGTTCACAGGATATTTCAGCGCTGAAAAAACGTGTTGTCGTCCAGTCTCGACACATGTCGCGAACAGGGCAAAGGTCTGGCTCCTGAAAACCGGAGGTTCAATGCCCCGCACTCTTGTTATTGTGCTCGATTCTGTTGGCATCGGCGGCGCGCCGGACGCGGCGGCCTATAACGATTCCGGCGCCGATACGCTTGGGCATATCGCGGAAGCCTGCGCCGAAGGGCGGGGCGACCGCGCGGGTCTGCGCAGCGGGCCGCTCAGCTTGCCGCATCTTGTGGCTACCGGACTTGGCGTTGCCAGCCGCAGCGCGACCGGTCGCGTGCCGCCGGGGCTTGACGGGCCGCACCGGACGGGGCTCGCCGGGTCGGCCATCGAAACCTCGAAGGGCAAGGATACGCCGTCCGGCCATTGGGAAATTGCCGGTGTGCCCGTCACGTTTGACTGGGGCTATTTCCCGGAAACGGTGCCTGCCTTCCCGGCGCCGCTGATTGCGGATTTCCTGAAGGAAAGCGGTCTTGGCGGCACGTTGGCCAATTGCCATGCCTCAGGCACGGAAGTGATCGAGGACTTTGGCGAGGAACATCTGAAAACAGGCTGGCCGATCCTCTACACCTCGGTTGATTCCGTGCTTCAGGTCGCCGCGCACGAAGAGGCGTTCGGGCTGGAGCGGCTTTACGAGATATGCCGCATCCTGCGCCGGCTCACCCTGCCGCTCAACATCGGTCGGGTGATCGCCCGGCCATTCTTGGGCGCGCGGCGCGGGGATTTCCGGCGCACGCCGAACCGCAAGGATTGGGCCATCGAGCCTGCCGGCGAAACGCTGTTCGACAGGCTGGACGCGGCAGGCCGGCAGGTTGTTTCGGTCGGCAAGACCGGCGACATCTTCGCCCATCGCGCCACGGGTCGCGAGGTGAAGGGGGCAGGCAACATGGCCAATCTCGATCTGGCGCTTGCCGAGTTTGCAAAACTTCCCGATGGCGGGCTGATCTTCGCCAATCTCGTCGATTTCGACAGCGAATACGGCCACCGGCGCGATGTGCCGGGCTATGCCGCCTGTCTCGAACAGTTCGATGCGCGGATGCCGGAGATCATCGCCGCACTGAAGCCGGGCGACCTCTGCCTTATCACTGCCGATCACGGCAATGATCCGACCTGGCGGGGCACGGACCACACGCGGGAACAGGTGCCGGTGCTGATGTTCGGCCCTGGCCTTGCGGCGCGCGCTGTTGGCCAGCGCGCTAGCTTTGCCGATATGGCCCAGAGCGTGCTTGTCCATCAGGGCCTGCCGCCCGGCCCCTGCGGAACCTCGTTGCTGTGAGAACGCGCCTGAAAGTCTGCTGCATTGCTTCCCGCGAGGAGGCTCGACTGGCGATTGCCCATGGCGCGGACGCGCTGGGCTTTGTGGGGCCGATGCCCTCCGGCCCCGGTCCGCAACCGGTGGCGCTGACAGCCTCAATCGTTCTGGATGTGCCGCCGCCCGTGGCTTCTGTTTTCCTCACGAGCCAGACCGATGCCGAGGGCATTCTGGCCGAAGCGCTGGCAAGTGGCGCCAATACCGTTCAGATTGTCAATCACGTTGATCCTGCACACTATGCCGCGCTGAGGCGGATGCCGCAGCTGCGTTTCCTTCAGGTGGTGCACGTGGAGGATCGCGGCGCCATCACACTCGCGAAGGATTATGCGAAGGTCGCCGATGCCATCCTGCTTGATTCCGGCCACGTGTCGTTGCCGGTGCCGGAACTGGGCGGTACGGGCCGCGTACACGATTGGTCGATCAGCGCCGAGATCGTCCGCCAGCTTGAAAAACCGGTGTTTCTCGCCGGCGGTCTCAATCCCGGCAATGTCGCCCGCGCCATCGCCGAGGTTCGCCCGTTCGGGCTGGATCTGTGTTCCGGTGTCCGGACAGACGGCAAGCTGGATGGTGCCAAGCTTGCCGCCTTCGTCGCCGCGATGGGCTGATTACCACCATCCGGTGTTGGGCATGGAGAGCCACGGTTCCTGCGGTGTCAGCGCTTCGCCCTTCTGGATGAGTTCGATGGAAATGTCGTCCGGCGAACGGACAAAGGCCATGCGTCCGTCACGCGGCGGGCGGTGGATGGTGACGCCCGCATTCATCAGCGCGGAACAGAGCGCGTGGATGTCATCGACCCGGAAGGCGAGATGCCCAAACGCCCGTCCGATGCCGTATTCTTCGGGGTCCCAGTTATAGGTGAGTTCGATCTCTGGCCAGCGCTGCTCTTCGGCAATGGCGAATTGCTCGGGCGCAGCAAGGAAGATCAGCGTGAAGCGGCCCTTCTCATTCTCGATTCGCCGCGTCTCCTTGAGGCCGAGCAGCGTGCAATAGAAGTGAAGCGACTTGTCGATGTCGCGGATGCGGACCATTGTATGGGCAAAATGCATGGCAGGCTCCGTTCGGGGATGTCAGGCAAGTCTAGAGCATTTTCGAGCGAAGTGGACTCCGCTTCGCGTAAAGAAAATGCGATGAACTGAAAAATGGCGGCTGGAGGGCCGGAGGAAAGCAAGATGAATGATCCGGTTCTGGTGGAAGTGACCCGCGGTGGCCGGGTCGAATCGGTCCATCGCGGCGCCCTTGCGGTGGTCGATGCCGATGGCGTGGTTGTTGCGAAGCTGGGCGACATCGCCCGCCCGGTTTTCCCCCGCTCGTCCGTGAAGTCGATCCAGGCGCTGGTGATGATGGAATCAGGCGCCGCTGACCTTTACGACATGACGCCGGCCGAAATCGCGCTGGCCTGCGCCTCGCATAATGGCGAGCCGCGCCATGCCGAAACAGCAGAGCACATGCTGAAGAAGGCGGGGCGCAGGGCGACCTGCCTTGAATGCGGCGCCCATTGGCCGAGCAATGCAGAATTCGCCCGCGGTCTTGCCGCCGAGGGAAAATCACCAACGGCGTTGCACAACAATTGTTCTGGCAAGCATGCCGGTTTTGTCTGTCAGGCGTGCGGCAA
>JAIUNP010000306.1 GCA_020161975.1 Pseudomonadota bacterium
CGCATTCGGCCGCGGCGGACGACGAATCCATGAAGTACAGCCCCGGCCCCTTGGCCGGTGTTTCCGCCGGCTCCAGGATGTCGATGTACTTGCAATCGCGACCGATCTTCTCAAGGTTGCCGAGCGCCTTTTCCTCGATGGTCGTCAGGCCGCCGGCGATGTTGCCCTTGGTCGGCTGGCTGTCGGACAGGTCCGAGGTCTTGTGCGCCTCGATCACCTCATCCTGATACGCCTTCCACATCTTGAACCAGCGCTCGCCAATCTCCGGGGTCGCGGCGCGCGCCTTGCAGAGATGCTCGGCGCCGGTGATCTCCGAGGTTTCGCCAAACACCCCGTAGATGCCCTTGGGGATCAGCTTGTCATACATGTTGCCGACGGTGGGGCAGGAGGACAGGCCCGTCGTCGTGTCGCTCTCGCCGCACTTGGTTGACACCCAGAGGTCCGAGATCGGGCACTTCTCGCGCTGAAGCTCGCTCGACCACTGAACGAATTCCTTGGCGACATAGGACGCCTTGGCGATCACCGCGATGTCGCCATGGCCCTCGATGCCGAAGCCGACCACCGGCTTGCCGGTCTTGGCGATGCCCTCGACCACGATCTTGGTCCAGGCATCCTCGATGCCGATCACCACGACCGCGGCAACGTTCGGATTGGAACCGATGCCGATGATGGTGCGGAAATGCAGGTCGAGGTCGGCGCCGAACTGCAACCGGCCATAGGCGTGGGGCAGCGCCTGCACACCCTTGACGTTGTTGGCAACGGCCTCGCAGGCGGCATTCGACAGATCGTCGAGCGGCAGGGTCACCACGAGGTTGCGCACGCCGACGCGGCCATTCTCGCGGCGCCAGCCAAAGAAGGAATCGTTGCTCCTGGCCGCCCCGCGCCGGGGAGCGACCGGCACCTTGATGGCGGGCATTTCATTCTTGCGTCCACGCACAGACTTCAGCTTGCCCTTCAGGCTGGCGAAATTGGCGACGATCGGCGCACTGGCCATGGGAACCTCCCGGAATTTCAATCGTTTGCTGTGTTCAACGGAGCCGGCGGGGAGCGCGGGGCACAGGGCCCGCGCCCGCCATCACCAGCGCTTGGTCTTGACGTTGTGAACGTGCAGATGCTCGCCCTTGCCGATCGCCGCCTTGGCGATGCCGATGTCCTGTCCGTACTTCCAGATGGTGTCGCCCTTGGCGATGTCCTTCAGCGCCACCTTGTGGCCGATCGGAATGTCAGCCTTGGCGGTGATGCGGAACGAGGAATTGTCATGCGTGACGACGGCCAGCATGTCGGTGCCGGCTTTCAGGTTCTCGACGACGACAACACCCACGCTGTCCTTGAGTTCATGCACGAGCAGATGCGGCTGCGACATGGCGGCTCTCCCCTTCCCTTTCATTTCGGTGATCGCCGGCCTGACGGTGGAAACCTCACGGCCGGGATGAAGTGGTTCTGTGGTCTATCTCTTATATAAGATACAAGACCCCAAGCCTTGTCAAACCGTTTTTCGCGCCGATGACCCGGCAAAAGCGCCTCCGGACCATCCTCTCATCAGCACCCCGCCCCTGCCCCGGCGTTGCCTGTGCGGCAAGGCCAGGCATCGTGGAAAGACGCCCTCCACTGGTCTGGCGCAGCGTGGGTTCTGCTGTGCAGTGGCGCACTCAAGACGCATGTTCTCATAATATTTAAAAGTCGCGATGCGCATCGGCTCCGATTTCAGCACAGATCTCGACCAGTAAAATCTTTATGCCCAGGCCGGAACGAATTCTTCAAAATAATGTTTAGCTTCCATGGAGGTTGTCATGTCTGATGTCATCATTGAATTTATCGTCCTGGATCTCGTCAGCGGGCGCGTTATCGTCTGCGATCAGAACGGTCGCAAAATCAATACTTTGAAGCAAGGCCTTTCAAGCGCGCCGGATGGCGTTTTCATCGACCGGGCAAAACATCATATCTATGTGACGATGATGGGGACGGTCGATCAGGCCACCGGCACCGCCTATGGTCAGGATGGTTCGATCTGGCGGATGGACCTCGACGGCTCGAATGTCGTCAACATCATTCCCAAGGGCAAGTCGAGAACGCCCAAGCAGATGACCGCCGATCTCGAAGGCGGCAAGATCTACTGGTGCGACCGGGAAGGCATGACCGTCTGGCGCGCCAACCTCGACGGTTCGGACATGGAAGCGCTGTACCGGTCCGGCCATGTGCCGGAGGATGAAAAGGACGCGGCACGGTGGTGCGTCGGCATCGCCGTCGATCCGAAGCGGCGTCAGTTCTACTGGACCCAGAAGGGCGAGACGGACGCCGGCCAGGGCAGCATCCACCGCGCCTCCTATGATATGCCGGAGGGCGGGACGCCCGAGCGGCGCGGCGATGTCGAGCGGCTGTTCAGCGGCCTGCCCGAGCCGATCGATCTCGAACTCGATTTCGAGCACGGCTATCTCTACTGGACCGACCGCGGCAACCTCAAGGGCGGCAATTCCCTGTGCCGGGCCAGGCTTCTTGCCGACGGCGCCGTTGCCCGGGATTACGAGGTCGTGGTCGCCGGCGTCGGAGAGGCGATTGCCTCCGTGCTCGTGCCGGAGCGCAACCAGGCCTACATCACCTCGCTGACCGGGGACCTGTTCCTTGCCGATCTGACGACCGGCACCGTCCGGTCGATTGCCAAATTCGACGGGCTGACCGGCATCGCCCGGCTCTAGGCCCCTGCACCACCAGGCTTTCACACGGTCAGCACGCTCCGGTCGCATGGGTCAACCATTCATGAGGAGACGCATTATGGCTCATTCCATTGCAAACAAGGGCACGGTCGCCATCATCGGAGCGGGCGTCATCGGGCGCTCGTGGGCGGCAACATTCGTTGCCGGTGGCTACACCGTCAAAATCTCCGATCCCAATCCGGAAGCTGGCAAACGGGTCTTCGAGGACCTTCCCAACTCCATCGCCGAAATTCCGCAAACCTCGTTCAGCGCTGCGGACATCAAGGCCCTGATGAAGCATGTGACCGTCACCCCGGATACCGACGAGGCCGTGAAAGGCGCCGTGGCCGTGCAGGAAAATGGCCCGGAAGATGTCGGGTTCAAATCAAAGCTCTTTGCACAGCTCGAGGCTGTCGCCGACGCTGATGCCCTGCTGATCTCGTCGAGTTCCGGCATCACGCCGGACAAAATCGGCGCGAAGATGAAGAACCCGGGCCGCGTGCTGATCGGGCACCCGTTCAACCCGCCGCACATGCTGCCGCTGGTGGAAATCTGCGGCGGCCCCAACGTGGATCCCGCCCTCATCGAAAAGGCCGTCACGTTCTACCGCGATCTGGGCAAGGCGCCCGCCGTGCTGACGCGGGCCGTGCCGGGCTTCGTGGCCAACCGCCTGCAATGCGTGCTGGTGATGGAGGCCATCCGGATCGTTGAATCCGGCGTTGTCGACATCAGGACGCTGGATCAGATCGTGCTGAATTCGCTCGGCCCGCGCTGGGCGAGCGTCGGCCCGCTGCTGGCCGGCCATTTCGGCGGTGGCCCCGGCGGGCTCGCCGGCATCGTCGAGCACATCCTCAACAAGCTTGCGGCGGGCATGGGCATCGCGCCTGTCTCGGATGCGACGATCAAGACGCTCGGCAAGCTGGTGAACGAAGCCTATCCGCCGGAGGACATGCCGCGTCTGGCCAAAATGCGCGATGAACGGACCGAGGCCATCCTCGACTTCCGCGCCCATCAGACCGTGTGAACCAGCCACCTGGCACCGCCCCGGGGAACCCCGCGGCCCGACGCCGGAGACAGATTGGTTGTGGATATCCCGGCGGCAGGCGATGCCGCTGCGCCTTCCGCCATTGACAGCTGTCAACGGCCTGCCCGCCGCGCTTTCAGACGTTGGCCGGTCAGCGCCATCACCACCGGGCCAAGGCTGAAAGCGCCGGCCCGTGCCCGCTCGGTCAGCGCCCTGAGATACCCGCCGGCCGAGCGGATCGCGGGTGAACCGTTGACCGTGATCCCCTGCCCCGTCGCCGTCGCTTCAGAGGAATGTTCGGAGCGTTGCAGGATGCTCGCCACGGTGATCAGCGCGGCCCGTTCCCCCAGAACCGCCACGGCATCGCGCCAGGCATCCGGGCTGATGCCCAGCATCGGGCGGATGAGCCGCACCGTTTCATCAAACACCCGCCAGGTCGTGATCTGCCCACCTTCGGCATAAGCCGCATCTACCAATGTCTTTTTAACCGGTTTATCATCGCGAATTTCATAATACCATAGCTTCGGTGATTCTGCAAGAAGCATTCCTCCTTCTATGAGGCAAATCGCTCTTGGAAGAACCAGCGAATCCAGAAATACCTGCCTGTGATCCATTTTCCCATCACCATTACGGTCGCTGAGAATCACCACTTTACCGGCATGCTGATCTTCACCTGTCCCGATAGTATCGGGCATATAGTTCTCCATTTCAACCACCCATATACGTCCTTTTTTATCAAATATTACAGAGACCGGTGAATTAATGAGCGGCTCTTCTGCAACGATCTGTACACTGAAACCCTGTTCAATTTGCATCGCTTTTAATGACTCTTCTGCGGTTAATACAGGAGCCTCATCATAAAACTTCTGAGATCTGACAGTATCTTTAAAAACCTGATATTCAGGAATTCGTGTATCAGCCCGAAAAAATCCGGCTATCAGAATCAGAAGAAAAGGAATTGAAAGATATATGATTTTCATTGCTGTTCAGTCCGAAAGTGCTGCGTTTAAAAAATTTCAAGATCACCCTGATTCCGAAGCAGGACAGTATAAGCATTTGCGAATGATTCCTGCCTTTTACG
>JAIUNP010000307.1 GCA_020161975.1 Pseudomonadota bacterium
GTCTGCCACGCGGCGGGCTTTGCAGCCCGTTGCGAAGGTCAGCCGGGTTCCACTGGAGCTGCTGGTCGGCATCGATCGCATCCGTGACATGCTGGTGGATAACACGGGGCGATTTGCCAAGGGGCTACCGGCCAACAACGTCCTGCTCTGGGGCGCGCGCGGTATGGGCAAGTCGTCGCTGGTCAAGGCCGCCCATGCGAGCATCAACGCGACCCTTCCTGCCGATACATCCGCGCGTCTCAAGCTCGTGGAAATCCATCGCGAGGATATCGAGACCCTTCCCGATCTGCTCTCGACGATGCGCGGCAGTCCGCACCGTTTCCTCGTGTTTTGCGATGATCTCAGCTTCGATGCGGGCGAGGCGTCCTACAAGTCGCTGAAGGCAGTGCTCGAAGGCGGGCTGGAGGGGCGCCCGGACAATGTTCTGTTCTATGCCACCTCGAACCGGCGCCACCTGATGCCGCGCGACATGATCGACAACGAGCGTGCCACTGCCATCAATCCCGGTGAGGCGGTGGAGGAGAAAGTCTCGCTGTCCGATCGGTTCGGCCTGTGGCTGGGGCTGCACAAATGTTCGCAGGACGATTACCTTGCCATGGTCCACGCCTATGCCCGGCATTTCGGGCTCAGAGTGCCGAAGGCGAAGCTTGAGGCTGAGGCGCTGGAATGGTCGACGACGCGCGGCTCGCGCGCGGGGCGCACGGCCTGGCAGTTCATTCAGGATCTGGCCGGCCGCAAGGGCAAGCGGCTGGAACTGACATGACCGCGCTGGTCGTCCTCGATTTTATCGCTGTCGCGCTGTTTGCGGCCTCCGGCGCGCTGGCGGCGGCTCGTAAGGGGCTTGATCTCATCGGGCTCATCTGGCTGGCGGCGCTGACCGGGATCGGCGGTGGCACCTTCCGCGATCTTCTGCTCGGCCTGCCGGTCTTCTGGGTGCATCAGCCCGTCTATCTCGGCATCGCGGCGGCGGTTTCGGCGCTGGTGTTCGTGCTCGCCCGGGTGCCGGCGCGGAGTGAAACGGTGTTGTTGTGGCTCGATGCGCTCGGCCTTGCCTTCGTTTCAGTGGCCGGGGCGAAGAAGGCGATGGATTTCGGCGCTCCGCCCTCCACCGCCGTGCTGATGGGCGTGCTGACGGGCACGCTCGGCG
The DNA here is from genome assembly GCA_020161975.1 of Pseudomonadota bacterium. Taxonomy (GTDB): domain Bacteria; phylum Pseudomonadota; class Alphaproteobacteria; order Rhizobiales; family Beijerinckiaceae; genus JAIUNP01. The sequence continues at coordinate 1,148 of JAIUNP010000307.1, forward strand.
GCGTGCTGCGCGATGTGCTGGCGAATGAACCCTCCGTGCTGCTGCGCAAGGAGATTTACATCACCGCGTCGCTGCTCGGGGCTACGGTCTATGTGGTTGCGGTGAAGGCAGGGCTGGGCCAGCCCGTCGCCTCGGTGGCGGGGCTGGTGGCGGGCTTCGGCCTGCGCGCCGGCGCGCTCATTTTCGGCTGGTCCCTGCCCGGCGCGCGGCTGGGGCGGGAGTGACGCCGCTTGTTGGCCGACGTGATCGGGGATAAGCTTGGCGGAGAGTTGTGGAGCGCGGCTGATTTCAAATGGCCGATATTTTCATCAGCTACAAGTCGGAACGGCGCAACGCCGTCGAACATCTCAAGCGAACGCTTGAGAACTACGGCTATTCGGTCTGGTTCGATTATGCCCTGCTGACAGGCCGGGATTTTGCCCGCCAGATCGAGCGGGAACTAGATGCCGCCGCCGCCGTCGTCGTCCTGTGGTGCAGCCGCTCGGTTGAAAGCGAATGGGTAATTGAGGAGGCAGATCGCGCCAAACAGGCCGGCAAGCTCATTCCGGTTTGGATCGAGCGGGCCAGGCTGCCCATGGGATTTGGCCGGGCGGACACCATCGATCTGGTGGATTGGAGCGGCTCCCCCCGTTCCAACGAACTCGACGATCTGCTCGACCAGATCGCGTTGCTGGTGAAGCGCGATCCCGTGCCGGATTTGCGGGGTTTGCGCGAACTTGAGGGACATTGGCGAAGGTTCGGCGCGCCGCCACTGGCACAGTTCGGGCTTGATGCCAACGCCGCGCGCTTGCAGGAGGCGCGGCGGCAGGCGGTTGAGGAACAGCGTCGGCAGGAAGCCGAACGCCTTGCGGAAATTGCCGAACAGGAGCGGAAGGCCGCTGAAGAACGGCAATGGCTGGAGGCTGAAGCCAAGCGCCAACGCGCCGAGCAAGCGCGCAAGACCGAGGAAGCAAAGCGCCTTGCGGATGAAGCGCGGGCCCGCCAGCAGGAACAACAGGCGGCGGCAAAGCAAGAGGCCGAAAGGCAGAGGGCCGAAAAGCTGGAAGCCGAAAAACGCCACCGCGAGGAAGAAGCGCGCAAGGCGACGGAAGCCACACAACAGGCGGAAAAAGAACCGCCGTCTGAAAGTCCAAATGCTCAAAGCTATTTGTATGAACCGATAGCGCCTGCAAAACCGGATTCAGAACCGCTTCCACGGCATGAACCGGGCGAAAAGGCTGGTGTCGGCTGGAAACGATGGGTCGGCTTGGCGGGCGTTTTGTCAATCGCGTTGGCTGGCGGTGCGTATGTTCTCAATGGCCCTCAGCCCGCCTCGCCGGTTGCTTCCCCCGTCGCAACCGCCCCGCCCGTTGCCGGTAAGCCCGTCGCAGTTGTTCCATCGAACCCGTTGCAGGTTGCGGTCGCGCCGCCAGAGCCTCAGCCGCCTCAACCGGTCGTCGCACCGCCTGTTCAACCAACTGTACCTCCTGCCGTGGTCACCCAGCCTGCGCCATCGGTGCCTCCGGCTGCGTCACTTCCAGTCGTCACGCCATCTGTTATCGCCCCCTCCCCATCGCCGGCGCCACCATCCAAGCCCGTCCCTCCGCCGCTCCCCTCGGATTTGAAGGGCATCGCGCCGGAAGTCTGGACGCGCGCGCATGAGGGCAGCGCTGCCGATCAAGTGGCTATTGGTCTCGCCTATCAGAGCGGCATGGCAGGCACAACAAAGAATGGGCTTCTCGCCGTTTCATGGTTGGAAAAGGCTGCAAAACAAGACAACATATCTGCGCCATTCATTCTCGGCGCTCTTTATCACTTCGGCGCTGTTGGCGTGCCGAGGGATGGGAGGAAAGCTGAGGAATGGTATCTGATAGCCGCGCAACAAGGTAATCTTAACGCTCAGCTTTTTCTCGGCGATCTCTATAATTTCGGTGCCGTTGGCGTGCCGAAGGATGGGAAGAAGGCCGAAGAATGGTATCTTAAAGCCGCGCAGCAAGGCAATCCTGACGCACAATATAATCTGGGACTTCTCTATTATGACGGCGCCGTTGGCGTGCCGAAGGATGGGAAGAAAGCTGAGGATTGGTTTCTGAAAGCCGCGCAACAGGGCAACACGAACGCGCAATTTTTTCTCGGCGTTCTCTATAATGACGGCGCCGAAGGTGTGGCAAAAAATTGGAAGAAGGCCGAGGAATGGTATCTGAAAGTCGCGCAACAGGGCGATGCGAACGCGCAATACAATCTCGGCTTGCTCTATCGTGACGGTGCCGAAGGCGTGCCGAAGGATGGGAAGAAAGCTGAGGAATGGTTTCTGAAAGCCGCGCAGCAAGGCAATCCTAGTGCGCAAGGCAATCTGGGCATTATCTATCATTTCGGCGCCGATGGCGTGCGGAAGGATGGGAAGAAAGCCGAGGAATGGTTACTGAAAGCCGCACAACAGGGCAACTTACCTGCACAGAGCTTTCTCGGCTTTCTGTACGAGAACGGTGCAAATGGTATTGAAAAGAACATGCCTGAAGCCGTTCGCTGGTACAAAGCCGCAGCAGACCAGAACTATGGGCGCGCTATCGACGCCCTCAAGCGCCTTGGCGTGAAATATCCCTGACCGGGCGCAGCGTGCTCCCCATCTGCGTGTATCCCCGAAACCCGTCATGCCAATCCAAACGTGAGCGGGTCAGGCTCGCCGTTTTGCCGTCACAGCCCTATAGTCACGGTGCGGTCGGCGCGGCCCGACCATGAATGTGTGGCGTCGCCCCCCTTGCCATCCCCCGCCCTTTCGCCTATAGCCCGGCGATCCTTCGGTCGGCGGCTGAAAGGAGAGCGCAGCTTTGCGCAGGGTCTGGTCTCACCGATTGGCGCCCGTTCTCCCGTGTCGACGCCTTCGTTGTTCTGTCGGGCCTTTCCGGGCTCGAAGGGCTCAGCGCCGGGGGACGATCAGGCCAATCCCGGTCCTGACAGTTTGAGAAAGGCACGGACATGCCGCTTTACGAGCATGTGTTCCTGGCGCGCCAGGACATTTCCGCGCAACAGGTCGAAGCGCTCACCGAACAGTACAAGGCGGTGATCGAGGCGGCCGGCGGCGTGGTTCCCAAGGTGGAATACTGGGGCGTCAAATCGCTCGCCTACCGCATGAACAAGAACCGCAAGGCGCATTACGCGCTGATGAACCTCGACGCCCCCGCCCCCGCCGTGGCGGAGATGGAGCGTCAGATGCGCATCAACGAGAACATCCTGCGCTTCATGACCGTGCGCGTCGACGAGCTCGAGGAAGGCCCGTCAGCCATGCTGCAGAAGCGTGATCGCGACGACGAGCGCGGCGACCGCCCCGGCGGCGACCGTGACCGTGGTCCGCGCCCGCCGCGCCGGTTCTAAGGAAAGGACACTCGCCAAATGGCCATTAAAGACCTCTCGACTTCGCAGGCCCGCCGTCCGTTCCAGCGCCGCCGCAAGACCTGCCCGTTCTCGGGCCCGAATGCGCCCAAGATCGACTACAAGGATGTGCGCCTGCTGCAGCGTTACGTCTCCGAGCGCGGCAAGATCGTGCCCTCGCGCATCACCGCGGTCTCGGCCAAGAAGCAGCGCGAACTCGCCCAGGCGATCAAGCGCTCGCGATTCCTCGGTCTTCTGCCTTACGTAA
>JAIUNP010000308.1 GCA_020161975.1 Pseudomonadota bacterium
CCGCGGCGATCCGGGCAATTTCCACGCGATAACTCTCCGAATGATGGGCATCCTGGCGGATCAGCCGCGCCAGTTCGTTGGCCGCCCCCGCTTCGCCTTGTTGCTCGCCGGGTTGCAAACAGGCGATGGTCATGCTGTCGATCCAACAGTTCCCCAATTGGCCGGCCCGCGCTGCGATATCATTTTCATAAAGATCTGCGTCAGCACGCAGGCCGTAGGCCAACGGCGTTTCCCCGGTCAACTCGATCCGCGTGACAAGGTGGTCGGCCTTCATGGCATTCCGAGCCTGAATGAGCGTTCGTTCGACCGCATCAAGCACCCCGCGTTGGTCGGCCACCCCCGCAAGGTCAACGGACAGCCGGGCGAACTCGGCAAGCGCCGTGAACCGTTCCTCCACACGAACTGTCCCGTCATCGGCAATGCTGACAAGGCTTGCAGATTTCGGTCCGGCTTCGTTGATGTCGCGCCCTTGCGGAATGCCCGGCATGACAATGGTGCAGGCGCCTTCGATCACCGAACGTTTGTGGATGTGGCCGAGCGCCCAGTAGCGAAACCCCGTGCCGGAAAGTTCGGCAGGGCTGGACGGTGCATAGACATCATGCCCTCGGGATCCGCCAAGGCTGGTGTGCAAAAGGCCGATATTGATCGCGCCCTGAACGGGCGGGCGATACTGCGCCAGCAGGCTTTGCGGTGCCATCGGGTCCCGGAAGCTCAGCCCATGCACCGCGACGGGTATCTGGCCGGGGCCGCGCTCAATCGTGATTGCCTCCGCCTTGCTGCCGAACACCTTTACAGACGCGGGCAACGTCAATTCGCGCGTGATCTTCGACATCGCATCATGATTGCCGCGAATGATAAAGACGCGAATGCCTGCTCCATTCAGCCGCCCGAGTTGCTCAACCAGAAACCGGGCCGTTTTCATTGAGGTCTGATCGCCATCGTAAAGATCGCCGGCGATGAACAGCGCATCGACGCGTTCTTCCAGACACAGATCAACGATACGGCGGAGCGCATCCCGCGTGGCACCCCCAATGAGGCTGGCGAGTGCATCATCGCGCAGAGCCAGGGATCTCAGCGGCGAGTCGAGGTGCAGGTCGGCAGTATGCACGAACCGATAGGCCATGGTGCCTCACTTCAATCAAAAGGTATCTGAAAGCGCCCATAGTGCGCTGACCAGTTGTTTTTTGTGACAGTTGACGGAGAAAATTGCGCAGCGCACAAATAAGCTTTGGCCGATCATTAGAGCGAATAGATAGATGACCATAATTTCAGATGACGATATCAGTCCATTATCGCATGAACATCCGCAGACGGAAAAGTCCATCCCGGAATTGGCCATCAGCGCCAGCGTAGCGTCCAGGGTCAACGTCGCATTTCACCAGAATTCCGTTCCTGCTGTTGGCGAGATCGAACTGAGCGCGGCACCCGGTGTCAGCTTTGGAGAGATCAGATTGCGGGTGACCGCGACGCCGCCTTTCCTCAAATCGAAAGAGTTTGTTTTCGATAGCATTTCCGAGGGGGGAACGCTCCGGCTGGAAGTCGTAGAGCTGGACCTCGACCTTGTTTATCTCACCGGCCTGAAAGAGGCGGTGCGAGGCGAACTTGTTCTCGAAGCTTTTGCGGGCGACCGGAGCATTGCGCAATTGCATTGGTGATCAGGATCGGTCGAGGGGATTGGGGATGGTGTTCTAGATTTCCGAGGCATCTTCGTTCTCCGTGGTTGAATACGGGGAACGTCCGGTCAGATTCAAAGGGAGACAACGGGTGTGACCTGCACTCGGGAACAGAGGTGGGCAGATTACTGTCGGAAAAGAATATCGGGCTAGAACCGAGGCAAATGATCTAAGCGATTGTGACGATTGATGTTTCCTTTCCCGTCATGGGATGTTGCTGGCACGGGAAACGGCATGGAATATCGACCGGCCACCGAAAAAAACGGATAATCCGCGGAAAAGCTATCGCATTGATCTTATTGAAAATATTGGAGCGGGTGAAGGGAATCGAACCCTCGTATTCAGCTTGGAAGGCTGCTGCTCTACCATTGAGCTACACCCGCGCGCCGGCGAACCGGAAGGCTCTTTTGCCGTGAATCGGCGCGCTTGCCAAGTTGTTTGAATGCGCAGCAGCTGCGCGGCGGTGAAGCGCCTCGGTGGGCGGTGTCCGAACTGCGCGCAACAGTTGCGTTCTGCGATATCTCGCCAATGACCAACGGGCTAACCCGCGATGACGCCCTTGCGGAACAGGAAGCAGCCATAGGGGCGCGGATCACCCACCTGCACCACGGCAAAGGCCTGCCTGGCGGCATCATAAAAGGCGAACCGCTCGACGCCGGCGAGGGGCAGGGCGCGCGACTGTGAGGCATCGATTTCCGCCTGCACGGCCCGTTGCACGCCCGGAACCTCCCCGGGCGCTCCCACCACCTCCATGCGGCGCACGGGGTCGTCGGTGAAATCGTCAATGGGCAACAGCGTTAGAATGGCGCGGGCCGCGCGCTCCATCGTCAGCCCCGGCAGGCGGATCAGGCGTCCGCTGACGGTGGCGCTTGCAATCCGCTCGGCAGGATGATTGGCGTCGACCAGCGCGAGATCATCGCCATGGCCCATCGCGGCCAGCACCCAGAGAAGATCGGCGCTCAGCACCGGATCAATGCCCTTCAGCATCCGCTTTTCCTTCCGCGGGAGGCGAGATAGAGGCGCGCCGCGTTGCCGCCGAGAATGGCGGCGCGCTCGTTGTCAGAACAGGGGGAGAGCAGGGCGAGGCTCGCCGCGCGCCATTCGGCATAGCTTGCGCGCAGCGTCACCACCGGCCAATCGCTGCCCCAGAGGAGCCGCGCAGGGCCGAAGAGCGCCATGAGGTCGTCGAAAACGGGCGCAAGATCGGCGGGCCGCCAGTCTGCGGCGGCCTCGGTCACAAGGCCGGAAAGCTTGCACATCACATGAGAATGCTGCGCGACCGCCGCAAGGTCACGCCGCCAGGCGGCAAAGTCGCAACGGGCGATATCAGGTTTTGCCGCGTGATCGACGACAACGCTGAGGGTCGGGTGGCGTTCGAGCACGGTCAGCAGCGGTTTGAGATGGCGGGGCAGCACCAACGCATCGAACACAAGCTGATGCGCCGTCAGCGCCGCGAAGGCAGGTGCGAGATTGTCACGGGTAAGCCACTGATCATCGGCAATATCCTGCACCATCGGGCGAAGGCCGACGAGTAGCGGGTTCCTGGCCAGCGCGGCGATGCGGGCCGGGGCGTCGGGAGCGGTGAAATCAGCCCAGCCGACAACGCCGGCGACCCAGGGTGTGCGGCCTGCGACGTCGAGAAGGAAGCGGGTTTCTGCTTCCGTCGGCGCGGCCTGCACCAGGATTGTGCGCGAAATTCCGGCCGTGTCGATCAGCGGTTTGAGATCATCCGGAGTAAAATCGCGCCACAGCGCAGGGAGTTCCGGCGTCAGCCAGCCATAATCTTTCCGCGCGATGGACCAGAAATGCTGATGGGCATCGATCTGCATCTCAGACCCCGGGAGTGGGCGCGGCCGGGTTGATGAGGCCGGCGTCCTGCAATTCAGCCCAGAGGGCCGGTGGAACATGGGCGCCGGCCGCCTCGACATTGGCCAGAACCTCAGCGCGGTTGACCCCGCCCAGCACGACGCTGGTAACGGCAGGATGGGCGAGCGCGAAGGCGAGCGCGGCCACCCGCAGCGGCACGTCGTGTCGCGCACACACAGTCTCGATGGCGCGGACGCGCGCAAGGATCGGCTCGGATGCAGGTTGGTAATTGTATTTGGCGCCAGGTACCGCGCCAGTGGCGAGAATGCCTGAATTGAACACGCCGCCCAGCATCACGCCGATGCGCTTCTCGACCGCCAGCGGCAGGAATTCGTCGAGCGCCGGCTGTTCCAGCAGCGAATAGCGCCCTGCGAGCAGAACAGCGTCCATATCGGTTTCGCGCGCAAAGAGGGTGCAGATGTCTGCCTCGTTGACGCCGATGCCGATAGCGCTGATGACGCCTTCCGCTCGCAGCGCCTCCAGCGCGGGATAGGCGCCGTCGAGCGCCTCTCGGATGCGGCGCCCGGCCGCCTCCGGCCCGTGAGTCCAGACATCGACATCGTGGATCAGCGCAATGTCGATGCGGTCGACGCCGAGCCGCAGCAGCGATTGTTCAAGGCTGCGCTTCACCCCGTCGGCGGAATAATCGAAACGTGCGCCATGCGGCAGCCCGCCGCGATAGCCCGAGCCGTCGCCGCGCGGCGCAAAAGGCTCCATCACCCGGCCAACCTTGGTGCTGATGACCGGACGCGGGCCAGACATCCGCCGGAGCGCCGAGCCGATGCGATGCTCGGCGAGGCCGTGACCGTAGAGCGGCGAAACGTCGATCAAGGTAATGCCGCTTTGAAGGGCTGCGACAATGGCATCGACGGCGGCTGCCTCGTCGAGAAGCGCGTAGAGATCGCCCAGCGGCGCCGCGCCGAAGCCGAGTGCGCTGACTTCAAGGCCGCTGCGGACAAAGCGTCTGTGGGGCAGGGTGGTCATCCTAGGCCCCGCTTGCAATGCGATAGGCGGCATCGAGATAGATCAGCGGCGCGACGGGATCCTGCACCCGCGCGCGTTCCACAGCGCCGACGAATACCGTGTGTGTGCCATGCGACATGAAGGAAACGCGGCGGCAGAAGAGATTGGCCTGGGCATCGGCAAGGTAGATGTGGCCGGGCTCATCCGTTGCCCAGGTGCCGACATCAAAGCGCAGATCATGCGGCACGGCGCCGGA
>JAIUNP010000309.1 GCA_020161975.1 Pseudomonadota bacterium
TTACCCTTCACGATCCTGCCGATCTACTCGGTGATGAAATCGATCCCGCCGACGCAATTGCGCGCGGCGCGTTCGCTCGGCGCTGGCCCGCTCACTTCGTTCTGGAAGATCTACGCGCCACAAACTGTGCCGGGCGTGATGGCCGGGGGGCTCATCACCTTCATTCTCTCACTTGGCTATTACATCACTCCCGCGCTTGTTGGCGGTCCGGGGGATCAGATGGTCTCGAACTTCATCTCGATCTATATCAACCGCGATCTCAACTGGGGACTGGCAAGCGCGCTTGGCATGATGCTGCTGACGGTAACAATCGCGATCTACCTCGTGTTTCTGCGCCTTGTCGGCGCCGAAAAACTTCGGATGGGCTGAAACATGTGGCTGCCGAGCTATGCAACACCGGGAGAGCGGGCGGGGCGGATCGCCGTTCTGGTCTTTGTCGTGGCCGTTCTGGCCTTTCTGGTTGCACCGTTGTTCGTGGTCGTCCCGCTCTCATTCTCGAATGATCCGTTCTTCACCTTCCCGGTACCGAAATATTCACTGCGCTGGTATGAGGATTTCTTTGCTGGCGATCGCTGGACAGCTGGCGTGCTCAACAGCTTCCTGACGGCGTCTCTGACGACGGTACTGGCGACGGTGCTCGGCACGATGGCTTCGCTCGGAATTACCCGACCTGACTTTCCGTGGCGCAAACCGGTCATGGCGCTGCTGATTTCACCGATGATTGTTCCCATCGTGATCGTCGCGGTGGGTGGGTACCTCTTTTTTGGCCGTCTGGGCCTGACCAATACCCGGACCGGCCTTGTGCTCGCGCATACGGCGCTAGCCGTTCCTTTCGTCGTCATCACCGTCACGGCGACGCTCTCGACCTACGATGCCAATCTCACCCGTGCGGCCCAGAGCCTTGGCGCAACGCCACTCGTCACCTTTTTTCGCGTGACATTGCCCTCCATCGTACCGGGCGTTGCTTCAGGGGCGGTCTTCGCGTTTGCAACCTCGTTCGATGAGGTAGTCGTCGCACTGTTCCTGACCGGTGCGGAGCAGCGCACGCTTCCGGTTCAGATGTTTTCCGGCATCCGCGACCAGATCAATCCAACCATCATGGCGGCAGCGAGTATGCTGCTCGTCTTCTCGACGGCTCTGTTTCTGGCGGTGGGGTGGCTCTCTAACCGTGATCTTTCGGCCAAGCGATCACAATGAGGACCTACCAAGAAACTCCGAGAGTCACAGAACTGATCCGAGCTGGCCTTGCCAGAGACCTAATTCCCAACCAATGTCCGCTTCTTGGCAAGGACTCCGTGCATGGGCACTACCGATATGCGGGCGCGAGGCTGTCAAATCTGCCCCGGTCCCACGACGATATCGTTTGCGCTCGGCGCCGGCGGATTGGCCGCGACGGGTGTTGTCGGAAAATCCCCCGGTCCCATATCGCAGACTTGGCTGTTGTTGCCTTCCCGGCAATTGGGGTCAGAGTTCGAACGGGCGGCATTGGCCATATCGCAGATCGTCGTGCCGTTGGGATCGGCAAAGCCCGAGCAGCGGCCGGAACTCACCATTTGCTGGCAGTTGCCGGGACCAAGCTGGATACAGGAGGCGATAAAGCCGGCATCGACCCGCTGCCCGTCGAAGGTGCCCATCTCCATGAGGCGACGAACGGCGGGTGTGTTGTAGCCGTCGTTGGTGAGACGCGCCCAGGCATCGACCTGCTCCTGCAGGGACATGCAGGCATAGCCCTCGCGGTTTGTATCAGCGTAGCGGCGAACATTGGCAGTGTTGAGCTGGAAGATGCCGGTGCAGCAACTGCCGTTGAAAATGCCCTTGTTACCCCCGGATTCGAAACGCCCGAGTCCGCCGAGGGTGCAGGACGTGGATTTGAGATCGTCGCGCAGAACGGAGGCATTCACTGCATCGGTTATCTCCTGAGCGGAATAGTTGGTGCGCTCGCAGAACTGGGTGCGTTGGGCTGAAGCCGGCAGGGCGAAGAACAGCGTACAGACGAGCAGGCAGGCACGGATAAACCGGTTCATCCGAAAACTCATCTTCAGCGTGTCGGAAAGGATCGTGCGCATTCGGCGATGAGCTGGCCGCCGATGATCGCGCGCATCTGGATCTGGCCGGTTGCAGGATCGAACCGGGCCTGAATGCTGTCGCCCTGGTTCTGCGCCGGGAGGCCGGCGTCGGGCGGGTCGATGTAGCAGCCGCGGTCCTCGCGCAGCGTGGTTGCCTTGCCACGATCAAGCGTGACGATCCGCAGAGGGCAGATCGATCGCTCCACCCCTGCCCCGGCATGGTTGGCGCCGCTTTCACAGGTGCGGGTGAGAACCGTGCTGAGGATGATGGATCGGCCCTTGTCCTCGAAACGGGTAGAGAGCGCGGTGACCCAGGCGTTCCTGCCATTGAGGTTTTTCTTCAGTTCGCGGGTGGCATAGGCATTGGCGTCCCGGATCGCATCCGGCCAGACCATGGTTTGCAGGGGATCGGTCTGCGACGGCTCCCGAAAGTCCGAGAGGGTCATGGTCTGCCATGCGCCATCGGATTGCGCATGGACGGCGCCAGCCACTCCGCTGAGCATGAGAACGAAAGCAGTCATCAGAAGACGGGACATTCAGCGGGTCTCGGTGACGGGGATATTCTTGGAGCAGCCCTCGACGGCGTCGTGCCTGAGGAGCGTGCCGATGCGGATGGTGCGGGTCTCGACATCATAGGAGGTGAAGTTGCCGGTGCCTTCGGTTGGGTTGCTTTGCGCAAAGCAACCGGTCGCTTCGCGGATGGTCGAGATTCCATTGCGATGAACAACGAGGCGCAAGGGGCAGATCATGACGTGCATTGATCCCTGGTGCGGCTGGCAGGCCGTCGGCGCATTGAGGATCGAGAGCGTTGCGACGGTGGTGGCGTTACGCACCACGACATGCGCCTCACGGATCGGGGCGTTGCCAACGAGGCGACGGGACACCCCTGCCTTGGATGCCAGATCATTGTTTCTGTTGATATGATCGGCCCAGAGATGCGCGTAGACCTGCCCTGATGGTCCCGGAAGACGGAGGTCAGTGACGACCATGGGACGCCATGCCCTTGGGTTTGAGGCGTCATCCGCTGCAAGGGCTGCGGAGGACCAGAGACAAGCGGTTGCCAGTGACAGAAGGATAGGGGTGGTGAGGGAAGCAGACATTGCAATAAACAATATATTAAACATGTGAGATTGCAACCCCTACCCTTTGGCGGTGGGTGAAGAGGAAGAGGTCCGTTCCGGAGTTTTGATGGGTTGAGGGGAAAGAGAGAGGCTCTTCCCGCCCGTCGTGGAGATGCCGGATATGAACCTGACAAGCCTTACCCCCGCCACCGAGATTGTGCTCAGTGCCCTTGTGCCCTCGAAGAAGAACGTGCGCCGCATCAAGTCAGATGTCAGCGTTGACGATCTTGCCGAGGATATCGCCCGGCGTGGATTGCTGCAGTCCCTGACTGTGCATGCCGTTCGTGATGAGAGCGGCAACCCAACGGGCGCCTATGCCGTCACCGCCGGCGGCCGGCGCTTTGCCGCTCTGAAACGGCTGGCGGCAGAGGGGCGGCTTGCCGAGGATGCCACTATTCCCTGCATCATCAGGAACGCCGCGCAGGAAGCTGAGGATTCCCTCGCCGAGAACGTGATGCGGGAAGCGTTGCATCCCCTCGATCAGTTCCGTGCCTTCAAGGCGCTGAGCGAGAATGAGAACCTGTCTATCGAGGAGATCGCGGCTCGGTTCTTCGTCTCGCCCCATATTGTGCGCCAGCGCCTGAAGCTCGCGGCTGCCAGCCCAAAGCTGCTCGAGGCCTATGAGGCAGGGACGCTCACGCTCGATCAGCTCATGGCGTTCTGCGTTACCGGCGATCATGCGCGTCAGGAACAGATCTTCGAGCAGATCCAGCAGGGCCACAACAATGCACCCTTCTACATCCGTCGTCTGATCACTGAGGGCGCGGTCAAGGGCAATGACCGGCGCGTGCTCTATGTCGGCTCGGAGCATTACGAAGCTGCAGGCGGCATTGTCCTGCGTGATCTCTTCACCGACGATGACGGCGGCTGGTATCAGGACGTCGCCCTCCTTGATCGCCTTGCAGCAGAAAAGCTGGCGGAGGACGTCAAGACCATCAAGGCCGAGGGCTGGAACTGGGTCGAGACGGCAGTGCAGTTCCCCTATGGACATCACAATGGCCTGACGCGTCTGACGTCAGTTGCAGCTCCGGTCACCGAGGAGGACCAGGCGCGCTATGACGCCGCCGTCGCCGAATACAACGCCCTCTCTGAAGACTATGACGGCGAGGAGGAACTGCCCGAGGAGGTGGATGTCCGTCTCGGTGAACTTGAGGCCGAGATGGCGCTGATCAATGAGCGCCCTGCCCTCTTCAAGGCGTCAGAGATCGGACACGCCGGCGTCTTCGTCAGCATCGAGCACGACGGTCGCCTCAGGATCGAGCGTGGATTCGTGCGCCCCGAGGATCGGGCGTCTCTACGTGTGGCTACTGCAACTTCCGGGGAGGCGACCTGGAGCAGCACCGATCACGTTGCTGATTCATCCCATGCAACGGCCAGCGATGATGGTGAGGATGCAGATGGCGTGGAGACTGCACCCCGCTTGTCGGATCGTCTGGTTGCGGAACTGACGGCGCATCGCACCCTCGCCCTGCGTGAGGCCGTGGCCGAGAACCCGGACACCGCCTTGCTGGCGATGACCCA
>JAIUNP010000003.1 GCA_020161975.1 Pseudomonadota bacterium
GTCGATATGTTCCTCGACCGCATCCCATGCGTCCTGAATGGCGGGTGTTCCTTCGGCGGCAATGGCCTGGCGCAACACCTCCACCTGCCGGATCATCTTGGGTACGTTGCGGGTGCCGTATTTGGCGGGCGCGCTCATGCCTCACCCCCGATCTTCGCCGCCAGATCGGCGGGCGGGGTCAGGGCGCGGATGGCTTGCACAGCACGCTCATAGCCGAAAGCTAATCCAGCATGTTTGGCAGCCCCAGCCGCATCCTCCCGCCCCATCATCCACGCCTTCGCCAGATCGGCTTGGCGCGCATCTGGGTCGGGTTGGAGGGCGGCGCGCTGATGATGCCGGTCACAGTGCCGCTTTGCGTCGTCTAGGTTATCGTGCTGGCTCATGTCAAAGTGCGCCCAGAAGCGCCCATGACGGTCTTGCGTAACGAAATACTGGAAATGGTGCGGGCGTCCGCATGTGCCGCCTTCGCGGAAGTCAGGCCACACCAGCGGCTTGACCTTCACGGCCCCCGCCAGCGCCGCATCCCGCTCGGCCTCGGCCTTCTCGGCGCGGTCCCGCAACTCTTGTTCCAGCGCCAGCGCGTAGGCGCGGCTTTCGGTCAGATCGGCGATAACCAGTTCCGCGATATTCGCGTAAATCGGCCCGTCCTCCGGTGAAAACAATGGACCGCTGTCAGTGTTCGGCATCGGAATGAATTCGTTGATGCTGTTTCGCATAGCGCACAGGGCTTCCCAGTGCGCCCGCGTCATGCGTTGAAAGCAGTCTTTCGCGCGGATGGCGTCGTCCCGCTCGGCGGTCAGCCGGGCGATTTCGGCTGCCTCGGCTGCGGGGTCTGGCGTGCGCTGATTCCATCCGCCGGGAAAATTGTCCGGGTCAGGCCCTTCCGCATCGCAGTAATCACAGCGGACAAAGCCCCATCCATGGCCGTCTGAGGCTCCGACAATTCGCAGCATTTCGGTCGTGCCGCAGAACGGGCAGGGAAGAAGTTCAGGCGCTTTCATGTCATCTGGCATTCTGCCCTCCTATTCTGCAAGGGCGCGGAGGTAATCCATCGCCCCTTCCGCATAATCTTTCATGGTCGCGTCCATGTCGTGCCGGTTGAGGATGTGGCCCAGGAAGCCATCGAGCGTGTCGGGATCGGCAAGCAGGACACTCGCCGCGTTGACGATATCCACGGATTGCAGCCGCTTTACCTCGGCCCGAAGGGCCGCGATTTCGCCGAGCATTTCCGGCACCAGATCACGGGCGGCGACGATAAAACTGGCGTCAGCGTCGGCGGCATTGTATCCGCCCCATGACGTGCAAATGTCGAAGCCTGCACCAGTGATGCACTGCGCGGGCGCCCCTTCCTCATCGGGACCAATCCTCCACGGCCCCGGCGTCACGCCCTCCACCGCATCGGCGGCGCGCTTGAGAATGTCAGTCATTCGCGGTCCTCTCCATAAGCCCAACCCGGGCGATAAAATCCCGCCACGCGGCGAGCAGTGCATTCTTGGCGGCCAGTTCGGTCTTGGCCCGGCCATCGGTGGCGCAGGTCTTGCCGTTGAGCCACAGCCGCCACGTCCACGGCAGGCGGTCACGAGGCAATCCGGCGGGCGGGAACACCGCGCCCACGTCCACCGTGCCAGAGCGCAGGAGGATGCGACCGCGGAGGTAGTCGGAGGCGATGAAGCGGGCGGTCATGGCTCCACCAGGTCAACAATCGCGCCGCCGCCGACGATCAAGGCCGCCATGCCCAAGAGCAAAACCCACCACTCAAAGCCTGTGGATGCGCCAAATGGTTCGACCAACATCCCGGCTGCGAATAGCATCACCTTGCCGATGCCTCTGAGGGTGCCACTCATCCCGCCACCCCCGGCATCTGGTCCCACGTCCGACCGTCCAGCAGGCGGCCAGCGGCTTTCTTGCCGACACGGGCGATAAAAGCTGCGCCAGCCTCGGGATAAAGCTCAGCGGCGCGCGGGACATGCGGGTGTCCGGCAAAGCAGCGCCACCCGGAGCGCGGATTTCCTGCGGCGTCCTCTGGCGTTGATGGCGCCCACTCCCCCCATTGCTTAAAGTGGAACGCCACCCCCGCCGCTTGGCACTGGTCGCGCAGGGACCGCGCCCAGTCCGGGTGCATCGGGCGCGCGCCGGGGCCGCTCTCGCCGCCGACGATTACGAGGTCGAGGCCGTCGAGGATGGCGCCGCCTATGTCTTGCCTCTCGTGGCCGTCCTGATCTTCGTGCGTTGACGCGCCGGGAATATATGGCTGAGTGCCGATCCACCGCGTCAAATCCACCGGCCCCAGCAGCGGCTCGGCGCTGATAAATCGCACCGCCGCCGGGCAGGCCAGCAGGTGCGGAATGCGCAGATCGGTGCTGGCCTGATCGCTGATCGAGGTGCCCAGCCAGACGTTGCGGAGGGGTCCGACAGGGTGGTTTCGCAAGAAACCCATGTCGCCAACCAATGCCACGCCGCCTTTGCGTGATGCGACTGCGAGGTCGGCCCAATAGATCGGGGATTGCAGGTGGGACATGTAATCCCGCGCCCGCTCTGGCCGCTTGGTCAGCACCTGAAAAGTATGCTGCGGAGCCAGTGCCATCACCGCGAAAACCCGGTCGATCCATTCATCCGGCACCGCCTCGTGGAACAGGTCCGAGGTCGAGTTGACGAAAATCCGGCGGGGTTTGCGCCAGCGCAGGGGCTTGTCCAGCGCCGACTCGTTGAACCGCAGTTTCCCGGTCCAGCGGTGATCGGTCTTGCCCGGCTGGCCGACGATCTGCGCCAGCCCTTCGCCCCACTGGCCCGGCCCGCTGAACCGCGCCGCCATGATTTCGGCATAGCAGTTCCGGCAGCCCTCATCGACACGGGTGCAGCCGCCGATCGGGTTCCATGTGGCGTCGGTCCATTCGATCTTGCTGTTCTCAGCCATTGACGGCCTCCATTGTCTCGTTGTTGCTGTGTGCATGTGGACCAAGCGACTGACCATCATCGGCGGGGAGCGGCTGGCCAACGACTGGACCGTCTATCGCAACGGCCAGCCGGTGGGCCGGGTTTGCCGGATGCACAGCAACGTGCCGGACTCTCAGATCACTTGGTCCAGCTGGGTGCCGCCATATGAGCGCGGCATCGTCGCGGACGAGGGCGCCGGGCTTGAGGCTTTGCGGTCCAGCATCCGCGCCCGCTGGCCAGATGGGCCGGGCATGTTGCCCAAGGATGGGCCGGGGTAGGTCAGCCATTGACGGGCTCCCGAACCATCTGGAAGGTAAACTCGGGCCTCGCATCGCACAGGACGAGGAAGCGGGTGCCGGGATCGGCAGCGGTGAAATAGCCCTTTCGGGATATGAACCGCTCAAGATCGTCCTTTGTCATGGACGGCTCAACCGGCCCCATCCAGTCAACGTTCCCGAACGTGATCGGGACGGGACCGCCAAAACAGTAGCCGTTAGACCTTTCTTGCGGGATCACATAGACGTGGACCATATCACCCACGATAAAGCCCCTCCCACCGCTTGATGTCTTCCGGGGTGACCCCGTGCCGCCGCGCAACGCGCTTGCGCAGGCCGTCGAGGTCATGCTGCAGCAGCACGCCGCCGGGGGTATGGCGCTCGGCCTCGGCCTTGGCGGCATCGAGGTCGGAGAAGATCGGATTGAGGATGATGAGGGATGGGCTGGCCATGGCTCAGTCCTTCCCCGCCGCGTAATAGACCTTCGGTTCCGGCAGGCGCCCATCCACGATCATGCGCTCCAGCAGGAAGCGAGCGGCCTCTGCGTCTGCCATGGCGTCGTGGGCATTGGCGTTGACGAACCCGAACCACTCGCAGGCCACCGACAGCTTGACGAAGCCGCGCATGATGCAAAGTCCGTCGGCGCCGTAAGGGTGCAGGCCGCGCATGGCGCAGATGGTCCGGGTTTGCTCGAACAGGTCAGGCCGACCGGCGCGGCGCAGCTCGGCACGCATCATCTTGGTGTCGAACTGGCTGTTGAAGGCCACCACGATCCGGCCAGATTCGACGTGTCCGGTATAGGCGTCCAGGACATCGGCCACGGGCACGCCATTGCTGGCAAGAAACTCAGTGGTCAGGCCATTCACCCGGCCCGCCTCTTCGCCCATCTCCCAGCCATCCGGCGCGACATAGAATTTCTGGCGCGACAGTTCCCGGCCCGCCTCGTCGCACAGGATAAAGGCGGCCGAGGCAAGGCGGGGCTGCGCCGGATCGTCGGCGGGCAGCTTGAAGTTGAATAGGCCCGTCGTTTCGGTGTCGAACACCAGATAGGTCGGGGCCTTGATGTTTTCCCCATCGCCTTCAATGGCGTCGGTGATAACGGCTGCGGCTTCCATCAGTTTTACCTTCCGTTCGGTTGAGATTGGTCGGGGTGGCGGGATTTGAACCCGCGACCTGCGGCACCCAAAGCCGCCGCGCTACCTGACTGCGCTACGCCCCGAAGCTAAGATCAGGCGCGCGCCTGCGCGGAGACAGCGGCGTCGATGGCGGCGCGCATGTCGGGGAAATGGGTCGAGATCAGTTCAAGCTGCGGCCCGTAAAGATCCTCGATGTCCTGCATCGGCGTCCCGGCCTGAATGTCGGTGATGATCATCCCGGCAAGATGGTCGAAGCGGTCACGATCCGGCGCCGGCCCTTTCGTGGCGGCGGGATCGTTGCGGGCCTCGGACAGAACTTCCCCGGTCTCGCCATCGACAACCTCGGTCGGGCCGGGGTCGGTGTCCTGCACATCTTCCGCCACCCGCTTCGCCTCTTCTTTCTTCGGCTGATCCTCGACCGCCGCCGCTGCGCGATCCTCAGGCGCCTTGACCGGCTTGGCTTCAATCGGCGCTTCGGCATTGGCCTTGACCGTGACAGGTTCACTGGCCGGGGTGATGTCGCGCACCTCCATTTCCAGTTCGACCTGTGCGGGCAGGCCGATCATCACTTCCGGGCAATAGAGGCGGATCAGGAAGGCCGCGCTGCGATACCGCAGCATCTGTTCCGGCATGGACTGGTATTTGGCGTTCTTGGTCCAGCCCTCGCGCTTCGCCATGTCCATGTCGCAGGTCACGGAGACGCGCTTGCCGGTGGTTTTCAGGATGCCGAAGGCCGTGACAGAGAGACTGTCGCCCTTGCCCTTCACTTCCCAATCTATCACGTCCTTGAACACGCCGTGCATGTTTGCCTTGGCAATCATGTAGGTGGTGTTCCAGCCCGGCTTGCCGCCGACGAAGTAGATGTTCTGCGCCACGGTGAGAGGGTCTTCGCGCAGGCGCATCGCCATGTTGATGACCAGCACGCCATTGGCCAGAGCCGACTCCATGGAGCCTTTGCGGAGGTGTTCGGGGAACAGCGGGGACATCGCCAGCATCTTGCCGACCCGCTGCATATGATCGAACACGGCGGGGTTCATCATGCCCTGATAGGAGCTGAGCTCGGTGGAGGCGACGGTTTGGGTGGTGAGAGCGTTCATGCTTCTTCTTCCTTGATCTGGAGGCGCTGCATATCCAGCAGCAGGAGTTCGTTGCCGCAGACCGGCACGAGCCGGACGAGGCACCAGCGGAGGGGCTTGCCGCCGAAGGCCTGCGTCACGCGGCGGGTGGCGGCTTCGCGCGACGACTGGTCCCCTTCGGTTTTAAGCAGAATGGGGGCCTGACCTGCGGTCTCGATCACGAGGGCGAAAACACCCTCATTGTCGTAGTGGCTCACGGTGGTTTCGCGCCGACTGCTCATCGCGCCACCTGCCGCGTCTTGGTCCGGGTGCCAGGAATGTCCTGACCGTTCCAGTCCTTCGACCGCAACTCGGCATTGGCCAGCGACAGCAGAAGGTCGGACACCTTCGGATGGTCGCGGAGGTGCAGGAACAGTTGCGCGATGTTGACCAGCTCGGCCTCACGAACCTCGACCAGCGCCACGGTGCGGCCCCCGCCAGTGGCGGAACCGGCGTTGACCTTGGTTTCCCGGGCGGCCTGCTTTTCCAGATCGGCGGCTTGCTGCGCCATCCGTTCCGCCTCGACCTCGGCGTCAAGATTGCCACTCGCTGCGGCTTCCTTGGCGAGCCGATCCGCTTCGGCCCGCGCGGCGTCAGCACGTTGCTGTTCCTCCGCCTTGCGCTTGCGCTCTTCTTCTGCCTCCCGGGCGAGCCAGTCGCTCTGCAGGGCCAGCATTGCCTCCGTCGCGCGCTTGATCCGCTCCATGAGGGGAGCAAATGCGGCCTGAACCGCCTTGGCGGCCTCGTCGTGAGGCTTCTTGGCATCGACCCGGGCCGCGTCGATCTTCTTTGACAGACCGCGCAGGCCGCCGATGTGATCGGTCAGCAGCTTGGCCTCCTCCTCGGACTTGATCGGGTTGTGCTTGGCACGAATATCGGTGCTGACGCACATCCATTCGTCCACGCTGCCCGCCAGTTCGGCCAGCTTGTCGGGATCGAAGGGCGGCGGGTTGTTTGCGCCCATGACGGCGCGGTCATTGATCAAGGTGTCCACAGGGGCCTCCGTGAAAGGTCGATGGATTGGCGGGCCGTCATCATTTCGGCGATGAGGCCCCGGCGATGGAGCAGCGCGTCGTATTCCTCGCGCGTGATCGGGGTCAGGTAGGTCCAGTGATGCGCCGGGTCGCAGTATTCCCCATCGACCTCGCAGCGCAGGCGCTCCGGCCCGGACAGCTCGAAGGTTTCAGGGTCAATCTCGCGCTCGCACCAGATGCGGGCCACGACCCACGGGCCGCCCTTGACCATGCGGCGCTTGAAGTAACCGCATTCGGGCACGCCGTCGTGCCGGGGCAGATCGGGATTGGCCAGCGCGGCGCGCCACCAGGCATAGAGTTGCGATGCGGTGGAGGGTTGGCGGATCATGCCATCCCCCTTTCCGTCCGGCGCCGCTGCGCCCGCTCTTCGGCAGCGGCACGCTGAGCCTCCCGCTTCGCCTTTTCGGCTTCGCGCCATGCCTCTGCGGCGCGCTTCACCGCAAGCGGCGTCGGGCCGGAGAACAGGATGGGGCTTTCATGGCCGATCTTCGCAAGGCAGGGGTCGCGCGGATCAATAGGGGTCCAAACCCGAATGCGTGCGTTCCAGAAGGTGGTGGGCTCGTCGGACATCAGACCAGCCCCTTTTCTTCTGCAAGCCATTGCGGCAGCGTGACGATCACGGTCTTGCCGTCGCCGGTCTCTTCAATTTCGATCTGGCTTTTGGGGAGCCACGCCAGTTTGTCGCCGTCGTGGACCTGAACCGCAGCGGTGGTTTCGTGCCGCTTGGTCACCGTGATGTCGATCAGATCACTTTTCACAGCGACACCCTCTTCCGGACGTATTCGATCAGCCGGATCGTGTCGGCGATCAGCTTGTCCCCGTCCGGCTGAAACGTCTGCCGGTGGGCCATTGCATAAAGCCCGGCCACAACCTCACCAGCGTTCGGCAGCGCGGCGCGATACGGCTGGCCCAGATGATCCGGCGCCGGGGTTTCGGCGGTCTCGAACTCGGGCAGGTGGACGGGGAGGAAGTGGCGGGCGGTCATTTCGATTGCCCCGTCTTCGATCCGTGCATGTCGCGGAGGTGATCACGCAAACCAGCGCGCTTCACCTTCTTGCCGCACTCGGGGCATTTCGTTTTCGGAATCGGCTTGCGATCCACGACCGGAAGGTAGGTAATCGCCCCGCGCCCGGCAGCGCAGGCGGCGGAACAATACCGAGGAAAGCCATCGCCGTCCCCGAGGTATTCACCGCAGCCCTCGCAGCATGTGCCGTCCAGCATCATCTCTGCATACTCACCCATCACCTGCTCCTCTCGTTCCGTTCCAGCCGCACGCGGGCGGCCTCGATCAGTGCTTCGGCTCCGGGGGTCATTGGCGCGCCTTCCGCGCAGCCATGACCGCGCGCAGATCGGCCAGCGTTTCGGCCTCGTCCTCGCCATCCCTGCCGTATTCGTGAGCCAGCCAGACCACTTCCAGCATGTCGGCCAATTCCTGCGGGCAGTCGAACCACAGGGCTAGGTCATCGTTGGTCACGATTTCCAGCCTGTAAGGCGGCAGTTTTGCCGTCTCAAACGGCTTGCGCGGCTGATAGGCGTTGACCTCGGTGATGGTCAGCGCGTCGATCCTCTCGATCCTCACTTCGACATAGGACATTTATTTGCACTCCATGATGAGGTTTGAATAGGTCGCCGCTGCGATCAGGACGATCAGCGTGATGGCGGAGGTGATCTGTGTCGCACGCCACATGAAGCGCGCCTCGCGCAGCATGGCTTCGGCATCTTCGGGGGCCATCACGACACCCACGACAGCAGGCTCACCCCGACCGCCAGCCCGCACAGCGCGCAAAGGCCGTGGGTGACGATCATCAGCAGCGGGCGTTCCATGGCGCGGAGGAGGGCGTTGATATCGTCAGGCTGCATCACGCCACCTCCGCCAAGTCGATCATTGCGGGGGTCAGCACGCGATTGCGCCAGCACTCATCGGCAATTGCAACGGGCAGGCGAACAATGATGCCGTCGCGCCCGGCCCAACGTTTGGCGCCGATGATGTCGTGAATAACCGCCGTCACCTTCCAGTAGGGTTGACCGTCCGGGCAAGACGGATGGTCCGCGATGAGGTTGGCGCAGACACAGGCTTCTGCGTCATCAGCGACGGAAGCGGGCTGGCCGGTCGGAGTGGATTCGATGGGGGAGTGGAACATTGAAGCCTCCTGTTGAGGATGCTTCTTTGTATTTGGCCATATGGCCAACTGTCAACTATAAAATTGCCAAATGGCCAACTGGGCGCCGTGGTTATGTTGGTGGTTGCTATGGTTCTGGATTCGCGGGGTGAGAATCATGCGGGTCGGGCGATGCCGCAAGGGCGGGCTGGACCCTAGTCCAGGCTTAGGCGCCGTCGCCGCGCATAGTCTTCAACCATCGTGTCCGTGATGTCGTCTGGGTAGCACAGCGGAGATCGACCCCCAGGCTTGCTGTAGGCGCTCCTCTTGCCGCAAGACCGACCGGCACGGTCCCGATTATAGGGACAAGGGCAGCTCCCGGGGTATTCCAAGAGCGAGTCTTCTATCATCATCTGCTTTATTTCCGACGTCGAGAAAGCGCGCGCGCCGTGGCCGATCATCACAAAAATGATGAGGGCAACCAAGGCGGGCGCGGCTCGCGTCGATTTCATGCCGATGTGCGGCTTAGTGGCAGTGAACGAAGCCTGCACTGTTATCCATGTGGCAACATTGACCTGGAGGCGAGGATTTTCTGCACCCTCCGCCGTGAGCGAGCGCCTGAAATCCCGTCAGCGAAGAGCCAAGAACGACCACAGCAACGATGATAGCTTTCATGTAGTATCTCCCTTGAAATGTTAAACTTTTCGTCCAACCCAAAGGACACGCCCGATCACGTCGAGGTCTTCCTTTGGCATATCCAGGTCGCGGTAGGAGGGATGATCCGAAATCACCATGACGTTCCCGCGCTGGGCGGATCGACCGACCCGCTTGATGTGAAGCACGTCATCGAAGCGGATCACGAACAGCCCGTCGAAGCTGAGGCTGTTTTTGGTCCGGTCCACTAGGACATGATCGTCATCCAGAAGGGTGGGCTCCATTGAGTGCCCCTTGACGCGGATAATCGCCAGATCGGCGGGCTTTGCGTCCGTCATGCGCCGCAGGAAGGCCGCATCGAACGCCATGTTGCACAGCACTTGCTCGCCATCGACAACTGCGCCATGACCGGCGCTGGCCTCAACGTCGTAAACCGCCACCAGCCCTGCGTCCGCTTGGCTTTGGCTCCCTGAATCGCTGGTCATGGTGATGCCAAGCGCCCGCGAAAGGGCGGCGGCGTTCTCGGCGCTCGTGGATGAGTCCTCGCGGCGTTTCAGCTTGTTGATCACGTCGTAGCTCACGCCTGAAACTCTGGAGAGTTCGGCCATACTGATGCCGGACTCTGCCATGGTTTCCAGAATCTGGTCGCGAAATGTCTTCTTGCTCATGGGCATAAGCATGTCCCTCTGGACGCTGCAGTCTACTGGCCAATTGGCCTTGACTTAATCTGGACAATTGGCCAGTATCCGGGCCATGGCACAGGAAACCATCATCACCGAAGTCGAGGACTATTGCAGGAAGGCTGGCATCAGCCCTTCCACGCTTACGGTCCGTGTTCTTGGCAACTCGCGCTTCCTTGAGCGGATCAAGCGCAAGCTGGAGAAGGCCGACGAAGATGCGCAAAAGCTGCGCGCCTTCATGCAACAGAACCCGCCGGATGATCTCAGTCAGGTCGGGGGGCAGCAGCATGTCTGACCTTGATCAGCTTGGTTTCCGCGAGGACGATGCCCCGCGCCTGCGTGCAAGGTCTTGCCGGAATGTCGTGTCGCCACAGGATGCCGAGCGGGAGTGGATCGCGCGGATGCTGTGGAAGGCCTTCCCTGAATCCAGATCGGAAAACGAACTGGCTGACCTTGTTGCGGCACATTTCGCGGGCCGGGGCAGGGAGGTTTCGGCCCGCACGGTGCGCTACTGGCTGCGCCGCGAGACCACGCCGCATTGGCGCTATGTGGTCGAGCTGATGGCGCTGGCCGGGGCGGAGCGGGCCTTCGAGCTGATCTTCGGGACGGGTGGCAGCAAATGAGCTTCATTTCGCGCCTGATTGAGCGGTTCCGTTTTCATCGCCGTCTTGCAGCGGAGCGGCGCTTTGTCGCTGCGCCGCGCCGGGAAAAGTTTTGCCAGCGCCACAAGCGCGATGGTGGCCGGAAATGACCGCCAGAACCAACACCATCGGGGCGATCCCTGTCGCCTCGTTTCGCAGCCGCGCCTCGATGACTGCTCTCGGCGCGGCCAACTTCCCCGGCGGCCGGAAACGGCAAGCCGCTGACCGCGCTGCCGGGGGCTTTTTCTCATACCGCGATATACCTGTTGACCTGCTGCATGAGGTTTTAGCCCTCAATTTTGAGACGGGTCGCATGTCGTGGCGCCAGCGTGGGGCCCACCTTTTTGTTGGACACAAGCCATCACCGGGAGATGCTTCCACCCGCTGGAATGGAAGATATGCCGGAGGTCCGGCGCTGGACACTATTTCGGATCGTGGATATCGGCGCGGCACTCTGTTTGGGTTCGATGTTAAGGCTCATGTCTGTGCTTGGGCGCTAGCTTCCGGAGGCTGGTCGAGCAAACAGATTGATCACATCAATGGCGACAGGTCGGACAATCGGCCTGAAAGCCTTCGTGAAGCAACAAACGCTGAAAACAGCCAAAATCGCGCGCGCGCATCGAACAACAGCTCAGGTTTCGTTGGCGTGATCTTCGACAAGAAGCGCGGACTGTGGCGTGCCCAGATCAAGTTCGAGGGCAAACTTAGGTTCTTGGGTGAATTTGGAGACACCGCTTCGGCTGCCGATGCTTACAGGCTGGCCAAAGCCAAGATCCATACCTTCTGCCCTGAGGTGTCACGATGATGACGCCCAACAGACGCTGGGTGTCGGCGCTTCGCGCGGGCATACCATCTGACCGGGGGGCCCAGATGGCCCGCAAAGCGTGGCCCCCGCTCCTCCCAGCGGCGCGCGGTGCATCTCCTCCCTCTCTGCGCGCCGCTCCCAATTTCGCCTGACCATGTAGCGCGCCGCTTCCGTGGCGTGCCGTCCAACGCCCCGGAGGCTCAGATGCTGGATCAAAAACCGCTCTTCGATGATGCGCCGCAGGGCGACCCGAAGATGAAGAACACTGCGGCAGATGATGCCGTGCGGGACCGCGCCTACAGCGTCACAGCCGACGAGCTGCGCCAGTTCATCGAACGGGCCGAGCAACTGGCCTCGGAGAAAAAGGCCATCGCAGAGCAGGAGAAAGAGCTTTTCGCCGAGGCGAAGGGCCGCGGCTATGACACCAAGGTCATGCGCAAGGTGATTGCCCTGCGCAAGCGCAAGCCCGACGACGTTGCCGAAGAAGAAGCCGTGCTTGAGATGTATAAGCAGGCGCTGGGGATGGCGTGATCGGATGCCGCACCCGCACAAATACGGCGCCAAGGCCGCGACGGTCGGCGCTGAACGGTTCAGCAGCCGACGCGAGGCGCGGCGGTTCACGGACCTTCAGCTTCTGGCGCGCGGCGGGGAAATCCGCGACCTGCGCCGTCAGGTGAAGATCCTTCTGCAAGGCGCCAATGGCCCGATCCTGACGCCGACCGGGCGGAAAGCCTGCTATGTCGCGGATTTTGTCTGCATCGACTGCCGCACCGGCGCGGAGGTGATCGAGGACGCCAAGGGCTTCCCGACCCCGGAATACAAGCTCAAGCGCGCCATTCTGGCCGCGCAGGGCGTCACCATCAGGGAGGTGTGAGGATGGGCGAGCCCTGCAGCTTCAATCGCGAAATCTTCGCTGTCCTGTGGAACAACCATCGCGTCCCGACGGCGCGGATCGCAGAGACCATGGGCATTACGCGGCAGGCCGTCAGTTGGCACGCCCACCACATGGGGCTGCCCAGCCGGGAGAAGCTGCGCAAGCGCAAGTCTGACCCGGCGCTGTTGAGTGAGATGTGGTTGGCCGGGGTCCGGGCGGCTGACATCGCGCGGCACTTTGGCTTGGCGCACCACTCCTGCGCCGTCACCGCCGCCAAAAAGCTGGGGCTTCCGGGCCGCAAGCGCGGCGCCTCGGGCCGGATGAACGGTGGATGGGAGCCGAACATCACGCTGGAAGAATTTCTGGAGGCCAGACTTGGCGCGCGAATGGCGGAGGCGGCGCGGATCGAGCGTGGCGCCCTGATCAATGCCGAGATGGTGGACCAGATCGGGCGCGGCCTGATCAAGCGCGTGGGGGTGGTGCGGTGAGCCTTTCGACCAAAGCCCTGTTTCGCGCGACCAAGCCCAAGGCCCGGCCGGATCGGCGGCAGGTGGCGCTTGGCGATTTCCCCGAGGCGGTGCGCCCGCGTGAGGATGTGCGGCGGGCGGATGATTTTTACCCGACCGGACAGCCCGAGGCGATCCGAGCCCTGCTGGCCCGCGATGGTGCGGCGATCCGCTCTTGCGGCGCGGTGTGGGAGCCTGCCTGCGGCGACGGGGCGCTGGTGCGCGAGTTGCGGGCGGCGGGCCTGCCTTGCGTCGCCAGTGACCTGATCGACCGGGGCTGCCCGGATGCGGCCGTGGCTGATTTCTTTGCGATGCGGGTTTCGCCCTGCCGGGCGATCATCACCAACCCGCCCTATGACCTGATCAACGCCCGCGACGGGCGGGGGCGCTGGCTGCGCCACACGCTGGACCTGCCGGGCTGGGATTATCTGGCGCTGCTGCTGTCTGCCGATTGGGATTTCGCGCGCAGCAACGGGCTGGGCGCGCTGATCGACGCCAACCCCTACAGCTATTGCTACAAGATGCGCTGGAAACTGGATTTCACCGGCGAGGGTTCGCCGCCGCAGCGCAATGTCTGGATGGTCTGGGACCGCCGCGACCCGAGGTCGTGGCACGGGCGCGGCCCGCATCCCGAGCCGTCAATCCGCATGATGGACCGCGACGACGCGCGGCAGGCCGAACTGGCGCTGGGGGCGCAAGCACCATGATTAATCGCAGTCTCAAAGTATTAATTGGCTGCGCCACGTCCTGCGTTGCGCTGAATGCGTTCCTCGCCCTCGGGCATGACGCATGGCAATGCGACCTTCTGCCTGCGGACGAACCGACGAACCGCCATATCCAGGACGATGTGCGCAACATCATCGGCTGGGGCTGGGATCTTCTGATCGTCTCCAATCCGCCCTGCACGCGACTGTGCAACAGCGGTGTGCGCTGGCTGTCGGTTCCGCCCGAAGGCAAGACCGCAGACGACATGGCGCGCGAACTGGCCGAAGGCGCCGCGCTGTTCAGCGATTGCCTCAACGCGCCGATTCCGCGTGTCGCTGTGGAAAACCCGGTGATGCACAAGCACGCCAAGGCGCTCATCCGCAATTGGATCAAGCCGCAGATCGTGCAGCCATGGTGGTTTGGCGATCAGGCATTCAAGGCGACGGGCCTCTACCTGCGAGGCCTTCCGCCTCTGGTGGCGACGAACCGCTTGATCCCGCCCGCACCGGGCACCGACGAACACAAGCGATGGTCGGCAATACATCGGGCGCCGCCCGGCCCGGATCGGTGGAAAATTCGCAGCAAGACCTTCCCCGGCATGGCAGCGGCGTGGGCCGCACAGTGGGGCGGCTATGCGCTGTCAGAGGTGGCCGCATGACCCGCACCGACCACGAAATCCTGCACTCCGCCGCCAGCTCGCTGGGCCGGGTGGATATTGGCGGCCCGCGCGCCGTCACGATGCTCAGTCTCCACCAGATCGAGGATCTTCTGCTGGCGCTGGTGGTCATGGGTCTGCCCGCGTTGCAGCCCGGCGAAGTGTTGGACTTCCGGCGACTGGATCAGGGCGCGGGCGGAAAGGTGGGTGTGGTGTGACCAGTCCTCAGCACATCGTCAACGTCAGCGGCGGCAAGGACAGCGCGGCCTGTTACCTGCTGGCCTTGCAGAGCGGAAGGCCCTTTCGGGCGGTGATGTCCGACACCGGGAATGAACACCCCGACACCATCGCCTATGCGATGTCATTGGGGGACCGGACAGGCGGGCCACAGGTCGAAATCTATCGGGCAGACTTCACGGAGAGGTTGGCGCGCAAGGCGCTGTATGTCGCCCAGCACTGGCCAGCCGATGGCGTGCCGCAGGAGTTGATTGATAGGGCAGTCGCAGCCCTCAAGCCGACAGGAATCCCATTCCTAGACCTCTGCCTGTGGAAAGGCCGCTTCCCGAGTCGGAAGGCGCAGTTCTGCACCGAGTTTCTGAAATCCGAAGTGATCGGATCGCAGGTGGTCGAGCCTGCGCGCAGGACTGGCCCTGTGGTGCAGTGGCTGGGGGTCAGGCGGGCCGAAAGCCTTGCGCGGCGGCACAGCCCCATGTGGCAGACCGTCAGGACGGCGGGCCTGCATACGATGCGGTTCTATCGCCCGCTGATCCACTGGACCGCCCAGAATGTGTTCGGGTTTGCCGCTGCGTTCGGCGTCGATCCGAACCCGCTCTATCTGCAGGGCATGGGCCGGGTCGGGTGTTTCCCCTGCATCAATGCCGCAAAGGACGAAATTCGCGCTATCTCGCTGCGCTTCCCCGAGGCTATCGACCGGATCGAAGAATGGGAGGCAATCTGCACCGCAACGTCAAAGCGGGGCGTTGGCACCTTCTTTGCCGCCGATGTGACGCCAGAAGGGGCGGCGCTTGGCAGGATGATCAAAGCCATTCCCGACCCTGAAGAGCGCCGTCGCGCATCCGCCGCAGCCCCATGGCCCAATGCCCGCACCGTGGCTGAATGGGCGCGCACGGATCGGGGCGGCAAGCAGTTCAACTGGCTGATGGACACCGAAGACGACGGACTGTCCTGCTCGTCTCAGTATGGGCTGTGCGAATAATGAAGCGCAAGCCTGACCCCAACAACCCATCATCGACCTTCTTCTGGAAGGACTATGAGAACGACGCAGGCCTGCGGGTCTCGTCGCTGGCCGCGCAAGGCCTCTGGATGCGCCTGCTCTGTGTCGCCGCGAAAAGCGACCCTTACGGCTACGTCCTCATCAACGGATGCGAGATCGGAGTAACGGGTGCTTCCAGACTTGGTGGCACGACCGAAACCGAAGCAGCTACCCTGTTGGATGAGCTAGAGCGTAACGGTGTGTTTTCCCGCGACCGCAAGGGCCGCATCTACTCGCGCAGGATGGTCAAGGAGTCGGCGGCGCGAAAAAAGGCCACCGAAAACGGCAAGAAAGGAGGCAATCCAGCACTGTCCACAAGTGACAGAAAACAAAAGGAAAAAAGTGACCCGGTTAACCTAGAGGATAAGGCCCCCGATAAGCCCCCTTACCCTTACCCATCTTCTTCACTTCGTTCAGAAGATGACGACTCTGCTCTGCTAGGCGCACATGTGCGCGAAAATTCACTGCTGCGAGAGCGCATTCTCGCCGCCTTGGGCGCAGATCCCCAGTCCGGCCTGACCGGCCCGAATGGTCGCATGATCGGCACCGTTGCCGACATGGAACGGGTCAGGCGATGGCAGGTCGCCCTGTCAGACGACGAAATCGTTCAGGTCGCCACGGAAAAAGCCGCCAGCGCCAGCGGGCTGATCAGTTCGTTCAAATACCTCGACGGGCCGATGTCTGACCTCATCAAGGCCAAGGCTGCGCCGCCGATGCCGGTGCCCGACCCGTTCGCAGCCCCCAGCCCATCCATCCAACCATCCGCGACAGGAGGTCGCCATGCCAACATCCGCACACCATCCGCCCAGAGCCGCGAGCGCGTCGGAAACATCGTCGCAACTGCCCTCAGCAACCGGAAGAGGGGGCATGGCGATGATCAGTGAAGCTGAGGAAGCTGAACTCGCGCTGCGGATCAACGCAGCCCTGATGCAGTTCTGGACTGCCGACGACACCGCCGATGAGCTGCGCGCCATCGAGATCGAAACGTGGCTCGACGCGCTGGAGGGCTGCACCGTGGACGAGTGGAAAGCCGCATGGCGCGACTATCAGCGCACCGGCCCCCGGTCACAGCGCGGCACGCTGTTGCGCCCCGATGCTGGGGCTATCTGGAAACGGATCATCGCCGCCCGCCCGCGCCCGCCCGTCGCCATCGCCGCTGCACAGCCGAGGCCAACCCGCCCGCCGGTGACGCCGGAGCGGGCCCGCGAGATCATGGCCGAGGTCTATGGTGATCGGGCCGAGGGCGGAACGCTGGCACAACCTGCCTATGAGCCGCGCCGCTTCGGCAGCGATCAGGCTGGGGAGTGATGGCCATGACCATGTGCTATCAGGATGCCTACCGCTCGATGCTGGAATGCGATGCTGCCGCCTATCGGCTGCGCTTGAAGCAGATCCAGCGGCGGGATCACACGTCGGACGCCGCGCTGTCAGCGTGCATTCGCAAGATACTCCGTGACGCGCTGCCCGAAGCGATGGCCTCAAACGATATCCGCGCCGCCGTCGATGTGCCCTGCGACACCAAGCAGATGGAGCAGGCCCTGCGCCGCCTCACTGCCGCCGGGGAAATCGAATATGAGGGCAAGGTCGTTGTGCGTTCCCGGGTCTGTAACCTGTATCGGGCGAGGCAGGAATGACCGACCTACGCAGCCTTGATGAAAGCGCCATCCGGGCGCTGTGCCCGCCGGGTGGGTTCCAGATCGTTCTGGCCGATCCGCCCTGGAGATTTCAGTCGAACAGTGATGATCGACCCGGGCGGAATCCGCGGCGCCACTATCAGACCATGCGGCTGGAAGAAATAGAGGCCATTCCCGTCAAAGAGATGTGCGCCAAGGATGCGCTGTTGTTGATGTGGGTGACCGTGCCGTTTGCCGAACTGTCCTTGCGGGTCGTGAATGCATGGGGCTTTCGCTACAAGTCGCAGCTCGTCTGGCCCAAGGGCCGGATCGGGACCGGATATTACGCCCGCAACGAACACGAGCTGGTCAGCATCTGCCGCCGGGGAAAGTTTGCATTGAACCGAGCGATCTTTCCGACCTCGATCATTCCTGGCGCACGGCGCGAACACTCGCGCAAGCCAGACTGGGTGCATGAGCAGATTGAGGCCAAATTCCCCGAGGCGTCCAAGGTGGAGCTGTTCGCCCGGGCGCCGCGCCCTGGCTGGGTCGCCTTGGGCAACGACACCGAGAGGTTCAGCACATGAGCCGTTCCCGTCTGCACAACAAGCTCAGGACGAACGAGGAATATGCTGCCATCACCAAGTTCCTCGGCGCGGTCGGGCTTCGCTTTGTCCTGCACGCGCCCACCGGCAGCGGTCACCCGTTTCTCGACATCGACCTACCGCACGGTGGAGAGCCGCTGCGCCACCACATCAACAGCACCCCGCGTGGCAACGGAAACCCACGGGCCGCGCTGTCAAAGCTGAAGAAGGCGCTGCGCGAAGCGGGCTATGACTTGGGGTCGTGATCGGGGCCGATGCCTGCGGACAGCAAGGCGGTGTCGATCAGGGTTCGGATGGCGTCGGACGGATTGGGAATCGGTCGTTGCCCCGCGCGCCATTGGTCGATCCGATCAAGCATTCCTTGATCGAAGCCGACGAGCTTCTTGACCGGGTATAGCTCTTTCCGCCCCATCTTTCCCTCACTTTTCGCATATAACGCATATGCGATATATTGACCGATGCGCATGGTTTGGCATATAACGCATATGCGAAACAACGGCAACACCGGAGAGCCGACATGACGAACCATACCCTCGGCATGATGTCCTGCTACCCCAAGGGCATCGACCAAACCGAACTGAACATCATCGACGCCATGATCCGCGCTGCGCTCGTGGAGGGGATCAGCCTCGGTGTCTTCGACGGCGAGGAATGGGCCGTTCGCAACTCGACAGACTATCAGGAGATCACCGGCGAGATTGCGGCCACCGACGCCACCACCCTTCGTCTGCGCGACAGCGGCGGCGCCAAGATCGGCGACATCATCCTGATCCATGGCAACGGCGAGGACGTGATCCACGACCACACCGACAACCCCATCACTGGGCGCATCGTCAATCTCGGCCAAGCCGCAGCCAACTGAAAGGCACCGGACATGAAAACGTCCTTCGACGCCTTCGACATCTACAGCTTCACCTTGATCGCAGGGCTGTTCGCAGCCCTCGTCATCCTCTGAAAGGACAGAGCCATGACCGCTTTCGAAGACATCAACGGCGCAATCATCAAGCCCAACAACCGTGCCGACCTCATGCGACACCCGGCCTTTGCCAACCTCGGCACTGACGGCGATGGAAACCCCCGCGTCTGGCGGAACGAGTATTCCTGCCGCTCCTGCACCTCCGAGCAGATCGACTGGACCGATGATTGGTCGTGCGAGTGCGATAGCGAGTGCCCGAACTGCGGCGCCAGTTGCAGCCCTGTCGGTTCGGATTGGTTGCCGACCTGCAAAGCCTGGACCATTGCCGGGGCACCCGATGATGCTGCGTATCACCTGTGGGCATCCCTGCCGGAAGGCGAGGGACAGGGCTGGGGGGCGTCAATAATGGCTCCTGAACCCGAGCAGAGAGCCCTGACCACCATCACCGCCATCGTCTCGGAAGTGTCCAGTCCGAAGCCGCCGATATCGCCGTGGCCACTGATCTACGTCCTGCAGGTCTTGGACATCAAAGACGATGACGCAATCCTGCGCCAGATCGCAGACATTCGCTACGACGAGATTTGCGACATGGATGAAGAACAGGACGACAGGTTGCTGGACGCAATCATGGATGGCCTTGCGCTGCACTTCGTTTTTGCGGGCGACCTGACGCCGCTTGCCGACTGGAGGAACTGACATGACCGGCTTCAACTGCCTGCCCGAAGGTGAAAACCTGATCGAAATGGCCCGCCGCAACCATTGGCGCGCCATCGACATTCGCTTCTGCCGCAATATCGCCGCCCACCGCAACAACGACACCTTCGGCACCGACATGGAGGTCTGCGAACCCCGCGAGGCCGAGATTGCCACGGTCTATGCCTTTGATGATCTGGGCGAGGCTTTCGCCATCCACGATGTAAGCCTCAATGCTGCAGGCGCAGATGACCTGTCCCGCGTGACCCGCGAACTCTTCATGGCAATCCTCGAAGCCCGCCGTGAACCGCCGGACGCCGCGCAGCGCCATCAGGCCGAACAGGATGCGATCAGCGCGGGGTATGACATTGGGTGACCGTCATCATCGACTGACATGGTAAAGACAAAATAGATGTAGCCTGCGGCCCCCGATCTGGGGGCCTTTTCTTTTCGCAACGCAAGAGGTTGAGAAAGTCCGTCATTTGCTTCACATTCCGCATCACATGGCGGAGCATAGGACGTGGACGGCCAAAACCCCCTGAAAGACACAAAGCGGGAAGTCTTCTGTCAGGAATACCTGACGGACCTGAACGCCACGCAAGCTGCGATCAGGGCGGGATACAGCAAAAAGACCGCCAAGCAGCAAGGGTCGCGCCTGTTGTCCTATGATGACGTCGCAGCGCGGATCACCCATCTGGCCGCAGATCGGGTGAACAGGCTGCGGATCAGCGCCGACGATCTGTTGATCCGGGCCGAGACGATCCTCAAGGCCGACCCGCGCGAGCTGACCGAGCATCGCATCGGAGCCTGCCGGTATTGCTGGGGCATCGACCACGAATACCAATGGAAGACCAAGCGGGAGTTCCGCGAGGTGCTGGCCCGGGCGACGGCCAAGCTGCCGCGCAAGCCGACCGTTGCCCAGCGGGATGCCCTGCCGACCGAAGAGGGCGGATATGGCTACAAGGTGACACGCGACCCGAACCCGGAATGCCCCGAATGTGGCGGCCTTGGATCGCCGTTCGTGCAGTTTGCGGACACGCGCAAGCTCTCGCCGGAGGCGGCAATCCTGTTCGAGGGCGTCAAGGAGACCAAGGACGGCATCGAGATCAAGATGGCGTCAAAGGACCGCGCCTTCGACACGCTGGCCAAGCACCACAAGATCGCGGTCGAGACCCATGAACACACGGGCAAGGACGGCAAGCCCATCGAGCATGACGTCAAGGTCAAAGCCCGTGTGGTTCTTGTGCCACCGAAAGCCATGGCACCGAGCGAGACCAGACCCATCCCGAAAGAGGATGGCGCGACATGATGATGACCGCCCCTGCCGCACAGCGCGGCCACAACATGCCGCCCGAGCTTCTGGATGCCGAGATCATCTGGCAACCAACACCCAAGCAGGCGGCATTCCTTGAGTGCGACGAGTTCGAGGTTCTCTATGGCGGCGCGGCGGGCGGCGGCAAAAGCGATGCCCTGCTGATCGACTGCCTGTGCCTTCAGCACGGCGGGCTGGATAATCCCAACCATCGTGCGGTTCTGTTCCGCCGCAGCTTCCCCGAATTGCGTGACCTGATCGGGCGGTCGCTGGAACTCTACCCCGCCATCGACCCGGGCGCGAAATACAACTCGACCGAGAAGATATGGACATTCTCCAGCGGGGCGAAGGTTGAGTTCGGCTATCTGCACAACGACACCGACCGTTTCAAATACCGGGGCCGGGCTTGGAACTACATCGGATTTGACGAGCTGACGCTCTGGCCCACCGATACCTGCTACCTCTACCTGTTCAGCCGGTGCCGATCGACAGACCGCACGCTGCCACGCTACATCCGCGCGACCACCAACCCGGACGGGCCCGGCCAGAAGTGGGTGATGGAGCGCTGGGGCATCCAAGAGGATGGCAAGGGCACATACATCCCCGTCGATATCGTGGACGAGGAGATGGGCACCATCACCACGATCTACCGGCAGTTCATCCCGGCGCGGCTGATCGAGAATGTTCACCTCACCGGCACCGGCTACCGCGAGGCCCTGCTGCAACTTGGTCCGGAAGAACGCGAGGCCCTGCTGCGCGGCCTGTGGCGTCAGGGCAAGATCAAGGGTGCCTACTACTCCAACGAGATGCAGAAGCTGCGGGCGCAAGGCCGCATACGGCATGTGCCCTACACGCCCGGCAACCCGGTCAACACCTTCTGGGATCTAGGTTGGAACGACACCACGGCGATATGGTTCCACCAGCTTGTTGCGGGCGAGCATCGCTTCATCCGGGCTTACGAGAACTCCGGCGAGAGCCTTGAGCATTACGCCAAGGTTCTGACCAACAGCGGCTACAACCTGTCCGGCACGCATTACCTGCCGCACGACGCGATCAACAAGAGCCTGCAGACCGGCAAGAGCGCCATCGACATCCTGCAACAGCTCATGCCGGGCGTCCGGTTCGAAATCGTGCCGCGGGTCCAGGAGGTGCTGACCGGCATCAACTCCACCCGTCTCGCCATGGGCGGCAACATCTACATCGACCAGACCGAATGCGGCGATGGCGTCGTCGCCTTGGACAACTACCGCAAGAAATACAACGAGCGGCTGGACGCCTTCACCGAAGAACCCTTGCACGACCGCTATTCGAACTTCGCTGACGCCTTCCGTCAGTGGGGTCAGGTCTTTGACGACCTGATCAGAGGCAATTCCGGCCAGCGGAAAGACCGCCGCCGCCCATCAGGACTGACAGCATGAGCCGCCGCCTCATCACACCGAAAATCGAACCCATCGCGCTGGACCTCACGAAGCGCCAGTTCGAGACCATCCACAAGGGCATCCTTGTGATCGGAACATGGGTCCGCGAGGGATCATACCGCTGGGAGCCCTGCCTCGTCCTTGTCCATGCCTACCGCCCGATCCGGCGGGGCAGGACGGTGCCGGTGGTGATCAAGCTGCGGGACTCGTGGCCGTGGGCGCTGCATGGCGAGGTCGGTGACCCGGCGCATTGCGTCAAAAGCATCATCGACTGGCTGCACAATGGCCTGTTACCGGGCAACCCGGCATCCAAGGCCGACCATATTGCGATCATGGAGGCGATCAACTCGCGCCTGCCAGACCTGATTGCCATGCCGCCCCGGCCACAGGGCGACACGGAGACGGTCGCCGACATGATCATCAAGAACCGCGAGACGGGGGAAATCATCCAAGAGCGCGAGGTGAAGCGCGATGCGTGACCCCGGAGACGGCTTTCGTCTGAACAACGAGTTGGGCGGGCTGATGGAAATCAGATCGGGCAGAATCCCGGCGCCCGGTGACAGCTACATGGACGAGATCGAAAAGGCGGGCCGTGCTGCAAAGGCCAAGGCCAGCGCACAGATGCGCTT
Source organism: Pseudomonadota bacterium (assembly GCA_020161975.1). GTDB lineage: Bacteria > Pseudomonadota > Alphaproteobacteria > Rhizobiales > Beijerinckiaceae > JAIUNP01. Next base: position 22,573 of record JAIUNP010000003.1, read on the forward strand.
GAGCAATCTCGATACACCGGAGGCACTGACCCTGCACCAGAAGCTCATGGGCTGGTATGTCCATGAACTCGACCGGCAGAGCGAGAACCGTGTCGAAATGGCGATGGACGAAGATTTCTACGACCACATCCAATGGACGGATGAGGAAGTGGCGGTTCTGCAGGCGCGAGGCCAAGCGCCGCTCGTGTTCAACGTTACCCAGACCACCATCAACTGGGTGCTGGGCACGCAACGGCGAATGCCGCGCGACTTCCGCGTCCTGCCCCGCAGGAAAGAGGGCGGGAAGTCAGCGCAGCGCAAGAGCGAGCTTCTGAAACACGTCGGGGACGAGAACCGCAGCGACTTCGAATGGTCCGAGGCGTTCCAGATGGCTGTGCGCGCGGGTCTTGGCTGGATGGAGTGCGGTCAAGGCCGCCCCGAAGAGGGGATCAAGGTTTATGACCGGCATGAGGACTGGCGGTCTATGCTGTGGGATTCCACCTCGCGGCGCTATGACCTGCTCGACGCCCGCTATCTGTTCCGCACCAAATGGCTGGACGAGGATATTGCGGCGGCCCTCTGGTCCAAGCGCAAGGGCGTCATTGGCAGATCGGCCGCCAGCACACTTCTGGGCTTCTACGACACCGACGAGATGGGCGATCAGGCGATGGACTCGCAGGAAGCGGCCTATTTCCGCGATGCCATGGGCACCGCACGGACCTCACAGTTCGGCATCAACCGGCAGCGTGTTCGCGTGATCGAGTGCTGGTTCAAGCTGGTCGATAAGAAGGCCATGGTGATCAAGGGGGGGCAGTTCTCGGGCGAGTTGTTCGATGAGTGGTCACCCGGGCACTGGTCCGAAATCTCCAACGGGTTCGCCACCGTGACCGCGCGCCCGATGGAGGTGATCCATGTTGCCCTGATGACCGACTCCGGGCTGCTTGACCTGCGCCCCAGCCCATACCGGCACAACCGCTATCCCTTCACGCCTGTCTGGGGCTACCGCCGCCGCCGCGACGGGATGCCATACGGCATGATCCGCGGCATCCGAGACATCCAGCGCGACCTGAACAAGCGGGCGTCCAAAGCCCTGCATCACCTGTCTTCGACCCGCGTGGTGATCAACGAAAACAGCGTCCCGACAGAGGGCATCGACACGATACGCGATGAGGCGGCCCGCCCCGATGCTGTGCTGGTCTGGAAGGGTATCGCCCCGCCGGACATTCAGACCGACACCAATCTGGCTGCGGCGCATGTCGAGATGATGAGCCGCGACGGCGAGATGATCCAGCAAATCGGCGGTGTCACTGACGAGAACCTTGGCCGGCGCACCAATGCCTCGTCGGGCATTGCGATCCAGCGCCGTCAGGATCAGGGCGCCCTGTCCACCAGCATGTTTTTCGAGAACATGCGGCTGTCCCGGTCGATCCATGGCGAAAAGCAGATGGTCCTTGTCGAGACCTATTATGACGAAAAGGACGAGTTTCGCATCACGGACAGCCGGGGAAACCCCGATTTCCGGCCCATCAATGACGGCGACCCGGCTAACGCCATCGCTGAGTTCAAGGCGGATTTCATCATCAGCGAAGACGACTGGCGGGCCAGCGCGCGGCAGGCGCAGGCCGAGGCGCTGTTGGAACTGGCCAAGCAGTTGGCCCAGACCGCGCCGCAACTGGTGGTCGGTATGCTCGACCTGATCGTTGAGGCGCTGGACGTGCCCAAGCGCGACGAGCTGGTGAAGCGCATACGGTCGGTGACCGGACAGTCCGACCCAGACGCGGACCCGGACAACCCAGATCCCGAAACTCTGGCCCAACAGCAGGCACAGGCAGAGCAAAGCGCGATGGCCAAGCGGGCCGCCGAGGCCGAGCTTGGCGCCAAGGAGGCCGACGCCCGCAAGAAGCTGGCCGAGGCGATGAAGATCGAACGCGGCGCGACGACGGATGTGATCGAGCAACTGCGCGGGGCCATGGAGGTCGCGGTGCAGATCGCCGGGGCCAGTGTCGTTGCCGAAGCCGCTGACCGTGTGCTGGCCGAAGCCCGCAATGAAGCTGCGGGGCAGGTGATGCCCGCACCCGCACCGCAACCAACCCCTGCCATGTGATTCCGAAGGAGGAACAGATGCCAAAACCCGACCAACTCCCCGAAGAGTTCGATCTGAGTGAACTCGACAAACACCTGACCGAGGCCGAAATTGAAGCGTTGAAGGCCGGTGATGATGCGCTGATCCCGCCGGACAACACCGCCGAACTGGCTGCGACCGAGGCTGCGCGCGTTGCGGCCGAGGCTGCGACCCAGCAAGAAGCGCAGGTGCAGGCCACGCAGCAGGCGGCCCAGCAGTCCATTCAGATTCCCGACACCAGCGCGGCGGAAGCTGAAATCGACCGCATCGGCGGCGAGATCGAGGCGCTGCTTGAGAAGTATGACAATGCCGACATCACGCGCGAACAGTTCCAGCAGCAACAAGCCGCGCTGGTGAAGCAGCAGGCGGTCGCGCAAGCGCAGATCGAAGCTGCGGCGCAAGTGGCCAACAACGCGGCACAGCAGCGGATCGTCCAGTGGAATGCTTCGCTTGAGGCATTCAAGGCCGCCAATGCCGCGCAGGCGCAGGCTCTCTGGTCGGCGGATCATATTCAGGGATGGGATGCGGCCCTGCGCGCGGTGACCGGCAGTCAGGCCTATGCTTCGATGCCATTCGACCGTCAGATCGGGCTTGCCTATGACCTCTACGCTGCCGAGGTGAAAGCCGTGACGGGAAGGGCACTGCCAGCCATGGCGCAGGCCGAGGCGCAGCAGCAGCCGAAGCCGGAGCCTGTTGGCAAACGCACCGATCCGCGCCCGGACCCGGTTCAGACGCTGGGCGGGCTGAATGGCGCCGACGACAGCCTTGTCACTGACGGCAGCTTCGCAGCCATCGACAAGATGATGTCCATCGACCCGATTCAGGCCGAACAGATGCTGGCGCGCCTGCCGGAAGACAAATACGACGCCTACATGCGCGGTCGGTGAGAAGGATCGCGGACATGCTCAAGAAGAATGTGCGGCGCGGTGACGGCGCAAAAATCCTGATCGGCCAAGACATTTCGGTCGAGCTTGTCCGGGCGAAAGAGGGCAAGGTTGTTCTCCTGATTGACGTTCCACGGGGAATTCCTGTCGTGGCTGTTGATCAGGAGGCGCCTGACCCCAATCCCAGTTGAATCGAAAGCCCCAGATGTGGTAGGGGTAGTCAACTAACCATGCATAGGATGTGCCTGGGTCATCAACCATATGACCATGGAGCAGTCCAATGCAGACCGTGATCGGCACGTCATCGGCCCAAACCGTCAAGCGGTGGGCCACAGACCTCGCCATCGACGCCGAAAAGCGCAGCTACTGGGGCACGAAGTTCGTCGGCGACGACGAGAATTCCATCGTTCAGCGCAAAGTTGAACTGGAAGAGGACGCGGGCGACCGCGTTGTGTTCGACCTTCTGATGCGCCTGCGCGGCGAAGCCACGTTCGGGGATGACCTGATCGAAGGCAAAGAAGAGAACCTGACTTTCTATCAGGACGAGCTGCGCATCGACCAGGTGCGGAAAGCCGTCTCGGCCGGTGGCCGCATGTCCCGCAAGCGCACTGTTCACGATCTGCGCAAGAGCGCCAAACGCAATGGCGCCATCTGGATTTCCGAGTGGCTGGACGAGGGCTACTTCGTTTACCTGTCGGGCGATTCCGCCTTTGCCGCCGTGAACCAGGACGCCAAGTGGAAGATCGGCTTTGCGGGCAACCCCGTCACGGCGCCCGACACCGACCATATCCTTTATGGCGGCGCGGGCACGTCCAAGGCCACCATCACCACCGCCGACAAGATGTCGATCGCCTTCCTTGAGCGGATCGCCGTCAAGCCGACGATGATGAACGCGACGAACCCCGATGTGGTTCAGATGCAGCCCATCACCTATGAAGGCACCAAGCGCTTTGTCGTGCTGATGAGCCCCATCCAGACCCACTCGCTGCGCACCGAGACCGGCGACCTGTCGTGGTCGAAGATCGCCATGGCGCTGGCCACAGCCGAAGGGCGCAATTCGCCGATCTGCAAGGGCGGCCTTGGCCTGCACAACAACCTCGTGCTGCACGAACACGCAAGCGTGCGGCGTTTCAACGACTATGGCGCCGGTGCCAACGTCGATGCCGCCCGCGCGCTGCTGCTGGGCGCGCAAGCCGGGATGGTTGCCTATGGCGCCGCAGGCAAGGGCACGCGGATGAACTGGGTCGAGAAGCTGGCCGATGCTGACAACCTCGTCAACTTCTACGTCTGCATGATCCTCGGCATGAAGAAGACCGTGTTCAACGGCAAGGATTTCGGCGTCTGCGCGCTGGACACTGCGGCCAAAGACCCCAACGCCGCCTGATGAGCCGGGGCCGTCTTCGGGCGGCCCTTCTCCAATCCATCATCGCGCCCACAGAGGACCGCTCCAATGGCAACGAAACAGACCACGATTTTCAAGGGCATGGCCCGCCGTGAACTTCCCAGCGCCCACAAGGCTGGCGAAGCGCAGGAGGTGATCATCACCCACGTCTTCACCGAGGCGGTGAACACAACCGATGTGCTGGAGCTGTTCGCGCTTCCCGCCGGTTGCCGCTTCCTGTCGTTCGAATTTGCCGCCGAGAACATCGGCGCCATCAACGCGAACATCGGCTTCATGACCGGTGTTCCCGGCGACATCGTGACGGCCCGCACCTCTGGCACCGAACTGGTGAGCGCAGGCACCCTGAACACGACTGGGACCGAGGTTGCCATCGCCACGCTGGCCGCCATCACCAGCACCTCGGACAACCGCTCCATCGGCATCGTTCCGGCGGCCAACATCACCGCGGCGTCGAACAAAAAGCTGCACCTGCGCGTGCGCTACGGCCGCGACTGATCCTGACCACGCCCTGCCCGTGACGGGCAGGCACTACCAGAGGGAAAACACATGCTGGTTGAATGCAAACTGAAGCGCCAGGGCGGATCGCAGGTCGAGCTTGGCGGCGTCACCTATCACTTCAAGGACGACGGCACGGGGCGGCATGTTGCCATGGTCAGCAACAGTGACCATCTGGGCCGTCTCCTGAGCATCACCGAAGGCTACAAGCTGGCCGACGATCAGGCGGCGCAACCCGCCGCGCCAGCTCCCGCGCCGGTGGCGCCGACAGTCAAGGCGCCGACCGTTGCGGTGGTGTTGACGCAGGGTGCCGCTGTGGGTTCGACCCAAACGCAACCCGCCGCCGACCCGGTGGCGCCGCAGGGGGCGCCCGATCTGTCCGAGGATATGGACATCGAGGAACTCCGCAAGCTCTACGAGGAAGAGATCGGGCGCAAGCCGAACCCCAACTGGAAGGCTGCCTCCATGATCGCGGCCATCGAGGGCGCCCGGAAAGCAACCAGTTGAGGAATGAATGACATTTCTCGCCAGCCAAGTGCTGCAAGACGCGAGCGTGGCCCTCATTGACGAGGACCACGCTCGTTGGTCTTTGCCCGAGAAGCTGGGATACCTGAACGAGGCGCTGCGCGAAGCAGTGGTGTTGAAGCCGAATATCAGCACCGCAGTTGTCGTCCTCACTCTGCAGGCGGGAGCGGTGCAGCAATTGCCATCGGCCTATACAGTTCTGGTCGAAGCGCTGTCGAACATCGTCACGAACCATGAAAGCGAGGCAGAGCGGGTGCGTGGTGGAGCCGTGCGCCCACTTCCAAAGCCGCAAATCCTTGATCAGATGTTCCCGGGATGGCGCGGGAATGGCGCGCGGTCGCAGCAGGTCCAGCACGTCATCTACGATCTGACGACACCGCACCATTTCATCGTGTTCCCTGCCAACAATGGATCGGGAATGATTGAGTCGGTCGTGGGCCAGCGACTCGCGCCAGTCGAAACAGATGGCGACCCCAACAGCATCGCCTCCTACGGTGCAGTCGTTCCGCTCGATGATCTCTACCGGCTGGCCTTGACCAACTTTGTGATCGGCAAGTGCTACGCCAAGGATGCAGGCATTCAAGGCAGTGCCGAGCGCGCGCAAGCCTATATCGCCGACTTCCAGAATGGCGTTCTGGGGCGCATCACCTCCGAGAAAAACATCGCCAAAGCGGCGCAGGGGAGACCGGCTTGATGGTTCCCATGTCCAACTTCGCACCTCTTTTGCCACTGGTCGTGCCTCTGGTTCCGGCGGTTCCGCAGCCGGTCATTGAGTTCTGCTTGCGTCAGGCGGCGATTCAGATCTGCGAAGAGACGCGATGCTGGCGCGATGTCGTTGAATTCGATGCTGACGACAGCACCGTGACGCTGCCTGTCTCCCAGATTGCCGAGGTCCATGACGTCGAGGCGATGTTCTGGAATGGCATCAAATTGACGCCCTTAGGGTGCATGGATTCAGCGGCTTCTCGCGCCGATCCTCGGGAAGGGCGGCCTTCAACGTTCACGCAGGTTGGGGATGGCCAGTTCATCATTGACCCCTTTCTTGCTGGTCAAATCCGGGCCGTGGTCTTTCTGAAGCCAAAGCAAGGGCAGATCATCGGTTTCGACCCGACGAACGCTTTCTCTGACAGCTACAACGCCGTCCCCCGGTCCATGATTCAGGCCCATGCGATGACGCTGGCGCTTGGGGCGGTTGCCCTACTTTGCGAGATGCCGGAATCGGGCGCCTATGACCCAAACCGTGCAGCCATTTTTGCGCAACGGTTTCAGGCGGGCATCGACGGGGCCAAGGTCAAGTCGATCAGCGGCCAACAGCGCGCACCGCTTCGAACCAAGTCGCAGTGGATGTGAGGCGGCGCGGTGCGGTATGCCATCACATCGTTCAGGGGTGAGGCCCCTGCGGTCCATGACCGCGCTTTGCCGGACAACTTCGCCGTGCTGGCCGAGAATGCCAGCTTCACGACCGGTATTCTGGAACCGATCAACACTGCGGCGACCGTCGCAACCCTCATTGCCGATGCGAAGACCATTTTCCAGTTCGATGGACAATGGCTGTCGTGGGCGACAGATGTTGACGCCGCGCGAGCGCCAGTTGCGGCCTCTCGCCTGTATTACACCGGTGATGGCGCCCCGAAGGTCCGGCAGGGGGCTACGGTCTATCCATTGGCGCTGCCAGCCCCGGTGTCCGCTCCGGCAGTTTCGAACCTTTCGGCGCCGGACCCGGCAACGCTGGAAAGCTGCGCCTTCGTCTATACCCATGTCACAACGCTGGGCGAAGAAAGCCCGCCATCACCGGTTTCCAGCCTCTTGGATACATCGCCAGGCGTTCTGGTGCGGATTGATGGCTTTGCAGCCGTGCCCACGGGGCGAGGTATTGTGTCTCGCCGCATTTATCGGTCTGTGACCTCTGCCAGCGGCGCAACCGGCTTCTACTTCGTCGCCGAGATCGCCGTGGCCGTCACGTCCTTTGACCATGACATCATGGTCTTGCCTCTGGGCGAGGCTCTGGCCTCTTCTGACTATGATCCGCCTCCCGACACGATGATCGGACTGACCTCACTGCCGAACGGCATGATGGCGGCATTTTCCGGTAAGGATGTCTATTTCTGCGAGCCATGGCGGCCTCACGCATGGCCAGAAAAATACGTCCTGACCATGGATCACCCTGTCGTCGGCCTCTGCGCCTTCGGTTCCTATCTGGCGGTCCTTACAAGCGGAAACCCCTACATCATTCAGGGCACCCACCCGGATTCGATGGCGACCGAGAAGCTCGATGATTCAGTGCCCTGTCTGTCACGGGCCGGAATTGTGGACATCGGCATGGCTGCTCTCTTCCCATCGACCGAAGGGCTCATGCAGATCAGCCCAAACGGCATCCAGAACCTGACCAGATCGGTCTTTACGCGGCGCCAATGGCAGGGGTTCTCGCCAGAATCCATCGCTGCCGAGCGCCGGGGGGCGAACTATCTCTTCCTTCGGACGGTGAATGCCTACACCAGCTATTTCGGTGGTGATGCCACGGGATGGCTGTCCACGCCCGACACGCTCGATGCAGGTGGAGCGGTCTGGCCCATCATCGCACCCGGGCTGGACCCTGTGAGCGTGCCCATGCTCGTCGGCGGCGCGGCGGGAAGCGCGTTCGGTGAACAGCAGCTGGGGGAGATCGTCCAAGACGGCAACGCTGTCTATTTCGTGCGATCGACTGTCGCGGCACCCCTGTCGATCCACAATGACCCTCTCAGCGGTGATGTCTTCATGCTGGGGCAGGACAAACGCAGCATCCTGCGCTGGGACGACTCTTCGTCTTCGGTCGCTACCGCACGGTGGCGCACCAAGCGTCTCACAACACCGTTTCCAGTTTCCTTCTCGGTCTTGCTCGTTAAGACGGATCGGCCGTTGGTCGGAGGTGACAGTTTCGCCGTCAGGGTCTTTGCCAATGGCAGCTTGGCCGGCACGATTACGCGCGCCAACGTGCCCTGCAGATTGCACGCGCGTCTGGCCGAAGAGTGGGAAATCGAGATTGAAAGCTCGATTCCGGTGGTCGCCGTGACCATCGCGCAAAGCGTCAACGAAGCCATGGGGGCGGCGGCATGACCAATGCTATTCAGAACTTCCGCGAGGAACGTCTCGACATCCTAAGCGGAACGCGCGGCGGGCCGGGCGCAAAGGCTGTCAGGTTTTCGGACGTTTCGGACGTGGTGCTGAAGGAGTTGTCGCTCCAGGTTGGAGCGAAATCGGCTGTCCTGACGGTCGATGTTCCCCTGTCATCCGCCGGATGGGCCGATGGACCTGCGATCGCCATTGGACCGGGCCTATGGCAGGTTCAGGCGCAGGTTCAGATCACCGCCAGCGCCGCCATCGCGGCGACAAAGGTTTGCGCGCGGATCTCTGATGCAACCGTGGAGTTCTGCACCGCCATGCATCGGATCGGCCCAGATGCAGGCGACTCGGCGTTGCTCTCCATGACCTGCCTCATCGCCACCAAGATCAAGCGAACCATCGGCGTTCAGGTGAAGCCCGAATTGCCTGATGCAGACCTCCTTATGGCATCGACCTGCGCGCCGCTTTCGGGCGGCACCGAAACCGCAACCCGCATTCTCGCGGTCAAACTGGTGGGGATATAAATAAATGGCCAGCGTTCCGGTCAGAATTCGACTGCGCAACGACGGTGCTGCAAACTGGGCATCCGTGAACCCGATCCTTGCCGCGGGTGAGCCCGGCTTTGAAACCGATACGGGCCGACTTCGCATTGGCGACGGCGTGAACCCGTTCAGTGCGCTGCCCTATTACGTCCTTTCCGGCGAATTCTCTCCGAATGCCTATCTCTCGATGGATCAGGTGGCCTACAGCGGCAGCTTGGGCAGCGTGACCGGGCGGAAGATATTTCAGGTCAGCGGCACAGCTTCCGGCGGATGGGCTGGATTGGCAGCAGGCGATGTTGTCCTCCATTGGGACATTGATGGTTCAAACGCCATCCAATTCGGATTGCAGAAATCCTCCAGCGTGTTCGGCATGTGGCACCGGGCGAAGATCGCGGCGGCATGGGGCGGGTGGCGCAGAGCAGTCGATTCCGCTGCCAATGAGGTTGTGGCCGGGAACAAGACTTTCTCGGGAAACACGGTCCTTTCCGGGCAAACCCAAATTGCGCAGTTGCTGTCTTCGGTGTTGATCGGGGGATACACTTCGACGGCGGTCGATGATGGAACCAAATCCTCGGGCACTTATCTGCCAGACCCCTTGGCAGTATCCCCCGGAAATCTCCGCAGGTTCGTCAATGGTGGCGCTTTCACCCTCGCGGCTCCGACGCGGGTAGGCGACTATTCCATGATCCTTGAAATGACCAACAACGCATCGGCGGGATTGGTTTCGACGTCAGGCTTCCTGCGCGTGACAGGCGACCCACTGACCACGACGAATGGCCACAAGTTCCAAATGTTCATCGTGAAAACGCCCGCCGGAAGCACTCTGAACGTCATGGCGCTGCAATGATCGGTCTCATGCCGCCGCCGCCGCCATATCGCCGGGCCATCTCGACCTATATCGGCACCACGCTCGACACCTCCGCGCTGGCAACCGTCACGCTGACTGGTGTTGCGATTGGCCCCCCGGCGCCGGACAGGTTGGTTGTCGCTGTCGTTCTGGGGCGGGATTCCAACGCACGGACCATTTCCAGCGTGACAATCGGCGGTGTTGCTGCGACGGCGGCGGTCACTTCGCCCAGCCAGAACAACCCGACCGGCATCTACTACGCCCGGGTTCCGGCCGGAGCGACGGCAGATATTGTCGTGACCTTCTCTGCGGCCACAACCCGAATGGCGGTCGCGGTCTACACAGTGACTGGCTATCGCAACCTGACCCCGGCTGCGGTCAATCAGGGCTATGGCAGCGGCACCACCCTTTCTGTGGCGCTCGCCCGTCCGCGTGATGCTGTCGTTATCGCTGGTTCGATCACATCTTCTGCCGGGACATTCGCTTGGAGCGGCGTGACCGAGGACACCGACATCGCGCATGTCTCCAGCAGGGTATCAGCCGCATCTGATGATTTCGGCGCCGCCGAACCTGCGATGGCTGTCTCGTTCGTCAATTCGGGCAGCGGTGCCGCGTCCATCGTGGCCGCCACCTGGACCTAGTTCTTCTGCAAAACCGCCTTAATCGAGGATGCCTGCCATGCACTTCACCAGAAAAAACCAACCGGCCTTGCTTGAAGCTGCCCTTGCGGCAACCTCATCGACTGGGTTCAAGGAAGATGCTGTTGCAATCGGTGCCAGCATCGAGCCGGGTTCGCCCATCTGCGCCGTAGGGGTGTTTCAGGCGTTCGAGGCAGATGCAGCCGAATTTCATTTCGGCCTGATCGGCGAGGGGCGCATCACGCCGCAAATTCTTCAGGCCTTTGCGTCCCTAGCCTTCCATCACAAGGCCCTGAACCTCGGGCGGGTCTGGGCACGGATCGAGGCGAGTAACGCTCCCGCGCAGGTCGCGGCCCTCAAGACCGGATTCAGTTTTGACGCGCGTGTCAGGGCTGGAATGGCAAACGGCAAAGATGCTATCCTGATGAGCATGACCCGGCCGCAGCCGGGGCAGCCGCTGCCAGGCTGAGCAGAAACTTCGGTAACTGACGAGGCAGGCAGCTATGGGCGGCAGCGCACCAAAACAAGACCCTAACATGGGCAAGGCAGCCCTGAAGTCGGCTGAAACCGGCCAGCTTATGCTGGACTGGATGAAGGATCAGGCGTCCATCACCAACAACTGGGCCGGAGAGGATCGGGCGCGATACACCGGCACTTTCCTGCCGTTGCAGGATCAGTTCATCCAGAAGGCCACAACCTACGACACGCCGGAAAGGCGTGCGGTTGCCGCTGATCAAGCCGCCGCTGATGTGTCTCAGGCTGCCGCACAGGCTCTTGGCACACGCGAACGACAGGCCATGGCGATGGGTGTGAACCCCGCCAGCGGGCGCTTCCAGATGGGCACGGCGAAGGCATCCACCGACACCGCTCTTGCCACCGCTGGGGCGCGCAACATGGCGCGGCGTCAGGTTGAGGCGACCGGCGATCAGATGCTGGGCAATGCCATCAACATGGGGCAGGGGCTCGCAGTCAATCCGGGCACCAGCATGGGGATTTCCAATGGTGCTGCCCAATCCGGCTTCTCCGGTGCGATGAGCGGCTATGGCCAGCAGGCCAGCATCCTCAATCAGGACTATCAGAACCGCTACGCGGCATGGCAGGCCAATCAGGCGGCCATCGGTGGGCTGGGTGGTGCGCTTGGAACGGTGGTCGGCCTCATTTCGTCCAAGAAGGTCAAGACCAACCGGAAGCCGGTTGATGCCCTTGGAGCGGTCGAAAAGATGCCCGTGGAGGCTTGGGACTATAAACCGGGCGTGGCGGATGAAGGGCGGCACATCGGGCCCTATGCTGAGGACTTTGCCAAGGCGACCGGCATCGGTGACGGCAAGACCATCGACCCGATTTCGCTCATGGGCGTGACCATGGGTGCGGTTCGGCAGTTGAGCGAGAAGGTGGACAAGCTGGCGGCGACCCTGCCTCGCAGCAAGCCGCAGCCAATGGGAGCGATGTGATGAGCCTCTCTGGTCTGGCAGGTTTCGCGCAAGGGTTCGGAAACGCTCGGCAAGCCATCAAGGATCGCAAGGAGCGCGAGGCCAATAATGCCCGCACGGATGCGCTGATCTCGGCGCTTGGCGCACAGCCGGCGCCGGGTTACCCCGCTGCGAATGGCGGGGCGGGGGCGCCAGCAGGCGGTGTCGGCACGGCCCCGGCGCTTGGGGCTGTTCCTGGCAACGGGCTTTTCGGGCTGATCGACGCGACCGAGGGTGGCGGGCGGTATGACACGCTCTATGGCTATGCCAACAATGGCGGCGCCTTCAATGGCGTGGATGTCTCCCAGATGACCTTGGGTGAGCTTTACGACTTTTCGTCGCCCAGCGGCCCTTATGGGCAGTGGACCAAGAGTCAGCTTGGCTATGTCGCAACGCCAATGGGGCGTCACCAGATCGTCGGGCGCACGCTGCGTGCGGCGGCGGATGGCATGGGGCTGTCGCCCGACACGAAGTTCACCCCGCAGACACAGGATGCCATGGCGGCCTACCTCGCTCGGAACGCCATCGGGCGCGCGAAGACCCCTGCCGGGAAGCGCGCCGCGCTACGGGCCGAATGGGAAGGCTTCAAGAATGTGCCAGATTCGGCCTTGGACGCCGCGATTGCGGATTTCGAGGCCAATGGTGGAATGATCATGCCGCGCCCGATGGGCGCCGGACCCAGATAAGGACGCGATAGATGAGCGCTATTTACGGTATCGCCGGGTTCGTTGACGGCCTCGTCCGTGGCCGTGAGGTCAAGAACTCGTGGCAGGATCGCAAGGACCAGAAGGAACGCCAGAAGAAGATGGACGAGTTGCTGTTTACGCAGGATGCGCGGGCAGCAGAGGCCCATAATGCGCGCATGGCGGCTGAGGGACGAACCGCGCAGGAATGGCAGCGCGCATGGGACTATCAGACCGCAACTGATGCTGCCAACGCCGAAGCGGTCGCGGCAGCAGAAGCGGCAATGGCGCAAGATGCCGCACTTGGCGCAGCTCCGGCGCTCGCAGCACCTCAGCAAGCCCCACAGATCGCGTTCCTGCAGCCGAACCGGACAGCGGAAGCGTTTGATCGGCTGGGCGGCATTCCAGTTCCGCAACCGCTTGGCGCTGTCGCTTCGTCACCTCAGGCTTCTACCGGTGCGGGCGGGGGTGCCTCTGCGACCGCCAGCCTGACGAATCCGCAAACTGTGCCGCAAGACCCGACGCGGGCGCGACGGCTGTTTGTGGAAGGGTTTGGTGAAGTCCTGATTCATCAGAACGGCCGGATTTACGATGTCAGGTCCGGGCGTGAAGTTTCCGACCCTCTGGCGCTTGGCATCGTCCAAGAGGCTATGCGGGCGGGATCGCAGGCGGATGTTGCACCCGGTAAAATTGATCCGCTCGGACTCATGCCAAATCCAAACCATAACTGGGGCGAAAGCCTCGTTCCCGATGTTGCCGAAGCAGGACGCCGCGGACTGGCCGGTCTCGGCGCCGCAGAGGGCGCAGTCGCCAACATCGCAAAAGGCGCTGCCAATGCCGTAAACTCTGTCGTCAACCCGGTTGCCCAGTATGCGACCGGCGGTGCTGTGCCGGAGCTCGGGGCGTTCACCGGAAACGGCTGGGAGACAAAGGCGCCGTCTGAAATTCGGGCGGCCGAGGAAAAGGCAACCGCTGAACGCGGATTGCAGGATCTGAGCGCGAGTTGGAAGCGGGCGACCACGCCCCGCGATCCTGCGGTTGGTGGTGCGTCCATTGAGGCCCCTCTGAAATCCAACGTTCCCGCTTCGGCCCCTGTTGCCACCAAGCAGCTTGCGGCGACTGCCACGGACGCGATGGCGGCAACGGCAACACCGGCAATGCAGGCGACAGCGCAGACCGCCCCGGGGCCTGCCTCGCTTGGCGTGAAGCCCGGCGACAAGCTGACTGAAACGCAACGTGCTAAAGCGGCCAAGGGCTTCATGGATCATTACCGCGAGGTTGGGGCACCCATCGTGATCAAGGACATGCTGAAGCGCGGCGACATGCAGGGCGCAATGGCGTTTCAGGAATTCCTCGATCGGGACGCGACCAAGGCTGGCATGGAGAACTGGGCGCGGGCGGCGTTTGCGGCGCAGGTCGGAGACATGGATACCTTCGCCGATGAAATTCTGACCGCCTACAACCGTCTCGACTACTTCCCCGATGGCACGACCATCGTGAAGGGCGAGTCCGGGTTCACCTATGACAAAGAGGGGAACATCAGTGGGGCGAAGATCACCTTCAAGGACGAGGCAACCGGCAACACCTTCGATCAGGTCTTTTCTGACCCGAATGACCTCGTGCGTCTTGGCATCACCATGCTGGCACCCGAGGTGGCGTTCGAGCATTACAGCGCCCAGGTTCAGTCACAGGCTCAACTTGCGGCGACGGCCGGGCAGAAGTCCGAACAGAAAGCTGCCGACATGCAGAAGCAGGTGCTGGCTGCCGCAAAGGTCATCATGGAAACCTCTGTTGGGCTCGACGGAAAGCCGACCAAGACCTACGAGCAGGCCATTGCCGAGGCGCAGGCGGCTATTGGCGGGCTGGGTGCGCTGCCTTCGGCGGTCATGCCGTCTGTTGGTGGATCGGGCGGGCCGCCGCCTGTCGTCTATCGTCCCTGACTGAACTTGTCGCAGCCCCCGCAGATGATGTATCAAGGCAGGCAGGGGCCGCCATAGGAAGTGTCGGCCATAGTTCCATCCTCAGGGGGATACTATGGCGGGATTCGGTGGCTTTGGCCCTATGGGCGTCCTTCCGGCGCAGGAAACGCCTGAACTGGCGCGGACCCGCCTTGAAGGCATCGCTTCCCGCTCCGGCGTTCCTGTAAACGTTCTCATGGCGCTGGCGGAAGCCGGAGTTCAGGATGCTGATACCGCAGCGGCAGCGATGGCAAAGGAGATCGCGCTCGGGCGCAAGGTCGAAGACCTGATCGGCCCGGACGTGATGAATCGTGCCTATGACATTGCGGATCAGATTTACCCGCGCCCCGCCGCCGTGCCGTCGGCAGAACGACCGCAAGATGCCAACGCGCTTCGTGACCTCCCTGCGGCCATCGGCGCCTCTGTTGCGCGGGCTGGTGGAAGTGCAATCCGTGGTGTTGGCGAGGCCGTGGCTGGCGCTGCCGATGCTGTCAACCAGAACATCGTGAACCCCATCCTAGAAGGGGTGACTGGTCGCAAGAACGCGATGGGTATGGCGCCAAACCCGCTGGACGGCGCTGCAAACGCGGTCGGAGGTGACCGCGGTGCAGCCGGTTTTCTCGACTCCTTCATCTCCGAAGATGTGAAGCGTGATCAGGCCGATCTGATCGACCCGAAGGCCGATCTGTTTTCTCCTTCGACGTGGAGCCTCGGGCCGCGCCCTACGGTTCGTGGCGCCGTCTATTCGGCGCTGGACGTGTTCGGCAGCATGGCCCCTGTCGTCGTGGTCGGCCTTTTGACCAAGAGCCCCGCCGGCGCGGCGGCAGCCGGTGGCTCAATGTCGGCTGGCGATGCCGCCGGGCAAGCAGAACAGGCCATCGACCTGATGGCACAGACCAAGCTGCCCGATGGCCGCAGCCAGCTTGAGGCGGAAAGCTCGGTCTATCAGCGCCTGATGCAGGATGGTGCATCGCCCGAACAGGCACTTGAGATCACCAAGCGCCGAGCGGCACAGCAAAGCGCGCTTCTTGCGGCGATTCCCGGCGCCCTTGGTGGTGCAGCAACCCAGCGGATCATTGGCGGCCTGGAAGGCGCGGTTTCCCGCTTGCCTTGGGCTGGCCGTGTGGCGGCAACGGCTGGCCTTTCCGGCATCGAAGAAGGCGCGCAAGAGGTTGCGGAAGGCATCGCTGGTCGGACGGGGATCAACAGCGGCGCAGGCATGAACCGCAGCGTGACCGAGGGAACGTTCAATGAGGCGATACTCGGGGCAATGGGCGGCGCACCGATGGGTGCTATCGGTGGTGCTTTCTCGCGCCGTGACATGCCGCAGGAGGCCCCGCCTCCAGCGCCTCCAGCGCCGCCGCTCCTTGCCCTGCCAGCCCCGACAAGCGGCGGAACCATCTTTGGCGCTGGTCCGGTTTCAGAACCGGGGCAGCGAGAGCGCACGCAAGGACAAGGGCCAACTGCCCTTGGCGTGCAGCAACCGGCGCAGTTTCGACCGAATCCGCCCGCCGATGGCAGCGGTGGCGCGGGTGGTGCCCCGGCGGGGAGGGTAATTCCCTCGCCCGCCCCCGCCGGGGTGGCCCCAATGGGTCCGATTTCGCGCATCGCCGCCTCGGCGCCAGACCTGACGCCGGTTCCGGCGCCTGTGCAACGTTTTCCCGATCAAAAGCCCGGCAAGGAAGTCGAGTTGCTCGACCCGGAAACCGGCGTCCTGCATCCGGCGGTCTTTCTGCGTGAAGAGCCTGATGGTGCCGTGGTTCGGATCGAAGGCGGTGAGTTCAAGCTCTCGCCAGAGGAGTTCGATGCCGCAAGGGTCGGTGCGATGCAGGCGGTGCAGGGCGATGCCAAAAAGCCAGCAACACCGAAGCCTCAACAGCCGGTGGCCGTAGAGGCGCCAGTCGCCCAGCCGGTGCAGCCGGTGGCGCCGATGCCTGTCGTTCCGGCAGACGGCCTCGCCAGCAAAGCCGCATCGAAGGTCCGGCCACCTGCCCCTCCGGTCAAGCAGATGACGCCAAAGGATGCCGCCGATGCTCTGGCGGCGCTGGAGGCGAATGTCACGAAAAACGGTGGCGGATGGAACAAACGGCTGCTCAAAAAGCGCGCAGAGTTGCAGGCTCTTGCTGGTATCAAGCCCGAAAGTGAGGTTTCCAATGGCAAGGTGGACCGCGAAGATGGGCAACTTCCTGATGGCGGGGCAAGACGCCGTGGACCTGTTGGAGCAGACGCGGGAGCTGTCTCCCCAGGAGGCGAACGCAATAAGGAGGGTGTTCCTCAAGGGGGGGCTGATACCGGAAGCATATTGGCCGGCGGCGGAGAGGGTGGCGTTGATCCAGCAGCCCAGCCCGAGCCAAGCGCGCCACTGACGCCAGACGAGCGCCCCCGCCCAAGCCCCATCACGACACCCCCGTCGCAGCGCGTCCAGCCCGACATGCTGGGCGGGTCGGCAGTTTCCGAAGAGCAGATGGCCACCAAGGAGCGCCGCAGGAAGGAATGGGGCCGGTTTCTCGGCATCGCCGAACATGGCAAAAGCAGTGATGACATGGAGCTTGAAGGGCGCGAGGTTCGCATCCGGCCCGGGAAGTTCATCGTCATGGCCAAGAACGATGGCCAGCGGTCGAATGATGACCGGGTGATCGACACCCATGGCATGAGTCGGGACACCATCGCCGCCGCAGCACGCGGGGCGCTGTCGGAGCTTGATCGCATCGCACCACTTCCGATGAAGGAGAAAGCGGCAGCGGCTCCACCGCCGGCCCCGCCCGCGCCCGTGACGAAGGAACCGAAAGCCGCCGAAAATGGCGAAGATCGCTTCGCCGAGAACCGCAAGGCCATGGGCAACTTTGCCAAGGGGATGCGGGTCGAGTTCGATGCGGAAGGCCCCTTCAAGAAGGCTGACGGCACCACCGTTGATCGGGAGACGCGCCGCGGTTCCGTGGTCTCGATCGACCGGAAATCCGGTCAGGGCACAGTGGAAGTCCGAGTCGATGGCGGTGTTGGCGGCAAAGGGTATGACATCACCATCGGCGCCGCGCAGTTGCGTCAAGCCGAAGGCACCTCCATCGACTCGGACGACAGAAAAAATAGTTGGGACATACCGGCCAATGTCCCAACTGCGGCCGAGGTCAAAGCCGCCGCTGCACAGGCCGACACCAAGCCGACCGACGCCCAGAAGGAGGCCGGAAACTATCAGATGGGGCATATCCAGTGGAACGGGCTGGACATCACCATCGAAACCGCCAAAGGCGCGATGCGGCGCGGCAAGGATCGGGACGGTGAAGATTGGTCGGTCAAGATGCCTGCCCACTATGGCTATATCAAGGGCACGCGTGGCGCGGACGGCGATCACCTCGACATCTACATGGGGCCGAACCCTGAAAGCACTGCGGTCTTCATCATCGACCAGGTGGATGCGGACACGGGCCGCTTTGACGAACACAAGGTCATGCTGGGCTTTGTCGCTCGTGAGGATGCACAGGCCGCCTATTATGAAGGGTTCTCGGACGGGCGCGGTGAAGATCGCATGGGAGCAATCACCGAGCAGTCTGTCGATCAGTTCAAGGCGTTTGTTCAGAACAACTCATGGCTATTGCCTATCTCGCTCCACGGCCAGCGCGGCAAGGATGAACCGCAGAGTTGGGACGCAGGCTTTGCAGATCGCTTTGCCATGAAGCCCCGTGAGGTGCCGAGCTATTTCACCCAGCGAAAGACCAGCAACGGCTATCAGGCATACCTGAGGGGCTGGGACGCCGCCAACAAAGAGCGCATGGCACCA
The DNA here is from genome assembly GCA_020161975.1 of Pseudomonadota bacterium. Taxonomy (GTDB): domain Bacteria; phylum Pseudomonadota; class Alphaproteobacteria; order Rhizobiales; family Beijerinckiaceae; genus JAIUNP01. Next base: position 40,991 of record JAIUNP010000003.1, read on the forward strand.
GAGATTCCGGGCAGCACCGGCACGCCCGGCGTCCTGCAAGTCACCAAGCCAAGGACAGGTCAGACGACAACGATTGACACTCGCCCATCTCAACCTGAGCCCAAGCCGAGAGACCGGATGAAAGATACCGGCCCTCAAGACGGGGCGGTTGAAGCAGAAACTCTTGGCGGGTTTTCTGTCGGTGATGCGGTCAAGATCAAGACTGGTGGCAGAAATATTGGGCCATCGAAAATTCTTCGCCTTTGGACTTATCAAAACGCAGTCGGAAAGATTGAAAAAGCCCAGATCATTGAAGACGAGAGCGGAAGGCCGCATGATGTCGTCTTGTCAGAGATCGAGCGCGCGGCCGAAGCAAAGGTATCTGATGCCAAGCCGAAAGCCAAATGGAACCAGATCGGCTATAGCGCCCGTTCTTTTCCTCTCTACGAGGATCTGAATGGCGTGCGGTCCTACGTCGAGGGCGGCATCAGGATCACCGAGACCGTTGGAATCGTGCCCGGCGGCGGCATCACCATCGACAAGAGCCGTCGCGGCCGTGATTTCCTGACCGATGAAGAGTTTTCGGCGCAGCGCGAAGCCAAAGCTGATCAGTGGAAGAAGCCGCTTGGCAGCGCAAAGCCCGTATCCGCCGACCCTGACTTTGCTGAAATCAGCCTTCACCTGACGGGCCAGATCGAGCGGGCCAAAGCCAAGAAGGATGCAGTTGGCGATGCTACCGTGCGCCGTCTGCGCATGAACCTCTGGAAAGCAGAAGAATCGCTCGCAAAGGCTTTGGCCGCTGCCAACTTCGAGGCATTTGCGCCGCATGAAGCAGATTTTCCGATTGCAGCAACCGCTCTGCGGACGGCTATCGGAAAGCGCGCTGGCCGTGTCGATCTTCTGAAAGCCGCGCAGGACTCCGGGCGGCTGGAGATTATCCATGTCACAGGCAAAAAAGAAGCCGCACCGGAAAAGCCTACCTATGGCGCATCCAACACCCTTGTCAGCGCAGACCGGGCCGCCGAGCTGCGCGCCCGCCTTAAGGACAAGCTGAAGAACCAGTTGAACGCCGGGATTGACCCGGAAATCCTCGCCATCGGCGCGGAACTGGCAGTGTTCCACATTGAGGCCGGGGCCCGCCGCTTCATGGATCTGGCAAAGGCCATCGCCGATGATCTGGGAACCACCCCTGCCAAGATCAAACCCTACCTGCGGTCTTGGTATAATGGCGCGCGCGACATGATGGAGGATGCCGGGCTTTCCATCGAGGGCATGGATGATGCCCGTGAAGTCGGGCGTCTGGCGAAGGAGATCATTGCAGATTCGCCACCCTCGCAGCAGGCCGAGGAAGGTGATACACTGAAATCCGCTGAATCCCCCGAGGTTGCCGCAAATGTTGATCAGTCAAACATCAGCCCAGGCCCTGGCCAAATGGGCGAAGACGGAAAGCCGGAAACTGATCGCGGCCGGGGAACCGGAGCCGGGCCTGCCGCTGGAACAGTGGGTGATCGAAACCTGGAAGGTGGAGCGACCGGACCTGACGCAGGCGATGCAGGAATGGGGCGCGCTGGCGCCGCTGGCGCACGTTCTGGTGGACAGGATGGTCAAAGCGGAAGCGGAGAACCTCAGAAGCGGCCTGCCGCCAAGCGACGCAAGGCAGGAAGCGGTGAAGGATTGGCTGATGTTCGATCCGACCGAGACCGCGCCGAAGGAACTGGCCGCGCCAACTACCACATAGCCGATCCAGACGCGCTGTTCGCTGGCGGGCCGAAGGCGCGCTTTGCGAAGAACCGCGCCGCTATGGAGGCTTATCAGCGCGTCACCGATGAAGACCGCGAGCCGACGCCGGCCGAATTGGACGCGATGGCTGCTTTCACCGGCTGGGGCTCGTTCGGACAGGAGCTGTTCCAAGGCAACTGGGGCTATCGCAAGCCGAAAGACGGCTGGACGGCCGAAGATCAATGGCTTCGTGATCATCTTGGCAAAGAAGGGTGGGAAAGCGCCCAAGCCTCGATCATCAACGCCCACTACACCGATCCGCCCACGGTTCAGGCCATCTGGTCTGCAATCGAGGCAATGGGTTTCAGGGGTGGCCGCGTTCTTGAACCCGCCTTGGGCATTGGAAACTTCTTCGGCATGATGCCGCGCACGCTGGAAGCCAATTCCCAACTGTTCGGCATCGAACTGGAAAAATCGACCGGCACCATGGCGAAGATGCTCTATCCGCGCGCCAACGTGCGGATCATGGGCTATGAGAAAAGCCGGGCGCCGGATGGGTTTTATGACCTCGTGATCGGCAACTGGCCCTTTGCAAATGTGAAGATCGCTGATCGCCGCTACGATCACCTTTCGCCCAGCCTGCATGATTATTTCTTCGTCAAGGCGCTGGATCAGGTCAGGCCCGGGGGGCTTGTCGTCGGCATCACATCGGCCTTCTCGATGGATGGGCAGAAGAACAAGGGTGTGCGCCAGCACCTTGCCAGAAACGCTGAACTGGTTGCAGCATTCCGGCTTCCGAGCGGTGCCTTCGAAAAATATGCCGGGACAAAGGTTGTTACCGACCTGATCATCCTGCGGAAACGCGAAGAACCGGCGGGTTCTATTTCGGGCGAGTCCTGGGTGCAGTCTGTCCCTTATCAGACCCCCGCTGGCGACACGATCAGCGTGAACCAGTATTTCATCGAGAACCCGGCACAGGTTCTGGGCACACTCGATAGCGGCAGCGGCACGACCTACGGCCAGAAGGGCATGATTGTCCGCCGACCGGATGATATTGCCGATCAGCTTTCCGGTATCGCCGCCCGCGTGCCGGCGGATGCCTACAAGGCCGTTCAACGCGGGAAAGAGCCTCGCTTCACGGCAAACACGACGACTGACCGCCGGTTTTCGGTCACCATCGGCAAGGACGGTGCGCTCTATCAGGTCTTGGGCGACCAGATGGCACCCCTCGAAGATGTTGCGAGATTCCGCACCGCGAACAAGGCCGAGACCGAAAATCGCATGGCCCAGGTCAAATATCTGGTCGGCCTGCGGCGGGCGGCAGAGTCCGTCCTTGAAGCCGATCAGGCCGGATCGGAAGATGCGGATACCAAGCGCAAAGCCCTCAAGAAGGAGTATCAGGGGTTTCTCAAGGCCCACGGTCGCATCAACGACAGTTTCGGCCTGTCTCTGCTGCGCAAGCTGAACGATCCGAATGCCGGGCTGATTGCCGCCTTGGAGACCGCCGGAGGTGATCCTTCGCCACTTATGGAGCGGCCAACCGTTCGCGCGACCCGCAAACTGGACGATCCTTCGATCCGAGACGCATTCGTGATGGCGCGCAATGAAAACGTGCGCCTTGATCTGGACCGGGTTGCCGATCTTTCGAAGAAGCCTGTCGATGAGGTGATCGCCGATCTGCTGGCCTCCAAGGCGATCTACAGGACGCCGGGCGGTGGCTATGAGGCCAGCGATGCCTACCTTTCCGGCAATGTGCGCCAGAAGCTGCGGGAGGCGCGGGAAGCGCTTGCCGACGGCGAGGACATGCAGGATTCTGTCAATGCGCTGCAAGAGGTCCAGCCGCCGGATGTGCCCTATTTCCAGATTGAGGCGCGCTTCGGTGCAGACTGGATCAAACCGGAGGTCAACCGGCAATTCATCATCGAAACGCTGGGGCTGAAAAGCGCAGGCGAAAAGGACATCATTCTAACCCGCGGCGTCACGGGATGGTCCGTGGAGGTGTCTGACAAGATCGCCCACATGCCGGGTCTGTCAGACATCACAGGGGCACCTTCTCCCGGCCGCCGTGGCACCGGCCTCTCATTGCGGCGTTTCATCGAGGCGACGATGAATACCCAGACCATCACCGTCACCTATGAGGACGATGAAGGGACGCACAAGGACACCAAAGCCACCGAGCAGGCGAACCAGAAAGCTGGCGACCTCCGGCAGAAGTTCGGTGCGTGGGTTTGGTCAGACCCGGAAAGGCGCGTTGATGCCGAGCGGGACTATAACGAGGTGATGAATGCTGTTGCCACGCCCCGCGTGGATGGCTCTTTCCTTGAATTCCCCGGCATGGCTTTGAAGCGTGGCGATCAGCCCTTCAACCTGCGCCAGCATCAGGCAGACGCGATCTGGAAGGGGATTTTGAACCAGCGCGGCATCTATGGTCACGAGGTCGGCACCGGCAAGACGATCACCATGACGGGCATTGCGGTCGAAAGCCGCCGCTATGGTCTTGCGCGCAAACCGCTGCTTATCGCCCATAATGCCAACTCGGCCGCCGTTGCCGCCGAAGCGCAGGAAACCTACCCAGGCGCAAAGATCCTCTATGTGAACAATCTCGCACCGGGCGAGATCGACGCACAGATGGCCCGCATGGCGACCGAAGATTGGGATCTGATCGTGATCCCGCATTCCCTCTTGGACCGCATGGCGCTGACCTATGACACCCTGATGGAAATGGCGGCAGACGACATCGCGGCATATGAGCGCGAGGCCATCGAGGCGGCAGAAGCGGAGGGGCAGAAGCTCACCGTCGAAGACATGGAAAATGCCGACACGATGAAGAAGATGCGCCTTGGCGTGACCGCGAAGGAAATGGTCAAGGCGCGGGCCCGGCTGATTCAGGCCATCGAAAAGCAGGCGCAGCGCGCCAGCCGGGAAGGTGCGGTATCTTTCGAACGGCTGGGCGTTGACATGATCCTTGTGGACGAAAGCCACGAGTTCAAGAAGCCACCTCTGGCAACAAGAATGCAGGTCAAGGGCCTGAACACCGGCACATCGAACAAGTCGCTCGCGCTGCGCTTCCTGACCTCATACGTCAAGAAACAGCGGGGCGGCACGGGCGTTCATGTGTTCACCGGAACCCCGATCACCAACACCCTCGCCGAAATCTACCATCAGATGTTCTATGTCATGGACGACATCATGGCGCAGAACCGGGTTGATACATGGGATGGGTTCTTCAAGACCTTTGCCGACACCATCGCTGACGTAGAACTGACCTCCACTTCCGAGTTCGAGAACGTCGAGCGACTGGCCGCCTTCATCAATGTGTCCGAGCTGCGCCGCATGGCCGGTCAGTTCCTTGATATCGTTTTTGCCTCGGACATGCCGGAGTTCACGCCGCGGGCCACCGACAGCGGAAAGACCATTTCCGCACCCGATCTGACCGCGGACGAGAGGGATTTCCTTGAGAACGGGCGCGTCGATAACCCAGTCGGTCGGCCCTATAAGCGTATCGTCAACGACATCGGCCCGATGGGGCAAGATCAGAAGCGAATCCTGCAAGAGGTTGTTGGTCACGCCAGGGCCTTCAAGGCGGCCGATGGCAGGCTGCGGCGCGCAATCATGATGGGCGGCGGGCCAGATGCCCCGATCGTCTTCAACAACGTGCCGAACCGCGCGTCGATGGATGCCAGACTGCAAGAGCCGGACGCAGAGGATCACCCCCTGTCCAAGGCAAACAGGGCGGTAAAGAACATTGCCCGCATCTATCTGGATGAGCCGATGTCCACCCAAGTCCTGTTCATGGACGAAGGCTATTCCGACGAGGCGGTCTCGGTCAAAACTGATGCTGACGGCAACAAGACGAAGACGAAAAAGCGGAAGTTCAACCTCGCCAACGACATCGTTGAAAAGCTGGTGGCTGCTGGCGTCAAGCGCGAGGAAATCGCCATCGTCGCGGGCGGCGTGACGGCCGAAAAAAAGAAGGCCATCGCGGATGCCATGAACGCCCGGGCGATACGAGTGGTGATCGGTCAAACCAAGACCCTTGGCGTCGGCGTGAACATGCAGCGGTATCTTCGCGCCATGCACCACCTTGATGCACCCTGGATGCCGGGCGATCTGGAACAGAGGAATGGCCGGGGTGAGCGTCAGGGCAATACCTGGAACACGGTTCTGGAATACCGATACCTGACCGAAGGGCTGGATGGCCGCCGCTGGCAGGTGCTTGCCATCAAGGACCGCTTCATCAAGGCATTTCTCAAGGCCAAGGAGGGCGTTCGCAACATCGAGGGCGATGCGGCCGACGATGCAGAGACCATGGATGGGCGTTGTTGCGCAACTCATGCCTGAGGCATGATTTCCCCTTTCCCCTTCGACGTCAGGCTACACGGACGATCTCAGCGGTGCCGA
>JAIUNP010000310.1 GCA_020161975.1 Pseudomonadota bacterium
CTATCTGGAGGGAGACCTTCAGGTGCGGGCTCTTCAGGAGTACTTTTCGGCCTGACCGCGAAGGCAGGCTGAGAAGTTGATGTGGACTGCAACTGGCGTGGACTGACTGCCGGTTGCGTGGACTTGAATTGGATAGATCATGGAACGTGTGCCCCTGACGCCGAAAGGCTTTGCCGCTCTTGAGGCTGAACTGAAGTTCCGCCAGCAGGAGGAGCGTCCGCGCATTATCCTGGCCATTCAGGAAGCGCGCGCCCATGGCGATTTGTCGGAGAACGCCGAATATTCGGCGGCCAAGGAAGCGCAGGCGCTGAACGAGGGCCGCATCGCCGAACTTGAAAGCCTCATTGGCCGGGCCGAGGTGATCGATGTCGCCAAGCTGTCCGGCTCGACGGTGAAGTTTGGTGCCACCGTCAAGCTGGTGGACGAGGATACCGAGCAGGAGCGCGTTTACATGATCGTTGGCGATCAGGAAGCCGATGTAAAAGCGGGTATGGTCTCGATTTCCTCGCCGATCGCCCGCGCGCTCATCGGCAAGAAGACCGGCGACAGCGTGGAAGTGAAAACGCCGGGCGGCGCCAAGAGCTACGAAATCGTCGAGGTCGCGTTCCGCTAAAAAAAGACAGAAAACAAGGCTCGGCCCTCTCGACAGATCGTCAGTGAATGAAGCATATTGCTTCACATATAAACTAACGTGATGCCCCGGCGCAGCCGGGGCCGTTGTCGGGGAGGTGAATGATGAACGCAGCGCCTGCGATCAAGCGTCCGTGGCTGGATCATTATCCTGCCGATGTGCCGGCTGAAATTGATTATGCCAAGGTCGGAACGCTCGCTTCGATCATCGTGGATGCTTGCCGCAAGTTTCCCGAAAAGTCGGCGTTCGAGAGTTTCGGCAAGCGCCTGACGTTCCGCGAGATCCAGGCGGCGTCCGAATCGGTCGCCGGCTGGCTTCAGGCGCAGGGCTGCCAGCGCGGTGAGCGCATCGCGCTGATGATGCCGAACATCATGGCCTATCCGGCGGCGATTTTCGGCGTGCTGGTGGGCGGCTATACGGTTGTCAACGTCAATCCGCTTTACACTCCGCGTGAGCTTGAGCACCAGTTGAAGGATTCGGGCGCCACCACCCTGTTCGTGATGGAGACATTCGCCCATGTTGCGCAGGAAGCCTTGAAGCACACGGGCGTGAAGCGTGTTGTCATCGTCCAGCCGGGCGATCTTCTCGGTCTCAAGGGCAAAATCGTCAATTTCGTTGCCAAGCACGTCAAGAAATCGGTTCCGTCCTGGTCAATTCCCGGAACACATACATTTTCCGAAGTGCTGTCCGCTGGCCGCGCGCGGGGCTTCAAGCCGGTTGATGTCTCCCAGGATGATATCGCCTTCCTGCAATATACCGGCGGCACTACGGGGGTGGCCAAGGGCGCGACCCTGACGCACCGGAACGTGGCTTCCAACATTCTCCAGACAGAAGCCTGGCTGGGGCCGAAGCTGAATGCGACGCCGAACCATGTGATGGTCACGGCCTTGCCACTCTATCATATCTTCGGGCTCACCTGCTGCTGCATCCTGATGACGCGCATCGGTGCCATGTGCCTGCTGATCGCCAACCCGCGTGATTTTGACGGCTTCATAGAGACCCTTAAAAAGTCCCAGGTCACGTTCTTCTCGGGTGTGAACACGCTTTATAACGCCCTTGCGAACCATCCGAAGATCAAGGAAGTCGATTTCTCGCATCTCATTTCCGCCGTCGCGGGCGGCATGGCGATGCAGTCGGCAGTTGCGCGGAAGTGGAAGGAACTGACAGGCGTCGCTGTTCTTGAGGGCTATGGCCTGTCGGAAACCTCGCCTGTTGCCACGCTCAACAACTGCCATCTGGAAGAGTTCTCCGGCACGATCGGTTTCCCCGTTCCCTCGACCGATATCGTTATCCGCGATGAAAACGGCAACGATGTCGCCCAGGGCGAATCAGGCGAACTGCTCATTCGCGGCCCCCAGGTCATGGTTGGCTACTGGCAGCGACCGGACGAGACGGCCAAGGTGATGACGGAAGATGGCTTTTTCCGCTCGGGCGATATCGCCGTGATGCTGCCGGATGGGCAGTTCAAGATCGTTGATCGTTTGAAGGACATGATCCTGGTTTCGGGCTTCAACGTCTATCCGAACGAGGTTGAGGACGTCATCGCCTCGCATCCCGGCGTTCTCGAAGTTGCAGTCATTGGCGTACCGGATGCGGGCTCGGGCGAGGCTGTTTCAGCCTATATCGTGAAGAAGGACCCGAATCTGACAGTTGAAGATGTGCGCGCCTTCTGCAAGGAGAAGCTGACCGGCTACAAGGTGCCCCGTCATGTCAATTTCCGGGATGCACTGCCGAAGACCAATGTCGGCAAGCTGCTCCGCCGTGTGCTGCGCGACGAGGTGATGGCCGAAAAGAAGTAGATTGCGGCGACCTCTCCGCGTTTTGACTTGAAACCGCCACGCCGGCTTGCCACCCTCACGCGGAGCAATTGAGGGAGCCGGCCATGCTGATCAGAACGCGACGCAGCTGGGATACGCTGCAAGAATCCGAAGCAACGCCCGAGGCGGTTTTCTTCAATCGCCGGGCGCTGCTGGCGGGTTCGATAGCGATGGCTGCCGCACCGGCTGTGGCCCAGCGTCTGGACGATGATCCGTCCATGGCGAGCTATCCGTTTCCGAAGAACGCGCGATACACACTGGACCGTTCGTTAACGGAAGAGGCGGCGGCGTCCAGCTACAACAATTTCTATGAATACGGCACCTCGAAATCGATTGCGCGTGCTGCACAGGCGCTGAAGACCCGCCCTTGGACGGTGGTCATTGATGGTCTCGTGGAAAAGCCGATGGAAGTCGGCATTGACGACCTCATCAAGGCGATGCCGAAGGAAGAGAGGCTCTACCGTTTCCGTTGCGTCGAGACCTGGGCCATGGCCGTGCCGTGGAGCGGCTTTGCGTTCAAGGCCTTACTTGATTACGCAAAGCCGCTGTCTGGCGCAAAATTTGTGCGGATGGAAACCTTCCTCGATCCGAAAATGGCGCCGGGACAGCGCAACCCCGGCTACCCCTTCCCCTATGTCGAGGGCTTGACCATCGAGGAGGCCGCCAACGATCTCGCCTTCCTTGTGACGGGTGTTTACGGCAAGCCGGCCCAAAAACAGTTCGGCGCGCCGCTGCGTCTCGCCGTGCCGTGGAAATATGGATTCAAGAGCGTCAAGTCGATCCGGAAGTTCACCTTTACCGACAAGCAGCCGGTCAGTCTTTGGGAACAATTGCAGCCCATGGAATACGGCTTCTGGGCCAATGTGAACCCGGAGGTGCCCCATCCGCGCTGGAGCCAGGCCACCGAGGAACTGCTCGGCACCGGCAAACGGGTCCCGACCCAGCTCTACAATGGCTATGCCGCTGAGGTTGCGGGGCTTTACACGAGCCTGAAGGGCGAGCGCCTTTTCACCTGATTGCGCGGTCGTGACCGTTGATCTATGCCCGAATGCCGCACATGCGGTAATTTTTGGAAAAAAAGACCGGGCGCTTCGGCATGGAAACCGAAGCACCCGGCTCTTGGTGGGTCCAAACGGGAGGAGATTGGACGATCCACCGATTCAAGGGGAGCTCGACACCGGGAGGAGATGTGTGGCCCGCGCCCTTGATGTGCTTAGATATCGGGCATTATTTTGCATTGCACAATCCGTAAAATCGTAATGTCTGATATGCGTTTGCTTCATATCCGAACAGTTTGCCATGTCCTGTTGCAAAAGCGCAAAACGGCGCTTTTCTGGGCAGAACACCCGACGATTGCAGATTGAACTCTGTCTTCCGGTGCGACGCGTCCCGTTCAGAATGACCAGCGCTGGGCCTTGGCCACCAGAAAGTCCCGGAAGGCCTGCACGCGCGCAACGCCCTTCAATGCTTCAGCATAGACGAGGAAGCACTCAAGTTCAGGCATGGATTCAGAGGCCAGCACCTGAACCAGCCCGGAGTTCTGTTCGATCAGATAGTCTGGCAGCACGGCAATGCCTGCCCCCCGCTGCACGGCGCGTAGAAGGCTGGTGAGATTGTTGACGATCAAAACGGGTTCGCGCGGCTCGCGTGATTCACGGCCAACGGTCATGTGCCAGTTCAGATTCTTGAGATACGACGGAATATCCCCGCCAAAGAGCAGCAGCCTGTGCTGGTCGAGATCGGAAACAACGCGCGGCTGGCCGTGCCGCTTCAGATACTCGGGCGCTGCGAGGGCATGGAAATGCACGGTGAAAAGCTTGCGCCGGATAAGATCACCCTGCACCGGCTCACGCAGGCGCACAGCCACATCGGCCTCGCGCATGGCAAGATCAAGCTCGTCATCGGTCAGGATAACCTGAAGCCGGATATCGGGGAACTGATCGAGGAATTCGTCGAGACGCGGCGTCAGCCAATGGGCGCCAAGGCCGATATTCGCGGTGACTTTCAACAGCCCATCGGGCTTCTGGCGGCTGTCCATCAGCATCGCCTGCGTCTGTTCCAGCTTGGTCACGAGGTCGCGCGCGGTGCGGAACAGCAGTTCGCCCTGCTCGGTCAGCACGAGCCCTCGGGCGTGGCGATGAAACAGCGGGATTTTCAGTTCCGCCTCAAGCGCACTGACCTGTCGGCTGACAGCGGATTGCGACAGGCCGAGCGCGTCGCCGGCCTTTGTCAGGCTTCCGGCGGCAGCCGCC
>JAIUNP010000311.1 GCA_020161975.1 Pseudomonadota bacterium
CTTGCGGATACCGCCCGCGCCATTCTCGCCGAGGCCGAGAAGGCCAATTGCGCGATCATCCTGCCGCGCGATGCGGTTGTTGCCTTCGCGTTCAAGGCCGGCGCCGACCGCGCCACCTATGGCGTCGATGCCATCCCCGGCCATGGCATGATGCTCGACATCGGCCAGCTCTCGGTCGATCTCGTCAACGCCACGCTGAACGACGCGAAAACCGTGATCTGGAACGGCCCGATGGGCGCGTTCGAGATGCAGCCCTTTGATACCGGCACCGTGGCGGTCGCGATCCATGCCGCGAACCTCACCAAGGCCGGCAAGCTGGTTTCGGTGGCGGGCGGCGGCGATACGGTCGCGGCACTGAACCATGCCGGTGTGGCGGATGACTTCACCTACATCTCGACCGCCGGCGGCGCCTTCCTCGAATGGATGGAAGGCAAGCCGCTGCCGGGCGTGGAAGCGCTGAAAGGCTGAAGCGCACCGGCGCCTTGACGGATCGGCGTAATCTGTAATTCTTACCCCGCTGACATGCGGGGTGAGAATTGACGGACTGGGTTGATGTTGGTGCGGTCGATGAGCTGCAAAAGCGCCCCCTCCAGCACATCAGGACCGGCGGTCTCGATATTGCGCTGACGTGCGTGAACGGCGTCTTCCGTGCGCTGAAGAACCAGTGCACCCATTATGGCGGCCCGTTAGCCGAAGGGCGCCTTGAGGGCGAAATCCTTGTCTGCCCCTGGCATGGCTGGGGCTTTGATCGAAACACCGGCGAAATGCCGCGCATCGGCGCGCGGGCGGGCTGTGTTGCAACCTATGCGGTGCGCATCGAGAACGGTCGCGTCCTTGTTTCGGTCGATGCCGCGACACCGCAAAAGCCGAAGAACTTCCCGGCTAATCCGCTGGCGCGAGACCCCGTGCGGCAAGCTGGCCCCACGCGCGTGCTGGGGATCTCAACTACCGTGACCTCGTCCGCGCCGGGCCGCATTTCCGGCTCGCGCCTCATATTGGAAAAAGCGCTGGCCATCGTGGCGGCGGAGGGGGTGGAAACCCGCCAGATCAATCTCGAAGACCTCAAGATCGAGCCTTGCCAGGGCTATTATTCGATCTCTGCCCATGCCTGCACGTTTCCCTGCACCATTACCAACCGGGACAAGACAGACCAGATGGCGCTGGTCTATGACGCGCTCATCCACTGGGCGGATGTGATTGTCATTGCAACACCCATCCGCTGGGGCCGTGCCAGCGCGCTTTATTATCGCATGGTCGAACGGCTCAACGCCGTGCAGAACCAGATGACCATCGCTGACCGCAACCTGATCCTGCCCCACAAGACGGCATGTCACATCATCATCGGCGGACAGGACAATATCCAGTCCGTCGCCGGCGACCTGCTCGGATTCTGGAGCGAACTCGGGTTCAACCATCCGCCATCCGCCTTTGTTGGCCATAGCCGGGGCTGGACGGCGGAGGATATGGAAAGCAACGTGCGCGACATCGTGCGCTCGACCGATCTGGTCGAGGAGACGACCGACATGATCTGGCGCGCGGCGGGATTGGCCGAAGCGCTGCTGGCAAGGCCTGCCCGAGTCTAGGCAATTTGTCGCGTATCGCCGAAATCCGACCGGTTTCAGCGATTTTTTGCATGTTCGGCATGGAGAAATTAACAAAACCGGGCTAGAGCCATGCGATTGAAAATTTCAGGAGATCAGCCCGCATGGCCCGCATCACCCTTCGCCAGTTGCTCGATCATGCCGCCGAGCATGATTATGGCGTACCCGCGTTCAACATCAACAATATGGAGCAGGCGCTGGCGATCATGGCCGCTGCCGATGCCGTTGATGCGCCGGTGATCATCCAGGCCTCGCGCGGTGCGCGCGCCTATGCCAACGACATCATGCTGAAGCACATGATGGACGCGGTGTGCGAGATCTATCCGCATATCCCGGTCTGCGTGCATCTCGACCATGGCAACGAACCCGCCACCTGCATGACCGCGATCCAGGCCGGCTTCACTTCGGTGATGATGGACGGTTCGCTGAAGGCCGACGGCAAGACCCCCGGCGACTGGACCTACAACGTCGGCGTCACCAAGGCCGTGACTGACATGGCGCATATGGGCGGCATTTCCGTCGAGGGCGAACTCGGCGTGCTCGGCAGCCTCGAAACCGGCGAGGGCGAGAAGGAAGACGGCCATGGCTTCGAGGGCAAGCTCAGCCACGACCAGCTCCTCACCAACCCCGACGAGGCTGTGAAGTTCGTCAAGGAAACCAAGGTCGATGCGCTCGCCATTGCCATGGGTACCAGCCACGGTGCCTACAAGTTCTCGCGCAAGCCGGACGGCAAGGTGCTGGCGATGAACGTGATCGAGGAAATCCACCAGAAACTGCCGAATACGCATCTGGTGATGCACGGTTCCTCGTCGGTGCCGCAGGAACTTCAGGACATCATCAACGCCTATGGCGGCAAGATGAAGCCGACCTGGGGTGTGCCGGTGGAAGAGATCCAGCGCGGCATCAAGAACGGCGTGCGCAAGATCAACATCGACACCGACAACCGCATGGCGATGACCGGCCAGATCCGAAAGGTGTTCGCCGAGAACCCCGGCGAATTCGATCCGCGCAAGTATCTCAAGCCCGCGCAGGAGGCGATGACCGCACTCTGCAAGCAGCGTCTTGAGGAGTTCAATACCGCTGGTCAGGCGAGCAAGATCACCCGCGTGCTGACGTTGGCCGAAATGGCCAAGCGCTATGCAAGCGGCAGCCTCGACCCGAAGGTGGCGTAACAAGCATCGGCAGCCCGCATGGGTTCAATCCGGTCGGCGGTTTCTTCAGACGTAGCCCCGGGTTCGACCGTTCCTGCCGGGAAATGACATGAAGTGCATTCCGGGGCGGACCTTGCCGGCCCGGAATGACAACCAGTCAGATCGACGTGATTTTCCGCATTGGGGATTTGTGTGCCGCCGGCCATCGGCGGATAATCGCAGATGCCTATCCTGCATCCGTCAGTTCGGTGAACCGAACCGATGTTCCGGACACAGGAGGAAATATCATGAAGCGTCGCACACAATTGGCGGTTGGCCTTGCTCTCGGGATCGCAGCCGCTTCGCCTGCGCTGAATTTCGCGCTGGCGGCGGATACGAAGCCGGCCGCTGCTGCGGAAGCGGCCAAGGCTGCGCCAGCCAACGCTGCCCCGGCGGCTGCCGCGGAACGGGCCAAGGCTGTGGAGATGGTCCGCGCCTCCGACGAACTTTACAGTGCAGTTCGCCAGGCGCACGGCGCCCGCCTTGCGATTTTCCAGGGCCAGCCCGAGGAGGCGCGCAAGCTCGTCGCCGATGCCATGAAGAACCTCAACGAGGTCAAGGGCAAGGCAGCCGATTTCGCCCTGGCCACCAGCAAGGGCAAAGACTCCGGCGATACCTACGTTCCGTTCGACAGCTCGATCGCGCTCGCCGAAGGCTTCCAGCCGACCAAGGAGAAGGTCGAGAAGGTGAAGCAAGCCAACGAGCATATTGCCAAGGGCGACAGGAAAAAGGCCGTTGAAACGCTCAAGCTGGCGAATGTCGATGTTGTCTTCAGTGCCGCCGTGCTGCCGATCAACGCCACGGTCAAACATGTGGCTGACGCCACAACCCTGTTGAGCGAAGGCAAGTACTACGAAGCCAATCTGGCGCTCAAGGCCATCGAGGATTCGGCAATTCTCGAGTCGTTCGGGGCCGATTCCGTTCCGGTTCAGGGCAAAAGGAAGTAAACAGCCGCGCCCGGAGGGCCGCGTCCGGCTTTCCGGGCAGGAGAATGTCATTTATGGGATCGGTGACCGTGCGGTCCGCGCCATCTTGGCGCTGGTGTTCGGTCGCCGATTTTGCTACTTATGCTCATAGTGCCCATAAAGGAGGCGAGACATCATGTCCGGCAGCGATGACGCATCCCAGAGCCTGACGGGCGTGTGGCATGGGCTCTATTCCTATCCCGTTGCCTGGATGCCGCCTGCGCATTTCACCGCGACAATGATCGATTCGGGCGGTGTGCTCAGCGGCACGACCCATGAGGAGACCGGGCGCGGCGTGATGCGGGCCCTGGTCGAAGGTTCGCTTGAGGGTGGTGTCGTGCGCTTCGTCAAGGTTTATTCGCCAGCCTCCGAGGAATTCCAGGATGTGATCTACACCGGTACGCTGTCGGCGGATCGCACCGAGATCGAAGGTGAGTGGACGGTGCCGGATGTCTGGTCAGGCACTTTCCTGATGATCCGGACGCGCGGCAAGGCGCAGGTGCAGGAACGGCGTGTTGAATTGTCTGTCTGAACGAAGCCCGCTTGCCGCCTGCCGTCCCGCCGCGTAAAAGCCGGGCGATGGCCCTTCCGCAACTTGCCCTTCTCACACCGATGATCACTGCGCCGGACGCGTTCGCGTCCGTGCTGCGGGCCGTGCTGGCTGCCGCGCCCGTTGCCGCCGTGATCCTCGATTTTGGCCCCGAAGACGGGCGCGATATTGGCAAGGCGGCGAAAGGCCTGCTGCCGCTGGTGCAGGGTGCGGGAGCCGCGGCGCTGATCGCAGCGCCGGGCGATCCACGCCTTGTTGCCCGCATCGGCGCCGATGGTGCGCATTATCCGCTCAATCATCCTGTGCTGGCCGATGCCATCGCCACGCTGCGGCCCCGCTCGATTGTCGGGGTCGGGGCGATACGCACCCGCCACGACGCGATGGAAGCGG
>JAIUNP010000312.1 GCA_020161975.1 Pseudomonadota bacterium
TCGCAGTCGTGCTCTCGACCACGATCGTCAATGTCGCGATCCCCGGCGTGATGGGGACCTTTGGCATCAGCCAGGTCGACGCGCAATGGATTTCGACCGGCTTTCTCGCCGCCATGACCGCGACCATGCTGCTGGCCGACTGGGCCAATCGCGCATTTGGCCAGCGCCTGAGCATGATCGCCGCACTCGTCCTGTTCGCCGCAGGCTCGGTTCTGGGCGGGATCGCACCCAACGAAACCGTGCTGACCATCGCGCGGGTAATCCAGGGTGCCGCCGCCGGCATCGTGCAGCCTCTCGCGATGGTCCTGCTGTTCCAGGTCTTTCCGCCGGACCAGCGCGGCGCTGCAATGGGGATCTTCGGCATTGGGGTCGTGCTTGCGCCGGCGCTCGGCCCGTGGATCGGCGGAATCCTCATCGACGCTTTCAACTGGCGCTATGTTTTCTATCTCGGCCTGCCGTTCGCCGCCATTGGCATCGTCCTGTCCAGTCTCTTCTTGCCGGTCAGGGCAGAGAAGGGGCCGCGCCCGGGTTTCGACTGGACCGGCATCGCTCTCTTGTGCATCTTCCTCGGCGTGTTCCTCAATGCGCTGACCAACGGCCAACGCGAGGGCTGGGCCTCCGATGCGATCCTGATGCAGTTCGCGATCGCAGCCACGTCGGCAGTGGCCTTCGTGGTGTGGGAGATCAAGACGTCAAAGCCGATGCTCGACATGCGGCTTTTCGCGCAACTCCCCTTCGCGTCCGCTTGCCTCGTCGGCTTCATCATGGGCGCGGGGCTCTTCGGCTCGACCTATCTCGTTCCCCTCTTCGTCCAGACCATCCAGGGCTTCACGCCCACCCAGGCGGGCCTGCTTCTGATGCCCTCCGGGTTCGTGCTGGTTGTAGTGTTTCCGATTGCGGGGCGCATGTCCGACCGACTCCCGGCCGGCTGGCTGATCGGCGCCGGTCTCGCGGTATTCGCTTTTTCCTCGTATCTGACGGCGGACATCGACATCAACACCACCTTCTGGACCCTGGCCTGGCTTACCGTCCTGTCACGGGTTGGCCTGGGCCTGATCTTCCCGTCCCTCACCGCAGGCTCGCTCAAAGTCCTGCCGCGAGAGCTCGTGGCACAGGGATCGGGGGCGATCAATTTCATCCGGCAGCTCGGTGGCGCCTTCGGCGTCAACCTGCTGGCCGTCTTCCTCGAACGACGGACGGTGATGCATGCGGACGCTTTCGCTGCCACTCAGACCAGCGACAACGGTGCAACCATGTCGTTCCTCGGCCAGGTTGCCGGAATGGTGAAAGCCGCCGGCCTGCCCGATTTTCAGCAGCTTCCGGCAGCAGCGTCGTTTCTCGCACAGACGATCTTCATCCAGGCGAACACCGCCGCCTTCCAGGACGGTTTCATCGTCGTGACGATTGTTTTCGTGCTCGCGCTGCTGCCGACATGGCTGCTGCACAGGGCGGAGGCCCGTTACAGGCTGCGGTCACACTCGGCGCCGGCCGTCGCGCGCGCCTGATGCAAGGTTTTGCCGCCTGTGCCGCCCCAGACCCGCAAAAATGGCCGTCGCCGATGCCGGCCGGCGGTTCGCACTGCCCGAAGCAAACACATGCCGGATGGCGACCGACAAGGGAGGGGGCAGCCCATGAGACATCCATCCAAACCGGCTCCGGCCTTCAGCCTGCTCCGCAAAAGCTCCATTGCCGCCGGCAGCTCCCAGCCTTGAACTCGCGAATGGAACGCTGCGCTCTTCACGAAGGTCGTTCAGGCATCTGGCCCGCCCGGATCGACGCGGCCAGTTCGCGTTGTTCCGCCGAATACCCTGTTCCAGGGTTTGATGGTTTCTGTCTGGGTCAAGGAGATACCGCCTCAGGTCTTGTTAATTGCCGTGATCAAATTGGCAGCGAAATGTGCACCGATGTACCTCTCCCTGGTTGGGATGCAATGGCGAGCTTTCCGCGGAGCGCGGCGACCATATGCACGCAACCTGTCAACCCAAGCCCAGTGTGGTCGCCCGCTTTCGTCGAATAGAATGGCAGCATAGCGCTCGCCAAAACGTCTTCTGGCATTCCGGGGCCATTGTCGGTGACTTCCAAAATCAGTCGGCGCCTACGCGTCAGTGGTTGAGCGCCAATTCTCGCATTAACTCTGATTTTCGCGTCCCGGATCTCGCTCAATGCGGCCTCAGCGTTTTGGAGCAGTTCGTCGAGAACGAGGCGCATCTGCGTTGCCGGCACTGCTGCAATCCCAGCATCCTTGGTAACAACGAACTCTGGAGCAACCCGCCTGTTCACTTGGAGGGCGTCGACAATCTTGCACAGCGCTTCTCTACGGATTTCAGAGTCGGCATATGCGATCGTATTGAGGCCAGTCGTGATGGTGTCTAGCTGCTTCACCGCCTCCCGAGCAGCCGCAAGCATTTTTGGGTGCCGGACGCTCGCTTCCTCCTGATAGTCCAAGAACAACCGCAGTGCGGCGACGCGCGAACGCGTCATATGTGCATATAGCGACGAAAACGACCTTAGCTGCTGGTCTCTACGGCGCGCAAAGGCGTTCCTCAGATGAATGATGGTGTAGCCCACGGCAGCTAGCGTCAGCGCCGCAGCAAACAGGAACCTGTTGCGGGATGCAGCAGTATCGATGTGGGAGGCAGCGTTCAGCGCTTCGGCATGCGCGACTGCGGTACCTGAAACTTCGTACATGCGCTGCTCGAGATCCGGCATTGACCGAAGAGCACGATCGAAATCTGTCGATCCCTGGACGATCGGATCGAGATCGCTTCGTGCGATAGTCTTCAATTCGCTCAAAAGCTGGATGTCGCGCTCACGCAAAAATTTCGTAGCATAGTCAAGCTTCAGGAGTTGACCAACGTTGGCATCCAGCAAGAATGTCTGTCGACCCAGATCGCTCACCAATTCACCGGTCGCAGCCGCCAATTTCAGGTCGCCATGGATACGTACGAGATGTTCCCTGATCTGAGTCGTTCGCCACTGAATCTCGAAGTTTTGGCTGTAGTTCAGGTCTGATACTGCCCTGTAGTGCTCGGAACGGAAGAACGCCCAGCCCGAGATGAGCAGAGCTGCGGCAAGAGACAAAAAGGGTAGGGCGGCTTTGAAGCGGACGGCGGTCATTGCACGGGTCGGACCGCAACGACAAACCAAACCCAGATTGAGTTTCGGGCCGGCACGTATGCCGTCGGAAGCTCCTCATAGGGCCACGCAAGGAAAATGGGGCCTTGCTCCTCCGGCGCGAGGGCCGTGAATGTCTGGTCTTTTGAGCACCGGCCTGTCTGACGATCTGCATTGGTGCAGGCGCGATCGATCGCGAAGATCGGCTCGAAAGTGCGAATTTCATCAAGCGTGATCTCGGATGTGAAGTTGTCATAGGCAATGAATTGAACCGATGAATGTGCATCAAGGTCGTGCCTTGCCAGGACATCCAGAATACGGGGGCCTCGGAAGACGATCAGCTCACCCTCTTTCGTCCAGGGGGTGCGTGTTCTGATCTCGACGTTTTCGTAGTCCGTGCGCAGCTGTTCTACCTTGTGCCGAGATACCGGCGTGCCTTTCACATCTTCTATTGCGAGCACGCTTGGGTCCGAATAAGCGGCGAGCCCGATTTGAACAGAGGCGATCGCTCCAAGAAGGCCGAGGGCCAAGATCTTAGGTTGCATGGGCTATCTCCGCATCGAACTGTCTTTCACCGTCATCGACCGAAAAAAGTACACAAGGACCGCTTGATCCTCGTGGATCGTAGATCAGTCCTTTGCTGCCGAGTGCCTCGCTGATCGCTCGAATACCGGCCAAGCCATAGAGGTGATCGTGCAGTTCCAGGAAAATGCGTTCGATGCCGGGCAGCCGAGCTTTCTGAACTAGCTCGAGTTCGGACCCTTCGATGTCCATGACCAGGACATTGATGCCGTGCGCGCCGATAAACGCGTCGATATCGCAAGAGGTGACGTCGATCACCCGCTCGTAAGGACCCTGATTGGCAAATCTGGACGACATCCAGAAGTCGCGCCGCTGGAAAAACTCCACCTTCGTCGGCGGTCCGGCTGATAAGATGCCGTTTGTCAGCATAACGTTGTCGTCGCAGTTGGCGTCGATCACGCGTTGGGCCAGTTGCGCAGTGATAGGGTCTGCCTCAAAACTCCAGACGCGGACACCGTCGACCGACGCGATGATCGACGTCACGACGCCCAATCCGGTCCCGAGTTCCAGGACCATGTCATTTGGCTGGATTACGCGCCGAACCTTCTGAGCTTCGTTGGCTTCATACCGTCCGCTTTGAAGAGCGCTCCAGATCTCCGGGGAGACCTCATGCGGCTGGATCGGCACCCTTATGCCGTGAACGTCAAGACCCATGACTCACAAGCCCTTGGGAAGAGGACCGAGCTTCAAGAGCTTGGCGCGTGCTTGTTTATAGTACCTCTCAGCGCTCGCGGAATCGATGTTTAGATCACAAGCCATCTGTTCAAATACTCGCCGCCTTGTTTCTTCTGGGCGACGAGCGAGGAGTAATTCAACAACGCGCCCCTCGCGCGGTGTTAGCCCGGAGACATTGATCTCGGGATATTGAGCATCAGCAGTTGCGTAGCGAAGAGGGAACGCATCTTGTGCGATCTGACCGAGAATCTCGCACAGTGTCCCAGGTGAGAGGCCTGTTTTTGCTACATAGGCGGAAGCCCCCAATCCTC
>JAIUNP010000313.1 GCA_020161975.1 Pseudomonadota bacterium
GCCAGCGCACGGAAACGCTTCATGGCCGCCAGCGCCTGCACGACGCCGTCTTCCGGCAAACGGCCCGTGATTGCCACATTGCGCCCGAGGCCGCACAGCGACTTCTCGTTGAAGATCGGCGTCGGCGCGCGGCTCAACGCATCGTAGACGACCAGGCGCACCGAGTTCGAGCCGATATCGATCACGCCGACCGGGCGGCCCATATTGTCACGCTGTTCAGGGACCAGGGCCGCCTGCATCATGGCATCACAGCGCCAGCCTGCCGCGGGGTTCGACGCGTGTACCGCTATCCCTGATGATCACACCGACGCGGCAAACGGTCTCTCCGGCCTGTCGCAGCGTTTCGGACACCGCATCGGCCTGCTCTGCGCCCACGACCACCACCATGCCGATGCCGCAGTTGAAGGTGCGCAGCATCTCGTGCTCGACCACGCCACCGGTGCGCGACAGCCAGCCGAACACCGGCGGCGGCTTGATGGCATCAAGATCCAGCGCAACGCCGAACCCATCGGGCAGGACGCGCGGGATATTATCGATGAAACCGCCGCCCGTAATATGGGCCAGCGCCCGGATGGCGCCGCCTTCCGGTGCGCGAAGCGCCGCAAGCAGCGACTTCACATAGATCCGGGTCGGCTCCAGCAGCGCCCGGCCCAGCGTCACCCCCTCCTCAAAGGGAGCAGGCGCATCCCAGGCAAGCCCGGTCTGGCGCACGATGCGGCGGACCAGTGAAAACCCGTTGGAATGCACGCCCGAGGAGGCAAGGCCGAGCACCACATCACCCTCGCGCATCGCGCCCTGACGCGGCAGGATGGCATCGCGCTCCACCGCGCCGACCGCAAAGCCGGCAAGATCGTAGTCCTCGCCCGCATACATGCCGGGCATTTCCGCCGTCTCGCCGCCAATCAGCGCGCAGCCAGCGATCCGGCAGCCCTTGGCGATACCGCCGACAACCTCGGCGCCAATGCCGGGCACAAGCCGACCCGTCGCGTAATAATCGAGGAAAAACAACGGTTCTGCACCCTGCACCACGAGATCATTGACGCTCATGGCGACAAGATCGATGCCGACCGTATCGTGGATGTTGCTCTCGATGGCGATCTTGAGCTTGGTGCCAACGCCATCGTTGGCGGCCACCAGAACCGGGTCCCGGAAACCGCAGGCCTTCAGATCGAACAGGCCGCCGAAGCCGCCGATTTCCGCGTCAGCGCCGGGGCGTCGCGTCGCGCGCACCAGGGGCTTGATGGCTTCCACCAGCGCATTGCCAGCGTCGATGTCGACCCCGGCGTCGGCGTAGGTCAGCCCGTTTTTGCGAACTCCGCTCATGCCATTCCGGTATTGGCCACAACTGCATTTGGCAAGCCCTGCCTGTGAATTGCGGGCCTGCGCCGGCACCATTGCGTCCCAAATGCCACGACGGGTTTCACGGGTACGAACCTTTTATTGCTGCCACGATTTGAAATCCTGACGGGCTTGGGTAATCTCCCCCCACAAATCAAGTGGAGGACCTGATGTCGTTTACCCGCAGACTGCTACTCGCCACCACCGCCGTCGTCTTTGCTGCGCCGGCTTTTGCGCAAGCCTATCCCAACAAACCCGTCGTCGTTGTCGTGCCATTCGCGCCGGGCGGCACGACGGACATCATCACCCGCCATGTCGCGGCAAAGGTGCAGGACGCCCTCGGCCAGCCGATGATCGTCGAGAACAAGGGCGGCGCAGGCGGCGCTATTGGCGCCAACCAGACCAAGAACGCCACGCCCGATGGCTATCAGCTCGGCGTGGGCACGGTGTCCACCACCGCAACCGTTCCGGCCATCGACCCTAAGGCGGGCTATAACCCCACCACCGACTTCACGCCGATCATCAACATGGCGCTGACGCCAAACGTGATCGCCGTTCATCCGAGCTTTCCCGCCAAGGATTACAAAGGCTTTATCGCCGAACTGAAGAAAAATCCGACCAAGTATGCCTACGCCTCGTCGGGCGCCGGCGGCATCGGCCATCTGCAAACCGAACTGTTCAAGCAGGCGGCGGGGGTCGAGATGACGCACATCCCCTACAAAGGTGCGGGTCCGGCCCTTAACGACGTCGTTGCCGGCCAGGTCCTGATCATGTTCGACAACCTGCCCTCGGCCATTCCGCATATCCGCTCGGGCAAGCTGATCCCGATCGTGATCGCCGCCCCCGAGCGCCTGAAGGACTTCCCCGATGTTCCGACCTTCAAGGAACTCGGCATGGAGCAGGTGAACCGCCCGGCCTACTATGGCATTCTCGGCCCGAAGGGCCTGCCGCAGGAGGTCGTGGACAAGGTGAACGCCGCCGTGAAGAAAACCCTCGCCGACCCGGATGTGAAGAAGAAGATCGAGGACACCGGCTCGCTGATCCTCGCCAACTCGCCTGCCGAGTTCAAGAAGCAGATCGACGAGGAATACGCGACCTACAAGAAGGTTGTCACCGAAAAGGGCCTGAAGCCGGAATAACGTCCCCGGCCAGAGCCACAGCAAGGGCGCCCGTGGGCGCCCTTGTCATTTCGATGGGTCAGCAGCTTGCGACCTTCAGGCAGATGCGCTTCCCGTCTGCGCAACTGGACCGGCAGCACCGTCATTCGCTGGTGCCACAATGCGAATGTTCCGTGCAGGCGCCGCAGAACGAGCTTTGCGCCAATAGCGGACGCGGCGTGAACCCACCCTGCGCAGGTGGCGCGCTCCGCTCGATTTTCGGAAGCGCTGAAAATCGCATCGGCATCGCATCCTGCGCTGAACCGGCGCCGGTTCCCGCCATGACCAATCCACCAACCAGCAACAGACCTGCAAATCTCGACTTGCACATTGATGCCTCCCTGGAATGCAACGCCAAGCCTGATCCCGGGACGGAAACAGGCATCGGGATGCAGCGGCAGCCTAGCACGATTTGAGAAATCCGTCGTGGTTCCACCGCCCCGAACCGCCGGCGGGCAACAAAAAACCCGGCTTGCGCCGGGTCCTTCATCCATCGGTTTTGCGATGCAGCCTGCTCAATCCTTCGCGCGCTCGACATAGGCGCCATCGGCGGTCTGCACCACGATGCGGATGCCGGCGGTGATGTGCGGCGGCACCATGACGCGGGCGCCGTTCGACAGGATCGCCGGCTTGTAGGAGGATGAGGCGGTCTGACCCTTCGTCACCGGCTCGGTCTCGACGATTTCGAGCGTCACGCGGGCGGGCAACTCGATGGCGACGCATTTGCCGTCGAACATCGAGAGGATGCAGATCATGTTCTCCTGAAGGAACTTGGCCTGATCGCCGATCACGTCATCGGAGACGAGAATCTGCTCGTAGTTCTCCTGATTCATGAAGTGATAGCCTTCAGCGTCCTGATAGAGGAAGGAATGCTCCTTGTCCTCGACAAAGGCGCGCTCAACGTTCTCGGTCGTCTTGTAGCGCAGAGAAATCTTCACGCCGTCCGAGATGCGGCGCATGTCGATCTGCGTGGTCGGCGTACCCTTGCCGGGGAAGAAGCTCTCGGCGGTGATGACCGCATAAAGCTGGCCTTCGTGCTCAAGAATATTGCCCTTGCGGACGTTGCTGGCGATAATCCTCACGGCTCGGTTCCTTCGATGCTGTCTTTACGGGTTGGCGCTCCTTTGCCCTATCGGACGCGATTTGGAAAGGGGGCGGGCCGATTCCGACGCAAACAAGGTGCCCATGACCCCTCCCCCCTCCCCCTGGTGGCACCCGGACCGCCATGCCGATCGTCGCCCCTTCCTCCTGATCCGAAACCGGGTGCAGGCCGCCCTGCGCAACTGGTTCGCGTCCCGCGACTTTGTTGAGGTTGCTCCCTGCGCACTTGTCGTCTCGCCCGGCAATGAAACGCATCTTCACGCCTTTCAGACAGAACGGAAGGATGTCGCCGGTGCCGGCGTATCGCGATACCTGCACACGTCGCCGGAATTTGCCTGCAAGAAGCTGATTGCGGCGGGAGAAACCCGCATCGTCACCTTCGCTCCGGTCTTTCGCAACCGCGAGGACGGCCCCTTGCATTCACCTGAATTCACGATGCTGGAATGGTATCGGGCAAACGAGACCTACGACGTCATCATGGAGGACTGCATCGCCATGCTGCGCGTGGCGGCAGACGCGGCAGGGGTGCAGCGCGCTAGCTGGAAGGAGCGCGGCGCCGATCTTTTTGCTGAACCCGAACGGCTGACGCTGGCAGACGCCTTCCTCCGGCATTGTGATGTCGATCTTCCGGGTGCCGACCGGGGAACACTGGCCAAAGCCGCACGCCGGCTCGGAGTTCATGTCGCGGCGGATGACACCTGGTCGGACCTTTTTTCGCGGCTTCTTGGTGAAAAAATCGAACCGCACCTCGGCTTTGGGCGCGCCACGATCCTTTATGAATACCCGGCGAGCGAGGCGGCGCTGGCCCGGCGCAAACCCGGCGATGCCGCCGTCGCCGAACGGTTTGAGCTTTACGTCTGCGGCGTGGAACTTGCGAACTGCTTCGGCGAACTGACCGACCCCGAGGAGCAGCGGCGGCGTTTTGAGGCCGACATGGCGGAAAAGGCGCGCATCTATGGCGAACGCTATCCGCTGGACGAGGACCTCCTTGCGGCTCTCGCCCTGATGCCGCCAACCAGCGGCGCCGCCATGGGTTTCGAGCGGCTCGTCATGTTGATCAGCGGTGCACGGCGCATT
>JAIUNP010000314.1 GCA_020161975.1 Pseudomonadota bacterium
TGCATTCCGATTGGGCGATGATGACCTTCGGCCCTTTCACATCGGTCGTCAGCGCCTCCCTGAGGGTGGCGATCATCCGCTTGAGATCATAGGTGCGCGTGAGCGTGCGCGCCCAGGTGACGCCGACGCCGCGCACGGCTTTTTCGATCGGATTTTGCGTGGACCGGTCGGCATTCGGATGATGGGAGGAGAGAATATCCTGCCCGCCGGTGGCGGCGGAATAGCCGTTGTCGACAATGATCATCACATTGTCGGATCTGTTGAAAACCGCGTTGCCGACCGAGGAGACCAGCCCGTTATGCCAGAATCCGCCGTCGCCCATCACCGCGATGGCGCGCTTGGTCGGCTGCGTCTCCGTCCGCATATTGAAGGCGGCGAAGCTGGCCCCGCCAAGACCGTAACCCATGGTCGTGGCGCCAATGTTGAACGGCGGCAGGATCGAGAACAGATGGCAGCCGATGTCGCAGGCGACATGGTGGGGGCCAAGCTCGCGCTCCACCATTTTCATGGCTGTGAAGATCGGCCGCTCCGGGCAGCCGGTGCAGAAGGAGGGCGGGCGGCCGTGGATGTTGCCGTCGAGCGCGGCCAGCGCGGCCTTGACGCGATTGTCGCCGCTGCCTGTCGCTGCCGCTGCAGCCGCGCCGGGGTGGTAGCTGTTGACGAAGCGAGCGAGCCCCTGCTTGAGCACTTGCGTTGTATATTCGCCGCCCATCGGCAGCGTATCCTTGCCATGCACCTTTGTCTGTATGTCGGCCCGGCGCAGCACGGTGGAAATCGCCTGCTCGATATATTCGGGCGCGCCCTCCTCGACGATCAGCACGGCCTTCTTGCCGGAGGCGAATGCCAGCACCTCCTCGTCGATGACCGGATAGGCCACGTTCATCACATAGACCGGCAGCCGCGCATTGCCGAACGCATCGGCCAGGCCGTTCAGTTCGAGCGCCCGCATGGTCGAGTTGTAAAGCCCACCCAGCACGATGATGCCGATGTCGGCCATCTCGCCATCGAAGACCTCGTTAAGGCCGTTTTCGCGGATATATTTCACCGCCGCTGGCCAGCGCCTGGTCAGCTTTTCCTGCTCATGCTGGAAACTCGCTGGCGGCAGCACGATGCGGCTGACATCGCGGTTGGGATTTTCCAGCGCATCGCGCCGCGTGAAGGCGGGGCGCACATTGTCGCGCGCCTCGAACGCGCCCGTGACATGGCAGGTGCGGATGCGCACCTCCAGCATCACCGGGGTGTTGGAGGCTTCGGAAAGCTCAAAGCCCTTCTGCACGCATTCGACGATCTTGGGCAGATTGGGCCGGGGGTCGAGCAGCCAGAGCTGGCTTTTCATGGCAAAGGCGTGGCTGCGCTCCTGCATGATCGAGGAGCCTTCGCCGAAATCCTCGCCGACGATAATCATCGCGCCGCCCTTGACGCCGCCCGATGACAGATTGGCCAGAGCATCGGAAGCGACGTTGGTGCCAACCGGCGACTTGAAGGCGCAAGCCCCGCGCAAGGGATAATTGACCGACGCGGCCAGCATCGCCGCAGCGGTCGCCTCGCTGGCGCTCGATTCGTAATGCACGCCGAGATCGTTGAGGATGTCCTCGGCATCGGCGAGCACATCCATCAGATGCGAAATGGGCGAGCCCTGATAACCGCCGACGTAAGACACGCCCGATTCCAGCAGCGCCTTGGTGATGGCCAGAATGCCCTCACCCCGAAAGGTGTCCCCCGCGCCGAGCCGGAGGCTCTTGACCTCTTCCTTGAACGAACGTTCCGCCATGGCCGTGATCCTGCGTTGGTTCAGGTCGTGTAACAGCCGACTGCCATTATCAACATCCGGATAAGAACACGCAATCGGGTTATTTCAAGTTTAAAATTATTGACGCCTGCACGTCACATTTCAACGCCTTCGGGCATATCGGTCTTCGCACACAGCGATGGCGAGGTTTTCGAGCATTCGCCGGTGCCCGATAGCCCTGCGATCAGAAATTCGGCCCGGTCGATCCACGCTCCGAAATCGTCATCCGTGATGGCAGAGGACTCATGGCAGGACGGCAATGGCCTGAATTTCGATCTTCGCCCGATCCTCGATCAGGGCTTTCACTTCCACTGCCGCCATCGCGGGAAAATGCCGCCCCATCTCCTCCCGATAAACTTTGCCTAATTCCTTGAGATTTTTGAGGTAATCATGCTTGTCGGTCAAATACCAGGTCATCATGGCGATGTTCTCTGGCGCGCCGCCGGCGGTGCGCACGATATCGAGCACGTTGCGCAAAGTCTGGCGCAACTGTTCGACGAGGTCATCAGTTTCAAAGATGCATTGCGCGTTCCAACCGATCTGCCCGCCGACAAAAAGCGTGCGTCCCTGTCCAACGAGGCCATTGGAATAGCCTTTCGGCGCTGCCCAGCCCTCAGGCTGGATTGGTATGAGAGGAACCATTGGATCAGCCTTCCCGGATCAGTTCGCGGGCAATGATGAGTTTCTGCACTTCGGTTGCGCCTTCATAGATGCGCAGAGCGCGGATGTCGCGGTAGAGCCGTTCCACCATTTCGCCGATCTTCACGCCGCGTCCCCCAAACATCTGGACAGCGCGATCAATGACCGCCTGTGCGGTCTCAGTTGCGGACATTTTGGCCATGGCGGCTTCCTTGGTGGCGGGCAGTCGCTGCACGTCGCGTCGCCATGCCGCGCGATATGTCAGCAGCGCCGCGCCATCAATGCCCGTCGCCATGTCGCCGAGCGCACCTTGCGTGAATTGGAGGTCTGCGAGGGTGGCGCCAAACATGCGACGCTGGCGCGCGTGATCCAGCGCCTCGTCCTGCGCGCGCCGGGCGAACCCGAGCGCGGCGGCGGCCACTGAAGCGCGGAAGATATCGAGCGTGCGCATGGCGAGTTTGAAGCCCCCGCCGGGAGCCCCGACGAGCCTTTCGTCCGGCAGACGACAATTCTCGAACCGAATCGTCGCCAAAGGATGAGGCGAGATCACGTCGATGCGTTCGGCGATCGAAAACCCGGGATCGTCAGGATGGACCAGAAAGCATGAAAGACCGCGTGCTCCGGGCGCTTCGCCGGAGCGCACGAAGACGCAATAGACATCCGCGATTCCGCCGTTGGAAATCCATGTCTTTTCGCCATTGAGAACGTAGAACGCACCCTCACGACGGGCACTGGCTGTCATAGCCGCAACGTCTGAACCCGCCTCCTTTTCCGACAGGGCGAAGGCTGCGAGCCATTCACCGCTCAACGTTTTCGGCAACACGATGTGGCGTTGTTCCGGCGTACCCTCAAGTCCGATGGGGCCCGAGCCCAACCCCTGCATGGCAAAGGCAAAATCGGCAAGGCCATCGTGCCAGGCGAGCGTTTCACGAGCAAGGCAGGCCTTGCGTGAGTCGATTGTCTCTGCGGTGCCCGTGGGATCGGCGACGCAGGCCGCGAGCAATCCTGCCTCACCCAGCCGGCGCGCGAGTTTTCGGCAGGTTGTATCAACATCATGATGGTCAAGTTTTGCGAGCGCGCCCGATCCGGCAAAAGCATCGAGGCGCTCGGCAAAGGCGCGATGGCCGACATCGAAGAACGGCCAGTGGAGGTGCTCTCGGGTCGGGGCGGATCGCATCAATTGCCCTCGAACTTCGGCTTCTGTTTTGCCGCGAACGCCTCGAAGGCGCGGCGGAAATCGCCCGTCGCCATGCAGATCGCCTGGGCCTGCGCTTCGGATTCCACGAGTTCCTCGATGCCCATTGCCCATTCCTGATTGAGCATGGTTTTGGTCATCTGATGGGCGAACCAGGGCCCGTCGGCCAGCGTATGGGCGAGCTTTGATGCCTCGGCCTCAAGAACGTCGCCAGGATGGAGGGCATTATAGAAGCCCCAGCTGGCACCCTCCTCGGCGCTCATCACGCGGCCGGTGAACAGAAGTTCGGCAGCCCTGCCCTGCCCGATGATGCGGGGCAGGATACCGCAGGCCCCCATGTCCGCGCCCGCAAGGCCGACGCGCGTGAACAGAAACGCGGTCTTGGCCGCTGGTGTTGCAAGGCGAAGGTTTGATGCCATGGCGAGGATTGCGCCTGCGCCTGCGCAGATGCCGTCCACGGCCGCGATGATGGGCTGCGGGCAATGATGCATCGCGGTAACGACCGAACCTGTCATCCTTGTAAAGGCGAGCAGCTCGGGCATGGCCATGCGCGTCAGCGGCTCTATAATCTCGAACACATCTCCGCCCGAGCAGAAGTTGCCGCCCGAGCCTGCCAACACGATGGCGCGCACATCCGAGGCAAATTGCAGGTCACGGAAAAGGTCTCGCAGTTCGGCGTAGGATTCGAAGGTAAGCGGGTTCTTCCGTTCTGGCCGGTTCAGGCGGATGGTCGCCACGCGGCCATCCTCGCTGACCTCCCAGGCAAAATGGCTGGGCCGATAGTCCCGGAACGGCCGTTGCGTGGTGCGAGCTGGTGTCGTGCCTGTCATGTCATCACCTCTCCGCCGGCCACGGCGATTGTCTGTCCTGTGATCGATTGAGCACCGCTGCCAACGAGCCAGAGCGCGGCGTCGGCCACTTCGGATGGCTGGACCAGGCGTCGCTGCGGATTTGCCTGGGCAAGTTCGGCGCGGGCTTCCCGGGTCACCCGCAGCCAGGGATCGCCGCCCAAG
>JAIUNP010000315.1 GCA_020161975.1 Pseudomonadota bacterium
GTTGTCGGGTCCATCAACATCGACATCGCGGTGCGCACTTCCCGAATTCCGCAACCGGGCGAGACACTGCACGGCAAGAGCGCCGCGCTTGCACTGGGGGGCAAGGGCGCCAATCAGGCCGTGGCCGCGCGGAAACTCGGCGCCGAGATCGTTTTTGTCGGCCTGACCGGAGCGGACGGCTTTGCCAGCCTTGCCCGGCAGGAGCTTGCGCGCTTCGACGTGCCGCTCGCCCATGTCGGGCGCGTGACCGACACCGGCACGGGCATCGCCACGATCAGCATCGATCATGCCGGACAGAACGCGATCCTCGTTGTCGCGGGCGCCAACGGTCTCGTCTCGCCCGCGCATGTGGCGGCTGCATCCGCAGAGCTTGCGCGCACGCGCGTCCTGCTCTTGCAATGCGAAACGCCAGCCGAGGCCGCCATCGCGGCGGCGCGAATCGTGAAGGCCGCAGGCGGGTTGGTCGTGCTCGACCCCGCGCCTGTGCCGGCTGACGGCATCCACCCCGATCTCATCCCGCTCGTCGATCTCGTCACCCCGAACGAAACGGAAGCTCGCCAGTTGACCGGAATGGCGGTGAGCGACCACGATTCGGCACAGAGCGCCGCGGCGGCGCTGCTGGGGCAAGGGTATGGCGCCGCCATCGTTAAGCTGGGCGGCAAGGGGCTCATCTACCGGAGCCCGACCGAAAGCGGCAGCCTCGCGCCGATTCCAGTTTCCGTGGTCGATACGGTCGCCGCCGGCGATTCGTTCAATGCCGGTCTGGCGGTTGCGCTTGCCGAGGGAGAATCGCTCGCCGATGCCCTCGCATTTGCCAATGCCTGCGGCGCGCTGGCCGTGACCAAACCCGGCGCGGCGGATGCTGCCCCCCTGCGCATTGATGTCGACGCTGTTCGGGCGCGGCGCGCGACCGGCGTGATTTGACGCGAAAACAGCGCGAATTTGACCAATCCGGCACCGAAATTAACGTTCTCTCAAGACATTGCGCCGGCAACGCCGGATTGCGTGATGTTTGTGCAACACGCCTTTGAAAAGGCCACACCGGGGCGCCCTTGCGGCGATTGAGCGGTTGAACGGTCAGCGCCGATGCGTATGTTGGCGATGCGACGGGGGCTCCCCGGCGCGAACTATGTGTCACCGGCTCGCTGGGGCGCATAGCCGCAAAGGGGATAAGAAAGCGGCGCTTAGGTAAAGCTTCGGTCCCTTGGGTCTCGATATTGATTTTTGGAGGTCAACAATGAAGCTCTTCAAGAGCCTTCTTCTCGGTTCGGCGGCTGGTCTCGTCGCTGTTGCCGGTGCCTCGGCTGCGGATCTCGGCGTTAAGAAGCCGTCTCCCGTCGAGTACGTTAAGGTTTGCTCGGCCCATGGCGCCGGCTTCTGGTACATCCCGGGTTCGGACGTTTGCATCAAGCTCGGCGGTCGTGTTCGCGCTGAGTACCTGTATGCCACGCCGTACACCCGCGGCGACGACACCTCGTCGTTCCGTGCGACGGGCCGTCTCGAGGCTGACGTTCGCCAGACCACGTCCTACGGTCTGCTCCGTACGTTCATCCGCTACGAGATCAGCTCGCTCTCGGGCCGTTACGTTGGCGCTTCGCTGACCAACCTGGGCAACAACGCCCAGAACTCGCTCTCGAACGGCATTCTCGATAAGGCCTTCATCCAGTTCTACACTGGCACGTCGGGCTTCTTCACCGCTGGTCGTTCGGCGTCGTTCTTCGACTTCTACGCCAACTCCGACAACTACACCGGCCTGCCGGGTTCGGATCGTGGCAACACGGATCTGTTCGCCTACACCTTCACCTTCGGCGGCGGCATCTCGGCCACCCTGTCGGTTGAAGACTCGATCGGCAACCGCCGCATGGGCGTCGCTACTGCCTCGACCGCTCCGACCGTCGGTGGCGTTGCTTACGCTGGCCAGGCCATGCCTGACCTCGTTGGCAACATCCGCATCGACCAGGCTTGGGGTTCGGCTCAGCTCTCGGCTGCTCTGCACGAGATCCGCGTTTCGAACCGTGACCTCGTTGGCGGCTACGTCGACACCGAGTACGGCTGGGCCATCCAGGGCGGCGTGAAGGTCAACCTGCCGTCGATCGCGGCTGGCGACTACCTCTACCTGCAGGCCGCTTACGGCGACGGCGCCACCGACTTCTCGGGCGCTGCCCGTCACCTCGGCGCTGGCACCTTCGGTGGTCTCAACGGTACCGTTCTTGCTGTTGACGGCTACGTCGATGCCGTTGGCAACCTGAAGAAGGCCAAGGCTTGGTCGATCGTCGGTTCGTTCGTGCACAACTTCACCCCGACCATCCAGGGTGCTGTGTACGCCGGCTACGGCGACGTGAACTACTCCGGTTCGGTTGCTGCCTTCAACGACTTCAAGACCTACGCGGTCGGCGGTCGCATCAACTGGATCCCGGTTCGTAACTTCACGATCGGCACCGAAGTCATGTACAACTACCTCGACCCGAAGGGCACGGTTGCTTCGCCGACCGCGCTCTACGCGACGAAGTCGAAGTACGACGGCATCACTGCCCGTATCCGCTTCCAGCGCGACTTCTAATCTCCTAACCGAGATTTCAGTCAAAGAGCCCTGGGTCGAAAGACCCGGGGTTTCTTTTTGCCGCAAGCCTTCGGAAAAAGGGCAGGGGACATGGGCATGGCCGCCGCGAGCCGCGCAGCAATAAGCCCATGGTCAACCATGCAAATCCGCTGCGCCGCCGTACTACGAACGGTCTTTTGCTCGATTGATGAAATAGTGCTTGTCAGGACAATTGGACTTGTTACTAATTGGTTAACGTTCCGGTGCGTGGGCAGCAGCCGGGACTTTTCGTTATGCCGCGCGCGGCTCAGAAGCGGGGGACAGGATGTGTCAGCCTAAGAAGTGGTGGTGGGGGCTTTTGCCGCTCGCCTTGTTGTTCGCCCTTATGAACAGCTTGAATATCGGGCCGATCGAGGGCGATCTTGCCCGCCGCTCGGCGGATGTCTTCACGCAATCGGGCATTCCGTGGGCGAAGGCCACGCTTTCGGGCCGCGATGCGGTGCTTTCCGGCGAGGCGCCAAACCCCGAAACGCGGCGTCTGGCTGTGGATGCTGCGGGACGTACCTGGGGCGTGCGGCAGGTGGTCGATTCCACCACGGTCAGCCCGGAGTTGAAGCCCTATACTGTTTCTGCGACCCGTGAAGGCAACAAGGTGACGCTTGCGGGCTACGTGCCTGGCGATGCCGTTCGCGCGGCACTGGTCAGCGGCGCGAAAGCCGCGTTCCCGAACGCCGAGGTTGTTGATCAGTTGAAGGAAGCGCGGGGTGCCCCGGCGCCCTATGCTCCCGCCATGGCCTTCGGCCTTGCGCAACTCGGCAAGCTTACGTCTGGCGTTGCAAGCCTGTCAGATCACGCCTTCAGCCTGAGCGGCCGCGCGATCAACTTTCCCGGCTTTGATGCCGTCACCGCTGCGTTGAAGACCCTTCCGGGCGGAGCGACCCTGGCCAAGGCAGAGATTCTGCCGCCCGTCGTCTCGCCCTTCGCCTTTTCTGCGACCAAGGCGAATGATCAGGTGACGCTTGCGGGTTATCTGCCGTCGGAATCGGCGCGTGCGCCGTTGCTGGAAGCAGCCAAGGCGGTTGCAGCCCGCGTGGTCGATCAGACCCGCGTTGCGGGGGGATTGCCGGACAGCGTCAATTTCGGTGCAGCGTCGGGCTTCTTCCTCGGACATCTCGCCAAGCTGAAATCCGGCGTCGCCAGCCTCAGCAACGATGGTCTTTCGCTGAGCGGCGAAGCCCCGGATGTATCGATCTATGAAGCCGTGACCGGCGCGCTGAAGGGCGCACTGCCCGGTGGGTTGAAGCTCGTTCAGGAGAAGATCACCGGGCCGGTGGCCTCCCCCTACATCTGGTCGGCCAATCGCGCGGCCGGCGCCCTGACGCTTGGCGGCACGGTTCCGAGCGAAGCGGTTCGCACCGGGGTGCTTGACGCGGCAAAGCGTCTGTTCCCGTCAGATCGGATTGTGGACCAGATGAAGCTGGCGCTTGGCGCGCCGAGTGGCTTTGTCGATGCCGTCACCGGTACGCTTGGCCAACTGGCCAAGCTCGGCACAGGCGCTGTGGGCACCATCACCGACAAGGCTATCCGCATCACCGGCGAAACGATGGACAAGAGCCTGCCGGATGCGATCAAGGCTGCGCTTACCGGGCTGCCGGCGGGCTTTGCGTTCGATGGTTCGGGCATCCGCCTGATTGCACCGCCGCCGCCCCCTCCGGCCCCGATTGCGTCGCCGAACCTGCCGAAGGTGGATGCGGTGATCCCGCCGGCTCCTGCGCCCGTCGTGGTCGCGCCGCCGCCGGTCTCGATTGCGCCGCCGGACCTGCCGAAGGTGGATGCGGTCATCCCGCCTGCGCCGGCTCCGGTCGTGGTCGCGCCTGCGCCGACAGTGGTGGATCTCTGCCAGATCAAGTTCCGGGATATTCTCGGCAAGGAACAGATCTACTTCAACGTGGCGAGCGCGCGGATCCGGGCGGATTCACGTCCGGTGCTGGAAGCCTTGGCGGCTGCGGTTCGGGCCTGCCCGACAATGACCATCGAAATCCAGGGTCACACCGATTCCGATG
>JAIUNP010000316.1 GCA_020161975.1 Pseudomonadota bacterium
ACGTTATGCGGGTTCTCCGGCCAGAACAGGCCATGGCGGTTGGGGCCATAGCCGAAGGGGCGGACGAGCAGTTCGGGGATCGAACGCTTCTGGTTGCCGAAACGGCCGGAAGGGCCGGAGTCATAGTCCTTCTGGAGTACGAAGCGGTCGGCGAAGACCTGTGCCACATCGTCGATGGAGAGCGCGATGGTGAGAATGATCGTCAACGCCACCAGGGCAAGAATGCAGCCCTTGACGACCCGGTTTCTGAGGCGACGATCTTCGCTGGTGTAATAGGCGAGCACGATCATCGTGCCGGCTCCCACCACGATCGAGCCCCAGGCCCCGCGTGAGAATGACAGGAACAGACCGGTGACGATGATGACAAGAGAGACCGATTTCACGGCCATGTATCGTCCGCCGTGGAAGATGTCCCACAGCAGATAAAGAGCCGGCAGCACCAGAAACGGGCCAAGCACGTTGGGGTCGCGAAAGGTGCCGGAGGCGCGGCCATACATCGAGAAGATTTCGCCGAGACCCGCGACATTGGCATAGCCCAGAATGCCTGCGGTCGCGGCCTGCACGGCGCCGATGATGAAGGCGGAACGGCAGACATTCAGTCATGTCAGCGCATCCTCGTTCAACATCAGGCAGAAGAAGATGGCGGTGACGGCGACGAAATTGGTGCCGATGACGAACTCGCGGCTCCATTCGAAATCGATATAGGGCTGGAAGGCGATCAGCGCGCCGAGATTGTAGATCACGAGAAAGAAAATGAACGGCATGTTGAGCCGGTCGATCTTCAGCCCCGTCAGCAGGAAGGCGCCCAGCGCCGCCAGGATGAAAACGTTGTAGAAAATATCGAGCAGGACGACCGAGCTTGAATAGATGGCAAGCCAGAGCAACGTCAGCCGGATGATATCGCCCATGCTGCGCCGGGTGCGTTCGGTATGGGGCAGGGTGGCATAGGGCGCCGGATAAATCGAAGCGTGCATCAGTAGGCCCTGTCACCGTTGATGAGTGCGAAAGGCGTGCGGATGAGAATGTAGAGGTCGAGCAGAACCGACCAGTTCTCGATGTAGAAGAGGTCATGCTCGACGCGGCGCTGGATCTTCTCGCGCGTGTCGGTCTCCCCGCGCCAGCCGTTGATCTGCGCCCAGCCGGTGATGCCGGGCTTCACCTTGTGACGCGCGAAATAGCCGTCGACCACCTCGTCATAGAGGCGGTTCTCGGCCTTGGCGTGAATGGCATGGGGGCGCGGCCCAACCAGCGACAGACTGCCGCCGAATACGACATTGAAGAGCTGCGGCAGTTCGTCGATGGAGGTACGGCGCAGGAAACGCCCGACACGGGTGACGCGCGGATCGTCCCGCGTCACCAGCTTGCGCGCGTCATGATCGGCGTCGCCCACATGCATCGAGCGGAACTTGAGCACCTCGACGAGCTGGTTGTTGAAGCCGTAGCGCTTCTGTCGGAACAGCACCGGTCCGGGCGAATCGAGCTTAACCGCCAGCGCGGCCAGCAGCATGACAGGCGAGAGCAGCACCAGAAGCAGCGAGCCGATCACCCGGTCGAACAGCGCCTTGATAATGATGTCCCGATCGTTGAAGGGCTTGTCCGCAACATCGAACATCGGCACCGAGCCGATGAAGGAATAGCTACGCGGCCGCAGGCGCAGCCGCTGCGTATGCGCAGAAAGGCGGATATCGACGGGCAAGACCCACAACTTGCGCAGCATCGCGAGGATGCGTTCCTCCGCCGTCACCGGCAGTGTGAAGATGACAAGATCGACCCGGACATTGCGGGCATAGGCGATCAGATCATCGACGCTGCCAAGCCGGGGATAGCCCGCAACGAGATCGGGCGAGCGCAGCTCATCCCGATCATCGAAAATGCCGCAGATTCGGATGTCATTCGCCTCGCCTGCGTTGAGGGCGTTGATCAGCTCGAGTGCATGGTCGCCGCCGCCGACAATGGCGGTGCGCCGATCGAGAAGCCCGCGCCGGGTGAGGGACCGGACGACCGCATTGAGAAGAACATGCCGGACCAGGAGCGCCATCAAGCCAAAGATAAACCAGCCGCCGAAGACGACGCGCGAAAACACACCTTCCAGCTTGAGGAAGAAGACGACCGCCATCAGGGCGAAGAAGACGGTGGAATAGCCGCCGACGATGGCGAGCGCCGGGCGGAAGACCTGTCGGAAATTGCTGATCCGGTAGACGCCGAGATTCTGGAGAATCACAACCGTCGTCAACGCCACGCCGGGCACCGCCCACCAGTACTGGGGCTTTACGGCTTCATGTGCCGGAATCCAGAGATAGGTGATCAGCGCGCCGATGGTCGCGACCAGGACGAAGTCGAGCAGCCGGGCTGCGCCGGCCACCATCACGGGTGAAATCTCGTTGCGGCGGGTGGGCTGCCCCACCGTCTCGGCCAGCCGGGGCCGTGCCGGCGCCTCCGGTGGGGGCGGTGGTGCGGTCGATGTGTCGTGTTCAACCATCATCGTTCCCGCCTTTGCGGTGTCAGGCCCGGCTCTTCCGCAGCGCGATGGCTTCGCGATGCGCCGCAATGACGGCATTGGCCATCTTGCTAACGTCGAAGATCGGGCGCGCGCGGTCCGCCAGCGCAAGCGAGCGGCTCGCCAGCGCCTCGGGTGACAAGGTGAGCGCTTCGCCCATCAGGGCGGTCAGCCGGTCGAGATCTTCCGGCGGGATCATCCAGTCATAATCCTGACCCACGATCTCGGGAATGCCGCCGACATTCGTGGTGATCAGCGGCACCTGCGCGGCTACCGCCTCCAGAACGATATAGGGCAGGGATTCGGCCCGCGACGGCACGACCATGATGCGCCCGCGCTTCAGCCCTTCCGCACCGGGCATTGGCCCGGTGAACGTCGCCTGCTTTGCGATGCCGAGTTCCACCGTCATGGATTTGAGCAGCGCCTCGTCCGGCCCGCCGCCAATGATGGTGATCGTCGGAGTCTTGCCGTTGGTTGAGAGGCGGGCAACCGCTTTCAGCAGAGTGTCGATGCCTTTGGCCGCCCGCAACTCGCCGATGAACAGGAAGTCGGTTGGATTTTCGACGGTTTTCCGTGGCTCGAATTCATGCGGATAGAGCCCGTTCAGCACCACGCGGACCAGCTTGTCCGTCTGGCCGACTTCCTCGTGGAAGCGGCTGCCGATATAGGCGCTTTCAAAGGTGAAGAGATCGGTTCCCCGTTCAAGAAACGTCTCGGTCAGCATGTAGAGCTTGCTGACGAGCGTGCCGGGCCGGTAGTTGAAGCTGCCGCCGTGGGGCGTGTAGGCGCGAACCGGCCCGTTCCGCCAGAGCGATGCGTCAAACCGCGCATAAAGCCCGCCCTTCGAGCCATGGCCATGGATGACATCGACGTTGAGTTCGCGCGCGAGCCGGGCGATGGCGCGGATGTTGGTCACGTCGCTGGGGTGCGGATTGCGGTGCATCGGCATCCGGTGAATGCCAAGCGGGCACATCGGCCCGAGTTCGGCGAACACCTCTTCGGCTCTTGCGCCGCCAGTCATGGAATCGGCGACGATGCCGATCTGGTGCCCCGCCTCGGCCTGATGCCGCACGAGATCAATCACCTGGCGGAACAGACCGCCCAGCGGCGCGCGGAAAACGTAAAGGATGCGCAGCCCGCTCATCGAACCCACCTCACGCTCAGAAGAAGCGCTCTTTGACGACCACGGTGTCGCCGGGGCGAATGGGTGTGGTCACAGGAACATTGACGGTGACAAGATCGCCATTCACCACGCGCGTCACCTCGGCATAGGTTCGTGCGGCGCGGGGGGAATAGCCACCGGCAATCGCCACGGCGGTCTGGATCGTCATGTTGTTGACGTAAGGATATTGCCCGGATGTGGTCACCTCGCCGAGAATGAAGAAGGGGCGGTAGGTATCCACCTCGACGCTGACCTTCGGCTCGCGCAGGAAGCCGTTGCGCAGGCGCCCTTCGATGGATTTTTCGAGCGCGCCGGTGGTCAGGCCGCGCGCGTCCACCGCGCCGATCAACGGCATCGAAATCCGGCCCGCGCCGTCCACGGCATAGATGTTCGACAGCGCATCCTGCCCGAAAACGATGATGCGCAGCTTGTCGCCGGCGCTCAGCGTATACGGTTCATGCAGACTGGCCTGGAGCACATCCGGCGGCATGACTGTCGGCGCGCAGCCCGCGAGCTGCAGGGCCGCCAGCACGGCAATGAATGCGTTCGATCGTTTCATGGCGTGACGGGACTCAACGTTTGTTCTGGCCCCGAGCATCGGCACTTATGGTTAATGTTTTACGAATTTCCGCTGATTTTCAGGGGATTAACCCGGCAATAACCATGTTCGTTCGTAATCTGGTGAACTGACGAGTCTGGAGACGTGTGCTTATGTCTGGCGCTTACCCTGCCGAACTTGGACGCCTGCCCGAAGGTGACAACACCATCGGCGGCGTGTTCACGGAGCTTAATCGCAAGAAACTCTGGATTCTTGTTCCGACCCTGCTGGCGCTCGTTGGCGCGGTGATTTTCGTCAATGTCGTCAAGCCTAAATATACCGGCGAGGCGCGCATCCTGCTA
>JAIUNP010000317.1 GCA_020161975.1 Pseudomonadota bacterium
CCTGGGCCTGGGTGGCACTGGTCGTCGTCGGTGCCTTCCTTGTGTTCGCGGGGCCTGCCATCGTCGCCAACCTGCGTTCGTCGTTCAGCTGAGGCGGGGCCGAACCCATGGAGAAAAGCGCGGTCATCCTCGGGCTCTCGCGGCAAGCCAGGTTTCTCGGCCTGCCGATGCCCTATGCCATGGCAGTGGGGGCGATGACCGTGCTGCCCTTCATCCTGTTCAAACCGGTCTGGTGGTTCCTGACTGCCCCGGTCTGGTACGGCCTCGCGCGCCTCGCCACCAAGGTGAACCCCAACGGGCATCACGTCTTTGCTGTCATGATGCAGGTGACGCCGCTCGCCATCCTGAACCGGAGGCGGCGCCATGTTTCTTGAGCGGGAGAAAGCACGGGGCAGGGCAGGGCGGCTGATCCCGGCCAACCCGAAGATCTACGCCCATCTGCCTTATGTCATCGAGCTTGATGACGAGGTCGTCCGAACCCGGGACAATGCGCTGATGCTGTCACTTGAAGTGACGGGCATCGACGGCGTCACGTCGGGTGCGGCTGCGGTCTCAGCCCTTCGGGCAAGCTTCGCGCATCTTCTCGACACGCTCGACGAGCGGTTCACCTTCTACCTGCACCGGATGATGCGGCCCGCAGAGACTGGCATCGCGCCGATCCATGGAACGAGCTTTGCGGCCGACATCGACAAGTCCTGGGGGCGGGAGCTTGACCGGCGCAACCTGCAGGATCCGGTGCTGATCCTGACGGTCGTCCGACGGCAAGTAGCACCCCTCGCGGTTCCGCTCTTCGGCAAGGCTGCGGCCCGGGTCTGGGGCGAAGACACCGCCCGGCGGCTGGAAGAATTGCGCGAGGTGGTCTCCATTCTCGAAACCGGTCTCGGCATCAAGACGCGCAGGCTGAAGATCAGCGATGGCAGCCTGGTCGGCCTCTCAGCCTCGCTTCTGACCGGCGAGTTGCGGGACCATCCGCGCAGCCCGTGTTGCCTCATCGCGGAAGATGCTGCCGGGGCCTCCGTGCAGTTTGGCAAGGGCGTGATCGAGATCGAAGAGGGCGCATCGACCCCGAAACTCGCAGCCATTCTCTACGTCAAATCCTATGCCACTGCGACCTGGCCCGGAATGCTCGATGCGCTCGGAGCCGCGCAGGACACGATCATCACCCACAGCTACACGCCCATTGAACGGGGCAGCATCGCCGAGCGGGTGAAACGTCGTGTGGCCCAGATGCGGTCGGCGGAAGACATCGCCGCCACGGTGGAAGCCCAGCTCTTCGAGGCGGCGGACAAGGCCGAAAGTGGGACGCTTGGCTTTGGCGTGCATCAGATGACGATCACGGTCTTTGCGGAAACGGAAGCTGCCCTCGACTCAGAGGTCGCCCGCATCCGCGGTATCGCGCACCAGAACGGCATGCGGCTCGTGCGCGAGGTCACAGCACTCGAAGCTGCCTTCTTCGCCATGCATCCCGGCAACATGGATTACCGGGCGCGCGACATGACGGTGTCATCGATCAACTTTGCAGACATGGCAGCCCTCCATGCTGCCGATACCGGGACGGAAAAGGCGCGGCTCCCTTGGGCGACGCCGATCACGGCGTTTCAGACACTGCAGGGCTCGCTCCACCGCTTCAGCTTCCACGAACCGGGCGATCCGACAGCGGAGCCGACAAATGGGCATACCCTCGTCTTGGGCAAATCCGGCGGCGGCAAGACGACGACTGTGGCCTTCCTTGCCGCCCAGGCCCAGAGGGCTGGGGGCCGGACGATCATCTTTGACAAGGAAGCGGGTCTAAAGATGGCCGTGCATGCCCTTGGCGGTCGCTATGCCGAAGTGCGCGCAGGACGTCCGACGGGGCTGAACCCACTCGCCACGGAGGCCGGAGAGCGCGGTGAAGCCTGGCTTCTCGACTGGCTGGTGGCCCTTCTGGAATCCCGCTCCGGGCCGATGACACCGCTGCAATCCGAGGCGCTCAAGTCCGCCATTGCCCAAAACGGCAAAGCACGCGAGGGCTTGCGCAACTTTCAGAGCTTCCAGGAGCTCTTCGGCGATGTCGGTGATGGCCTCGATCTGGCACAGCGTCTCCGGGAATGGGGACCGGACGGCCGATATGGCTGGGTGTTCGGCGAGGCCAAAGAGCCGGTGGTGGATTTCACCAGCCATGATGTGACGGCGGTCGATCTCACCGAAATCCTCGATCTCGGCACCGAGCGCACCGCGATCCTCGGCTATCTCTTTCGCCGCATCGAAATGCTGATCGAGGAGAAGCGCCCGACGCTGATCCTGATCGACGAGGCCTGGAAGGTCCTTGACGACGAATACTTCGCCAGGAAGCTCGCCGAATGGCTGGTGACCGCGCGGAAGAAGAACGTGGTCGTCGTGATGATGACCCAGTTCCCGAGCCAGATCCGCGGCTCGAAAGCCCGGTCGATCCTGGAAGCGCTGCCGAACCAGCTTCTCTTCCCGAACGGTGAAGCGGCCTCGGCCGACTACGACAGCTTCCGGCTGACCGATGGCGAGCTGGATTTCGTAATGAACCCGATCCCTGGTCAGCGGCTGGTCCTGTCACGCTCCCCGCGCGGCTCAACCGTTCTCAACGTCGATCTGAAGGCGCTCGGGCCTCTGCTGACGGCCCTCGGCGGCGGTCAGGCCGGAGTCAATGCCTTCGGTGCTGACTACGCTGCGAGACCGAAATTCTGGAAGGAGTGATTGTTAAATGAAATCAATACTTTACATAACAATGATTATCGGAATCGGATGTTCCGGCCTCGCGGGCTGCGCCGAAATGCCGATCGCCAAGACCAATTGCTGGGCCACCGCTGGGTCCACTGTGACGACTTCCACCAAGGGCGCAAGCCCGGATGCGGGCCTTGTCTCGCGCGGCCATACCTCGCCCGTCGATGTCATTCCCTGCCGCTAAACCCAAACGACCTGTCAGGGCGCTTGCTCTGATGGCCGCGGCGCTGCCGCTGGCGGCCTTTGCGCAAGGTGTGCCAATTGCCGATGGCAAGTCGATCATCCAGCACAGCCTCGAGATCGCGCAGATGTCCTATCTGAGCGGTGCGCGGGAGCTCGAGGCCGACAAGAAGGCGCGGATTGCCGAGTTGCATCAGGAACAGCTTGCTGCGCTCGACGCCACGCTCGCGATGATGACCGGCACCACGCCTTGGATCGGTGATCTGGAAGTCATCTCGGGCGCCGAGGCGGAAGTCCTCTATGATGTCGACGACGACAGCCCTTATGCGGCGCGGCTTTTCGGGGACGGCAAGACCGGCATCGAGGAGATGATCGTCACTACCGCGAAGAAATACGCGGGCCATCCGGGCCTCGCGCGCGCTGGTCTCAACCCGGTCGAGTTCCGCATCTGGTTCCAGAGCCTTGTGAAGCAGGAATCCGGGTTTTCCATCGGGGCACGGTCACCCGTCGGTGCCTTCGGCCTGACGCAGGTGATGCCGGATACTGCCAAGGATCTCGGCATCTATCCGGCCTACTATGACGACCCGATGCTGCAGCTTGATGGGGGTGCCCGGTATTTCCTGACACAGCTCAACAAGTTTGGCTCAGTCCCGCTGGCGCTCGCCGCCTACAACGCCGGTCCCGGCAATGTCTCGAAATACGGCGGCATCCCGCCCTTCAAGGAAACTCAGGACTACGTGGTCCGCATTACCGGGTTCTTCAACGCCTATGCAGCAAAGATCAGCGGCATCGATCAGGTCGGCACCTTCGATCCGCGCGACATGGCAATCGCCACGGCCTCCAATGTCTCGGACGCAGGGTTGCACTATGGCATGGAAGCAAGCCTCGAGATCGAGGCTTCGCTGAAACGGCTCCGCGTCCTCATCGAGAAGATCCCGACCACCAAGTCGGCCAAGGAAGCGCTGGATCTCAATACCTATGCCCGGGCCGAGGCCGTGCGGATCGCGCTGATGGTAGACCGGGTCAAGGCCGCAAGGGTCAAGGTCGACCAGGCACGCTACGCGCTCTGGATCGAAGCTTACGCCCGCGACGCAACATTCATCAAGGTAAAGGCTGGTTCCGAATGATCCCCAAGCGCATCCGGGGCATCGGCCCCTTTCTCTTCACCGCAGCACTGGCGCTACCGCTCCCAGTGGCAGGCCAAGGCGTGCCCACCATCGACCTCACCAGCATCGCCAAGATCGGAGAGGTGCTGACCGAGGCCAAGCTGCAGGTGCGCGAGATGATCGCCTCGAACCTGAAGCTCGACGAGCAGATCCTGAAGCAGATCGAACAGATAGCCACACTGAAGGCACAGCTCGATGCGCTCCGGAACGGGCTGACGCTGGAGGCCTTGGGCATTCCGGACCCTGACACGTTCTTTGACGACATCCTGCCAGATGTCGCTGACCTGACCGGCGGTCTCATCGCGGCGAAGGACGGGAAGTATTCGCTGATGACGACTTCGGGCAAGGTCGGCGACAAGCCGGCCGGGCAATATGTGTCGGATTTCTTCGCCTCGGTCGGTTTGGACACCGCCACCGTCGACACGCTTTCGAAAAGCGAGGATCCGGGCGCGGCGCGGATCGGCACGCAGGCCAACACGG
>JAIUNP010000318.1 GCA_020161975.1 Pseudomonadota bacterium
GAAACGAACCACCGGATCGACGGCGGCGAGGAGGTGGCTGACCTGACGGTGCGTCATTCGCGGCTCAAGGGCGTTTCCGTGCCGGCGGAACGCGCGCCGGCGATGATTGACGAATATCCGATCCTGTCCGTCGCAGCTGCCTTTGCCGCGGGCGAGACGCGCATGAACGGCCTTGCCGAGCTTCGCGTGAAGGAAAGCGACCGTCTCGCGGCGGTGGCGGCTGGTTTGACTGCCAACGGCATCGCCAACCGGATCGAGGGTGATGACCTCATCGTGACCGGCGGGGCAGGCAAGGCAGCGGGAGGGGGTACGGTCCAAACCCATATGGATCACCGGATCGCCATGAGCTTTCTCTGCCTTGGTCTTGCGAGCCAAACCCCCGTGACTGTTGACGATACGGCCTTCATTGCCACAAGCTTCCCGGACTTTATTCCGATGATGAAGCGCCTTGGTGGCGCCTTTGCCTGAGGGGTCCCTGCAAGGAGGGTCGCGATGAACGCCTATGTCCTGATCATGATCGTGCAGATGTTTGGCGGAACGCAGCCAACCCAGCAGGTTGTTGGCGAGTTTCCCTCGATCGAACAGTGCCGCAAGGCTGCCCGCACCTCGGAAGTGGTGCGCTCTGTCAACGAGAATGTCGGCCCCAAGCCGCGCATCGATTACGTGTGTGTCGAGCGTTCCAAATTATGATCATTGCCGTTGACGGAACCGCTGCTTCGGGCAAGGGCACCCTCGCCC
The DNA here is from genome assembly GCA_020161975.1 of Pseudomonadota bacterium. GTDB lineage: Bacteria > Pseudomonadota > Alphaproteobacteria > Rhizobiales > Beijerinckiaceae > JAIUNP01. Next base: position 739 of record JAIUNP010000318.1, read on the forward strand.
GGCGGCTGGCCGCGCATTACCGGCTGCCGCATCTTGACACGGGCCTGCTCTACCGGGCTGTGGGCCGCAAGATGCTCGACAACGGCTCGGATTTTGCCGACACCGATGCGGCAATTGCGCTGGCGCAGAATTTTGCCCCGGCCTGGCTGGTCGATGGGCGGTTGCGCGGCAACGAGGCCAGCGTGGCCGCAAGCCGTGTCGCGGCGATTCCGGCCGTCAGAACCGCGCTGCGCGCGTTTCAGCAGCAGTTCGCCGGCCAGCCAGGCGGCGCCGTGCTCGACGGGCGCGACATCGGCACGGTGATCGCACCGAACGCCGACATCAAGCTGTGGGTGACGGCAACACCAGAGGTTCGCGCCCGGCGCCGCTTCCTGGAACTCAAGCCCAAGCGCCCCGATCTTGAGGAAGGCACCATCCTTGATGAACTCATCGAGCGCGATAATCGCGATGCGCCAAATATGACGATGGCGCCGGATGCGTACTTGCTCGATACCAGCCAAATGGATATAGAACAGGTTTTCCGCTCGGCTGTTGAATATATCGACGGGCGCCGAAAAGCCTGAGGGTGCGGCTCACGCACCCTTTTTTGCATGATCCGATGGCGTGATTGCCCCGGATCTGAGCCAACGCCCGCTTGTCGCTGGTTCAACGTGTCGGCAGGGCTGCTCCCGGGCAGTTCACGCTTCCAAGGCCGGAAGCGGCCGGCGGATGCGGGTGACAGTCAACCGCCATGCCGGCGCACTACTTTTCGAGGTTCTGGCCCTGCCTCCCCGGAGCATCAATGTCCAACCCAAATATCGCCCGTGAAGATTTCGCCGCGCTGCTCGAAGAATCGTTCCAGCGCGCCGACATGGCGGAAGGTACCGTCATCAAGGGCAAGGTCGTCGCCATCGAGAAGGATGATGCGGTGATCGACGTCGGCCTCAAGACCGAAGGCCGCGTCAAGCTGAAGGAATTTACGGGCCCCAACAAGGACGTCATCCTCAAGATCGGTGACGAGGTTGAGGTCTATCTCGAGCGCGTGGAGAACGCGCTGGGCGAAGCTGTCATCAGCCGCGACAAGGCCCGCCGTGAGGAATCCTGGGTCAAGCTCGAACAGGCGTTCGAGAAGCAGGAGAAGGTCAACGGGACCATCTTCAACCAGGTCAAGGGCGGCTACACCGTCGACCTCGACGGCGCCGTCGCCTTCCTGCCGCGTTCACAGGTCGATATTCGTCCGATCCGCGATGTCACCCCGCTCATGGGCGTTGTGCAGCCGTTCCAGATCCTCAAGATGGACCGTCGCCGCGGCAACATTGTTGTCTCGCGCCGCACCGTTCTCGAAGAGACCCGCGCCGAAGCCCGTTCGGAACTCGTGCGAACCTCGAGGAAGGCCAGACCGTGGACGGCGTTGTCAAGAACATCACCGATTACGGTGCGTTCGTTGACCTCGGCGGCATCGACGGCCTGCTGCATGTGACCGACATCGCCTGGCGCCGCGTCAATCACCCGACCGAGGTGCTGACTGTCGGCCAGACCGTCAAGGTCAAGATCATCAAGATCAACCAGGATACGCACCGCATCAGCCTCGGCATGAAGCAGCTGATGGGCGATCCGTGGGCTGGTATCGAGGCCAAGTACCCGATCGAGGCCAAGTTCACGGGCCGCGTGACCAACATCACGGACTACGGCGCGTTCGTTGAACTGGAGCCGGGCATTGAAGGCCTGATCCACGTCTCGGAAATGTCCTGGACCAAGAAGAACGTCCATCCCGGCAAGATCCTCTCCACCTCGCAGGAAGTGGAAGTGCAGATCCTTGAGGTGGATTCGGTCAAGCGCCGTATCTCGCTCGGCCTCAAGCAGACCCTCGCCAATCCGTGGGATGCCTTCGTCGAGAAGCATCCCGTCGGTTCGGTGGTCGAGGGCGAGGTCAAGAACAAGACCGAGTTCGGCCTGTTCATCGGCCTCGACGGCGATGTGGACGGCATGGTCCATCTCTCCGATCTCGACTGGAACCGTCCGGGCGAGCAGGTGATGGAAGAGTACAAGAAGGGCGACGTCGTGCGCGCGGTCGTTCTCGATGTGGACATCGAGAAGGAGCGTATCTCGCTCGGCATCAAGCAGGTTGCGGGTGACCCCTTCGCCGACGCCGGCGAAATCAAGAAGGGTCAGGTCGTAACCTGTGAAGTGACCGAGGTGAAGGACGGCGGCCTTGAGGTGAAACTCGTCGGCACCGACCTTTCGACCTTCATCAAGCGCTCGGAAATCGCGCGCGACCGTGGCGAGCAGCGCCCCGAGCGCTTCGCTGCCGGCGAGAAGGTCGATGCCCGCGTCATCCTGTTCGACCGCAAGGCCCGCAAGGTCCAGGTGTCGATCAAGGCGCTGGAAGTGGCCGAAGAGAAGGAAGCCATGGCGCAGTACGGCTCGGCCGACTCCGGCGCCACGCTGGGCGACATTCTCGGTGCCGCCCTCAAGCGGAAGTAAGCCTTCCCGCCTGGTTACAACGATTGCGAGCCCCGCCGGAAACGGCGGGGCTCTTTCGTTCGGGTGATTTCACCGTCCTGAAATCCTGTATCCTGCCGTCCGGTACAGGCCCAATCCATGTTTCAGGAGGTTTCGATGCGCGCGATTATCGGTCTCGCGTTCCTTGCGGTCAGCACAGCTGCCCTCGCCCAGCAGCCGCTGACCGGCACGCCCTATACGATCGGCAAGGAATTCGCCTTCGCAGAGGATGGCGAAGGTGTCTCGGGCATGGCCTGCCTTGCGCCGGATGCGAATGGTGCGCGCGAGTGCCTCGTCGTCAACGACGAAGTGGAATATGCGGACATCGGGCGGCTCGCCGGGACAGTGCTCGAAAGCGCGGGGCGGAAGCTCGCGATCATCTTCGATCAGGACAAGGGGCAGGACATTCTCGGCACTGCCCGCAATCCGATGTGCAAGAACGAAAAAGGCAAGATGATCGCGGACGGGTTTGAAGAACTCGACGGCGAGGGCATCGCGTTATCTGGCGACATGCTCTACGTCACCGGCTCGCACTCCTGCACCGGCAAGGGAAAGTACAAGGCTTCCGCCTATGTGCTCGCCCGTGTGAAGGTGGCGAGCGCCACCACCATTGGCACATCTGCCACCGTCGAGCGGACGTGGCGCGTGGCGGACATGCTGGCGGCAAGCACTGCCGGCCAGGCCTACGGCGCGAAAAAGGAGGTCGGCACCAATATCGAGGGACTGGCCGTTGCGGGGGACCGGCTTTTCGTGGGGCTGCGCACACCGGTTACGGATGGCAAGGCGCACATCGTCAGCGCGCCGGTGACAGCGCTCTTTGCCGCCGGCACGGCGCCGCTCGACCCGGGAATTGTGACAAGCCACATCGTTCCGCTCGGCGCGGGCGTCGGCATCCGCGATCTCGCTGCCTTGAAGGACGGGCGGCTGCTGGTGCTTGCCGGCCCAAGCAACGAACAACCCGAGGTGACCTTCAGCCTCTGGCTGTTCAATCCTGCGGGTGATGCGCTGAAACCCATCGGCCAGCTCGCGCCGGTGAAGGCGCCCGATGGCGACACCGGCAAGGCCGAGACCGTGACCATTCTCGACGAGAAGGGCAAGACGCTGCGGCTGCTCATCCTCTACGACAATATTAGGAACGGTGCGCCGCAGGAGGTTTCCGTCACCCTGCCGTGAGTGCGGTGGCCCGCCTCAGAGAAAGGTTGCGACCTGATCGAGCGGCTTCTTGGTGATCACCGGCACCTGACAGCCTTCCGCCGGATGGCCGACGACGAGCAGGATCACGGCCTTTTCGTTGTCGGGACGACCGCAGATATCGTTGAGAAAGCCCATCGGCGCC
>JAIUNP010000319.1 GCA_020161975.1 Pseudomonadota bacterium
ATTCCCGGCATCACAGGCCAGCTCTACAAGCAGTTCGCGGTCGCTGTGTCCGGTTCGATGCTGCTGTCGGCGCTGAATGCGCTGACGCTTACGCCGGCGCTGTGTTCGATCATCCTCAAGCATAAGGGCCCGCCAAAGGGGCTGTTCCGCCTGTTCAACGTCGGCGTCGAAGGTCTCGGCAAGGGATATATGGCCCTTGTCGGCCCGCTGACGCGGAAGGCGATCATGGCCGCGATCCTGATCTGCGGTTTTGCCTTCGGCACGGGATGGCTCGCCAAAATCGTGCCGTCGGGCTTCCTGCCGTCTGATGACCAGGGCGCTTTCATGGGCGAAATCCAGTTGCCGGCCGACGCCGCGCTCGAACGGACGAGCAAGGTTTCAGAGCAGGTCCTGAAGACCATCCAGGGCAACAAGGCAGTTCAGGATGTCTTCATTGTCGACGGCTTCTCGCTCATCGATGGCGTGATCCTGTCCAACCGGGCGTTCTTCGTGGCCACCCTCAAGCCCTTCGAGGAACGGAAAGATCCCTCGATGTCGGCCTTCAAGGTCATTCCCGCCATCAGCAGCCAGCTGGCGCAACGAACCGATTCAATGTCGATCGTCTTCAACCTGCCGCCGATCATGGGGTTGGGCACGGGCGACGGCTTCCAGGCCTTCGTCATCAGTCTTGATGGTACCGATCCGGTGACGCTCGCCGCGGTGACGCGGGGCCTTCTGGCCAATGCCAATCAGGATCCACGCCTCCAAGCGGTCTACACCACGTTCAGCGCGGCCACGCCGCAGTTCAAGGTGACGATCGACCGGGACAAGGCGCAGGCCCTCGGGATCGACATCAGCGCGCTCTATTCCACGATGGGAACGTTGCTGGGTGGCGCCTATGTCAATGACTTCAACCTGTTCGGGCGAACCTGGCAGGTGAATGTTCAGGCCGAGGCCAACTCGCGCATGGCGTTGACGGATGTCAACCGCATCCGCCTACCAAGTAGCAATGGCAGTCTCGTACCGCTGACCAGCGTCATGGATATCAAGCTGGTGACGGCTCCGGCCTTTGTAACGCGCTACAACAACCTGCGCGGCGTGATGATCAACGGCGGACCTGCACCGGGGCACTCGTCCGGTGAAGCCATGACGGCGATGCAGGAGGTGGCCAGCAAATCGCTGCCCAGCGGCTATCAGCTCCAGTGGACCGGCACGGCCTTCCAGGAACTGCGTGCTGCGGGGCAAACGGGTCCGATCCTGATCCTTGCGATCATCTTCGCCTATCTGTTCCTCGTGGCGCTGTATGAGAGCTGGGCCATTCCGGTCGGTCATAACGGGTCTCTTCGGCGCCATGTTGTCGCTGAAGGTCTCCGGGCTCGACAACAACGTCTATGCGCAGATCGGCATCGTCATTCTCATCGCGATGGCAGCGAAGAACGCGATCCTGATCGTCGAGTTCGCCATGGATGAACGTGCTCAGGGCAAAAGCATCGTTGATGCGGCACTGGGCGGCGCCCATCTCAGGTTCCGCGCCGTGATGATGACGTCCTTTGCCTTCATTCTTGGCCTGTTGCCGCTGGTCAAATCGGCGGGTGCGGGCGCAGCGACGCAGAGAGCGGTCGGCACCTCGGTGTTCGGCGGCATGTTGATGTCGTCGATCGTCGGTATCTTCGTTATCCCCGGCCTCTATGTGATCTTCCAGACCGCACGCGAAAAGATCAAGGCGCTGCATACACCGAAGGCCCCGGCCGAGGCGCCCAAGACCGATCAGCCGGACCACGCGGCCTGAGCATCTGCTGCCAAATAAAAAACCTCGCTCCGGATGCCGGAGCGAGGTTTTTTCTGCGTGCTTTCCTGAGCGCGTTTTCTTGGGCTGTCGCAGGCGGAATCAGGCGGCGTTGCCAGCCTTGCGGTCGAAGAACAGTGCCTGGCTGATGGCCGCCTTCACCGTGTCTGTCTGGAAGGGCTTGGTGATCAGGAAGGCAGGCTCGGGCCGGTCTCCGGTCAGCAGGCGCTCCGGATAAGCCGTGATGAAAATCACCGGCACATTCACGCTGCCAAGAATCTCATTCACGGCTTCAAGTCCGGAACTGCCATCGGCAAGCTGGATATCGGCCAGCACAAGCCCTGGTTTGCGTTCACCTACCAGCTTCAGCGCTTCCTTGTGCGTGCGGGCGATGCCGGTCACCTCGTGGCCGAGATCCTGCACCATGCCCTCGATGTCGAGCGCGATGATGGGTTCATCCTCGATGATCAGAACTTCGGTCGCAACTTGCGCAGCAATCTCGCGCCCTGCCTGTTCGAGGAGTTCAAGCACCTTGGTGCGCGGCAGGTTCAGGATCGCGGCAACCTCGTCGGTACCGAACTCCTCGACCGTCCGGAGCAGAAAGGTCTGCCGTGACAGCGGGGGCAGTGCTTCGAGATTGCGATCGGCGGCATGGTCGATGCCGGCATCGCGGGCCGGCCCGGTCGATGACGACCAGAGCTTGAGGAATACCTGATAGAGCGCTTGCCGCGATGGCAAATTCCGTGGGAAGGTCGAGGGATCTTCGACAATCACCTCAAGGGTTGCAACCACATAGGCGTCGCCGCTGGCCTGGGATCCGCTGAGTGCACGGGCAAAGCGCCGGAGATAAGGGAGCTGGGGGGCAATATCACGGGCAATTGACATTTTTCATTCCTTCCGGGCCCCAATTTCTAGGATCTCCCGTACTCACATACGTGTAGAGTTCCCGCCTTTTGACAAGGCATTTTTTAAAAAATTATACGGAACCATATCAGGACTCTGCCGTTAGTTAGCTGGGGGGCTGTCCGCCCATGTTAATCCCGTCTTCTGGGACTGTTTAAGATGACACCAAAAAAACCTCCGACCAAAGGGCCGGTTTCAAATGCTGCTTCCGATACGCCAGCGCTCGACGCGACGGTGCAGGACAGGCTTGGTGACATGCTCAAGCAGCATTTCGATGATCTGCTTTCCGCCCCCGTACCGGACCAATTCCTTGTCCTGCTCGCCGAACTTGAAGCCAAGGAGCAGGCCAGTGACCAGCCCTGAGGCCTCGGCGCCAAGCTTTCGACAAATGCTCGTGAAGGAGATCCCGCCCCTGCGGGCCTTCGCCACCACGTTGTCCGGGTCCTCGCAGACGGCGGATGATCTTGTTCAGGATACGCTGCTGAAGGCCTGGGGGGCTGCGGCGAGCTTCCGCCAGGGGACGAATCTGCGCGCCTGGCTCTTCGTCATCCTGCGCAACACCTACTTCTCTCTCTATCGCCGCCGTGGCCGCGAAGTGCAGGATGTCGACGGTGCCTACTCCGAGCGGATGAGCGTCCCGGGTGACCAGAACAGCGCGGTCGATCTGGCCGACTTCCGCAAGGCCCTGGCACAATTGCCGGAAGACCAGCGAGAGGTCTTGATTCTGGTCGGCGCTTCAGGGCTCTCCTATGAAGAGGCCGCCGAGGTGTGCGGCGTTGCGCTCGGAACAGTCAAAAGCCGGGTCAACCGGGCCCGGAACCGGCTGGCGGACCTGCTTGGCATTGTCGGATCCGGTGATTTCGGGGGAGACAAACATACTGAGGCCGTGATCCGGCAGGGCGGAGCGGCAGCATCGTTTTCGCGATGAAGCGCTTTTTCAATCAGTCCGGCCTGCTGGCCAGGCTCCTGGTGATGATCACGCTGGTGATCGCACCCATTCTGCTTGCAACGCTGTTGGTCGCCAACAGCCAATACCGGCAGAACATCGCCCTGATCGAAAACGGGCGCAAGCAGCTTACCAGCAGTTTTGCAGTCCGTTCAGCGATCTGGCTGAACGGTGGCGCGAGGACGCTGCTTGCGACTTACGCCACCCTTGCGGCCGGCCGGCAGGACAATGCGACCTGCTCGGCGTCCATCATGGCGGCTATCCTGGCCAATTCCGATTACCGCGCAGCCTTGGCCACGCTTCCCGATGGGCGGATCTGCCTCGGCAGCACGGAGCCATCGCTTACCCAGCAGGATCTCGAACGGATTGCCGCGCTGGAAACGGGCGTTGCTTCGGCTGCACCGCTCACCAAGCCGGAGGGCGCCGTCCCGAACTACGAGACCCTGATCTGGAACGGACGTCCCCTGGTCCTCATTCGTCTGTCCGTTCCTGCAAAGCACGGTCCCGGAGGCACCGCCCTGCTGCTGGCGGACGGTGATGCAATTGAGACTATCTTTGACAGTCCGCGGCCCGGGGAGGCCGAATTCGCCCTGATCCACCGGGATGGGGCGATGATCGCAAGGCGCGCACTGCCGGATTCGGGCGAGGACTGGCTTCCCGCTGATCCGCCGGTTCTGACGGGCTACAGCCGCTTTTCGGGGCTCGACCGAAGTGGCTCCAAGGCCGAGTTTGCGATGATGCCGGTTGCCGGAACGCCCTTCGCAGTTGCCACCCGCCTTTCGACGCATCGCACGGATGAAGCCTGGCGGCAGTATGTCATCATGACGGTCGCCCCGATCATCGTCGCTTTCATGCTTTTGGCTGCCTATGTCACCGGCCTCAAACGCGATGTGCTGCGCTGGATCATGGGTCTCAAGGGCGCCGCG
>JAIUNP010000320.1 GCA_020161975.1 Pseudomonadota bacterium
GATCCGGCACGGAGCGAAAACAGGCGCTAAAGTTTGAAAAAAGCGTCCGCTGCCGATTTCGAGGCTTCCTTGCGCCTGCGGTCGGCCTCAAGCCGCGCGATCTCCTCGGAAAGCAGGGCAATGCGCTCGTCGATCTCCGCCACCGACAGCAGGGAGAGATCCTGGCCGATGTCGTGTCTGGGTTTTGGACGGGGGCGGTCTTCGTCATCACGCATGGCAGATCCGGTCCGGTGGCCTGATTGTCCCCATCCTAGACAGGGCTGTTCCCCTGTGCCAGTCCTGAAATGCAACCGGAGAATCCCGAAATGGATCGCACCCTTCCTGCCACGATGACCGCCATTGGCATTCCCCAGCCGGGAGGACCGGAAGCGCTGGTTCCAGAGGTTCGGCCCGTGCCACAGCCGGGCGCCGGGCAGGTGCTCGTGCGGGTGCGCGCGGCGGGCGTCAATCGTCCCGATGTATTCCAGCGGCAGGGCAGCTATCCGCCGCCGCCCGGTGCTTCGGACATTCCGGGGCTGGAGGTTGCGGGTGAGGTGGTCGCGGTCGGGCCGGGCGTTACGCGCTGGAACATCGCCGATCGGCTGACCGCGCTGGTGCCGGGCGGTGGCTATGCCGAATATTGCGTCGTGGATGAGTTGCTGGCCCTGCCGGTTCCGAGGGGGCTTGAAATCATCGAGGCGGCGAGCCTGCCGGAAAATTACTTCACGGTCTGGACCAATGTGTTCGAGCGCGGTGGGCTGGCGGCCGGCGAGTGGTTCCTCGTGCACGGCGGTTCTTCCGGCATCGGCACCACGGCCATCCAGCTTGCAAAGGCGTTTGGCGCCAGGGTCATTGCCACGGCGGGCAGCGACGAGAAGGTCGCCGCCTGCCTTGCGCTCGGCGCGGATGCCGGCATCAATTACCGGACGCAGGATTTTTCGGCGGAGGCCTGGACGCTCACCGGCAAAAAGGGTGTCGATGTCATCCTTGACATGGTGGCCGGAGATTATGCCGCCCGCAACATCGATTGCGCCGCGATGGATGGACGGATCGTGATGATCGCTACCCTCGGCGGGCCGATGGGCACCGTGGATCTGCGCAAGATCATGGTGCGGCGCCTCACGCTGACCGGTTCGACGCTGCGTCCGCGCACCGTGGCCCAGAAGGCCGCCATAGCCCGCCAGTTGGAGGAGAAGGTGTGGCCGTTGTTCGCGTCCGGCGCGTTGCGTCCGCAGATTTATGCGACCTTCCCCTTGCGCGAGGCGGCCAAGGCGCATGCGCTGATGGAATCGAGTGCCCATGTTGGCAAGATCATGCTGACGGCATAACGGCAGGGGACGTGGCCTGCCGCGTTACCTCGGCTCCCCCGCCGCAAAGCACATCACCCGGTCGGCACCCACCGTCACCACCGGCGGGCGCTGCCTGCGGCATTCCTCGCGCACCAGCGGGCAGCGCGGGTGATAATGGCAGCCTGCGGGCGGGTTGATCGGGTTGGGGATTTCCCCGCTCGGCGGCATCCGCGCCCGGCCTGTCATGCCGATGTCGGGCACCGATTCCAGCAGCATCCGCGTGTAAGGGTGGGAAGGCGCCGCGAAAAGCTGGCGCGTCGGGGCGGTTTCGACCAGCCGTCCGAGATAGAGCACGCCGACCTCGCTCGCCATGTGCCGGACCACGGCAAGATTATGCGAGATGAACAGGTAGGTAAGGCCGAACTCCTCCTGAAGGTCGCGCATCAGGTTGAGGATCTGTGCCTGCACAGAGACATCGAGCGCGCTGGTCGGCTCGTCGCAGACGATGAACTCCGGGCGCCCGGCGAGCGCGCGGGCAATGGCAATGCGCTGGCGCTGGCCGCCGGAGAACTCGTGCGGGAATTTCACGCTGTCGCGCGGGTCGAGCTTGACGAGACGGAGGAGTTCGCTGACGCGCGCCGAAACCGCTGCGCGATCTGTTTCCAGCCCGAAGGTGCGGAGCGGTTCGGCGATGATGTCGCCCACGCGCATTCTTGGATTGAGGCTGGCATAGGGGTCCTGAAAGATCATCTGGAAGCGGCTGCGCAAGCGCCGGCTCGCGGCATCGGTGCCGATGCCCGCCATGTCCGTGCCGTCGAAGGCGATGCGCCCGGAGGTGGGGCGGACAAGGCCGACGATCATTTTCGCGATGGTCGACTTGCCGGAGCCAGATTCACCGACCAGCGCGAAAGTCTTGCCCTTCGGAATGGAAAAGGAAACATCATCGACAGCGGTGAGGAACAGCTTCGGATGCCCCTCGATAACGCGGTTCAGCCACGGCTTCGACACGTCGAAGACGCGCGTCAGGTTCTCGACGGTGACAAGCGCGCTCATGCCGGCCTCACGAAGGTTTCGGCCAGATGGCAGGCAACGTCGGATGCGCCGATCCGCCGCATCTGCGGACGCTCGGCGCGGCAGATGTCTTCGGCAAAGGCGCAGCGCGGATTGAAGGCGCAGCCCGCCGGAATGGCGTTGAGACGCGGCATGGCGCCGGGGATCTGCAACAGCCGTTCCGCCTCGCCGGAGGGATCGGGGATGGAGCCCATCAGCCCGCGCGTGTAGGGGTGGATCGGCGTCTTGATGACATCGCGCACCGGGCCGATCTCGACAATGCGCCCCGCATACATCACCGCGACGCGATCCGCTGTTTCCGCGATCACGCCCATGTCGTGGGTGACGAGGATGACCGCCGTGCCCTTTTCCGCGCATAGGCGTTTCAGCACCGCGATGATCTGCGCCTGCACCGAGACATCGAGCGCGGTCGTCGGCTCGTCGGCGATCACCACTTCCGGTTCGGCGGCGAGCGCAAGGGCAATCACGACGCGTTGCCGCATTCCGCCCGAAAACTCGTGCGGATAGGACTCAAGCCGCTTTTCGGCGGCAGGGATGCCGACCTCGACAAGGAGATCAACGGCGCGTTGGCGCGCCTCGGCCTGATTGAGTGGCAGATGGGTGCGGATCGTCTCGGTCAACTGCTCGCCAACCGTATAAAGCGGGTTAAGCGAGGTCAGCGGGTCCTGAAACACCATGCCGATGCGCTTTCCGCGCACCTTGCGCATCGCCTCGCGCGGGATATTGTCGATCCGCTCGCCCTTCAGCGAAACAGAGCCGCCGGCAATATGCCCCGGCGGTTCGAGCAGGCCGATGATGGCCGCACCGGTCAGCGACTTTCCGGCGCCCGATTCGCCCACCAGCCCCAGCACTTCTCCAGGCTTGAGGTCAAACGACACGCGATCGACCGCGCGGAGCGGCCCGCGCCGGGTTTCAAACTCGACGACGAGATCCTGAACCTTCAGCAGCGCCTCGCTCATCAGCGCAGCCTCGGATTCAGCGCATCGCGCAGCCAGTCGCCGAGAATGTTCACGGAGAGCGCGAGTGCGAGCAGGGTGAGCGAGGGAAACAAGAGGATCCACCATTCGCCGGACGCGACATATTCCTGCCCGATCTTGATCAGCGTGCCAAGCGAAGGCTGGGTGGGCGGCACGCCGACCCCGAGATAGGAGAGTGTCGCCTCCGCGATGATCGCCAACGCAAGGCCGAGGGTGGCAATCACCAGCACCGGGCCCAGCACGTTTGGCAGTACGTGCCGCGCCATGATCCGGGCCGGATGCTGGCCGATGATCCGCGCGGCGGAGACATAGTCCTTGCTCCGCTCCACCATGGTGACGCCGCGTACCGTGCGGGCATATTGCGGCCAATCGGACAGGCCGATGGCGATGATCAGCACCGGCACGGCCAGATCATTCTGGCTGCCGGCAGGGAAAAAGCCCTTGAAGATTCCGAAGATCATCAGGGCGACCAGAATGGAAGGGAACGTCAGCTGGATATCCGCCACGCGCATGATGAAACTCTCGACCCAGCCGCCGCGATAGCCGGCAATCAATCCAAGCGTGACGCCGATGCCCATCGCCAGCGCCACGGCAGCAAAGCCAACGAGAATCGACACGCGCGAGCCGTAAAGGATCGTCGAGAACACGTCGCGACCCTGATCGTCAGTCCCGAAAAGGAAGCGGGTGCCGGTGAAGGCGTTGGGTGTCATCGGCGGCGTCTTGCCGTCCATCAGGTTGAGGCTGGAGGGATCAAACGGATTCTGTGGCGCAAACCACGGTCCGAAAATGGCCGCAACAAAGATGATCGCCACCACGAGCGCGGCGATGATCGCCAGCGGTGAATGGCGGAACGACCAGGCAATGTCGGAATCCCAGAAGGCGGCCCATCGCTCGCCAAGGCCGGGTTTGCGGGGCAGGGGGCTGTCAGTCATGGCTCACCCCCGCGCCGCTGTGGCGCTGATCCTGAGGCGTGGATCAACGGCGAAATAGGCAAGATCGACCACGAGGTTCACCACGACGAAGAACAGCGCGACGAGAATGAGGTAACTCGCCATCATCGGCACATCGACCGACTGGACGGAGGAGATGAACAGGAAGCCCACGCCCGGCCACTGGAACACCGTTTCGGTAATGATGGCGAAGGCGACGAGCGAGCCGAGCTTGATGCCCATGATGGTGATGACCGGAATGAGCGTATTCTTCAGCGCATGGCCGAAA
>JAIUNP010000321.1 GCA_020161975.1 Pseudomonadota bacterium
ACACAGAAGCCCACCCGGAAGCGCCAGGCCTGATTTCAGGCTAGGCTTCCACAGAAACTGTGAGACAATGACGGTTCCGCCGGTGGTCGCCACCGGCGGAATGCGTCACTAACTGAGGCTGGAAGGAAACGGGCCGGATTCGCCGGACTCCAAGCCCTTCCGCTCTCCCGAACCCTGGGAGCGTAGTCGCTCCCCGGAAATGGAGGAAAGCATGAGCAACGCTGCGGTTCCCCGCATCAAGGCTCGCTATCTCAACGAGGCAGTGCCGAAGCTCAAGGAAGAGTTCGGCTACAAGAACGACATGCAGATCCCCCGGCTCGACAAGATCGTGCTGAACATGGGCGTCGGTGAGTCTACCGCCGATTCCAAGAAGGCCTCGGTCGCCGCTGCGGATCTCGCGCAGATCGCCGGTCAGAAGCCGGTCGTGACCCGGGCCCGCAAGGCTATCGCGCAGTTCAAGGTGCGTGAGAACATGCCGATCGGCGCCAAGGTGACGCTTCGCAAGGAGCGCATGTACGAATTCACGGATCGGCTGGTGAACATCGCCCTGCCGCGCGTCCGTGACTTCCGTGGCCTCAATGCCAAGTCCTTCGACGGGCGCGGCAACTACGCCATGGGCATCAAGGAGCACATCGTGTTCCCGGAGATCAACTACGACAAGGTTGACCAGATCTGGGGCATGGACGTGATCGTGTGCACCACCGCAAAGACAGACGACGAGGCGCGTGCGCTTCTGAAGCTGTTCAACTTCCCGTTCCGGCAGTGAGCCGAGACTCGTTGAGTTTCGTCTCAAACGCGGACACCAGGAGATAGAGATCGATGGCCAAGAAAAGCTCGATCGAGAAGAACAAGAAGCGGCAGAAGCTGGTGAAGCAATTCGCCGGACGCCGTGCGGCGCTGAAGGCGCTGGTGATGAACCAGGAGGCTCCCATCGAGGAGCGGTTCGCCGCCTCGCTGAAGCTGGCGCAGATGCCCCGCAATGGCGCTGCGAACCGCATTCGCAACCGCTGCGAAGTCACCGGACGCCCGCGCGCGTTCTACCGCAAGCTCAAGGTCAGCCGTATTGCGCTGCGTGAGCTTGGCAACAAGGGCCTGATCCCGGGCCTGCTCAAGTCCAGCTGGTAAGGGAGGACATCTGATGTCGATGATCGACCCCCTCGGCGATATGCTCACCCGTATCCGTAATGCCCAGCTTCGTCGCAAGACGAAGGTGACGACGCCCGGTTCGCGCCTGCGCGGCCGCGTGCTCGACGTGCTCCAGTCGGAAGGCTACATCCGTGGCTATTCGACGACCGAGCTCGGCAATGGCCGCACGGAATTCGATATTGAACTGAAGTACTTCGATGGCACACCCGTCATCCGGAAGATCGACCGTGTGTCGAAGCCGGGCCGCCGGGTCTATGTTGCCGTCACCGCCATGCCGCGCGTTGCCAACGGCCTCGGCATCACCATCCTTTCGACCCCGAAGGGCGTGATGGCCGACCATATGGCACGCGAGGCCAATGTCGGCGGCGAAGTGCTCTGCAAGGTCTTCTAAGGAAAGGTGAGGTCTCATGTCTCGCGTAGGCAAGAAGCCGGTTACCATTCCGGCAGGCGTGACCCATAAGGTCGATGGCCAGACGGTTTCCGTGAAGGGACCGAAGGGCGAACTCTCGTTCCGCGTCCATGACGAGGTTGCGATCACGGTTGATGGCAACGTCATCACGGTTGCTCCGCGCTCGCAGTCGAAGATTGCGCGGACCAACTGGGGCACCGCCCGGGCCATGATCAACAATATTGCCAATGGTGTGTCGAAGGGCTTCGAGAAGAAGCTTGAGATCACCGGCGTTGGTTACAAGGCCGCGGTGGCTGGCAAGCAGCTTCAGCTGTCGCTCGGCTATTCCCACGACGTAAACTACGGGATCCCGGACGGGATCACGATCACCACGCCGAAGCCGACTGAAATTCTGGTGGCCGGTATCGACCGCCAGCGTGTCGGGCAGGTGGCTGCTGAAATCCGTGCCTATCGTGGCCCCGAACCCTACAAGGGCAAGGGCGTGCGTTACGAAGGCGAGTTCATCTTCCGCAAGGAAGGCAAGAAGAAGTAATCGGAGCGCACAATGGCAAAGGATCTCAAGGCCCTTTCGGCGCGTCGCGCGCGTGTGCGTCGC
The DNA here is from genome assembly GCA_020161975.1 of Pseudomonadota bacterium. Taxonomy (GTDB): domain Bacteria; phylum Pseudomonadota; class Alphaproteobacteria; order Rhizobiales; family Beijerinckiaceae; genus JAIUNP01. The sequence continues at coordinate 2,151 of JAIUNP010000321.1, forward strand.
TCCATCAAGAAGGTTGCGGCTGGTCGGCCGCGTCTCTCGGTGTTTCGTTCGTCCAAGCAGATTTATGCTCAGGTCATCGACGACAACGCCGGCGTGACGCTCGCCTCCGCCTCGACCGTGGAGAAGGATCTCCGTTCCGGTCTCAAGACCGGTGCGGACATGGCGGCCGCGACCGCGATTGGCAAGGCCATCGCCGAGCGCGCCATCAAGGCTGGTATTAAGGATGTCGTGTTTGATCGCGGCAGCTACATCTACCACGGGCGCGTCAAGGCGCTCGCGGAAGGGGCCCGCGAGGGCGGTCTCAACTTCTGAGACACCAGTTTTTTGACGAATAGGGGTTGCCGCCTTTCGCTGGGAATGCGAAAGGCGGTTGTCCTTTATCGGAGCGAGCGGGAACCAGTCCGGTCCACCCGCGCAAGTAACGGAAGAACCAAATGGCAAGAGAGCGTGGTGAACGCAATCGCGACCGCGAGGAACGCGACAGCGAATTCGTGGATCGTCTGGTCCACATCAACCGTGTCGCCAAGACCGTGAAGGGTGGCCGCCGCATGGCGTTTGCCGCTCTCGTGGTGGTTGGCGACCAGAAGGGCCGCGTCGGCTTCGGCCACGGCAAGGCCCGTGAAGTTCCCGAGGCAATCCGCAAGGCGACCGAATCGGCCAAGCGCGCGCTGATCCGCGTGCCGCTGCGCGATGGGCGCACGCTGCATCATGACGTGCATGGCCGTCACGGCTCGGGCAAGGTCATCCTGCGCGCGGCGCCGGCAGGCACCGGCATCATCGCCGGTGGTCCGATGCGCGCCGTGTTCGAAACGCTGGGCATGGCCGACGTCGTCGCCAAGTCCATGGGCTCGTCGAACCCGTACAACATGGTTCGCGCCACCATCGCCGCCCTCAAGGCCGAGGACAGCCCGCGTTCGGTCGCGGCCCGTCGTGGCCTGAAGGTGTCCGTCCTCCAGTCGCGCCGCATCGGTGCTGACGCCGAAGTCGCCGCCGAGGCGTAAGGAGGTCTGACATGGCAAAAGCAGCGAAAACCGTCACCATCGAACAGTACAGCAGCGCGATTCGTCGCCCGGCTGCACAGAAGAAGGTGCTCGCCGGCCTGGGTCTCGCCCGGATCGGCAACAAGGCCACTCTCGTGGATACGCCCGAGACCCGTGGCATGATCGCCAAGGTTGCGCACATGGTGCGCGTTGTCGGGGAGTGAGAACCATGAAACTCACAGACCTCAGGGATAATGTCGGCGCCACCAAGGACCGCATCCGCGTTGGTCGCGGTATCGGCTCGGGCAAGGGCAAGACCGGTGGGCGCGGCGTCAAGGGTCAGAAGGCCCGTACCGGCGTTGCGATCAAGGGCTTCGAGGGCGGCCAGATGCCGCTGCATCGTCGCCTGCCGAAGCGCGGCTTCAACAACATCGGCGCAACCGACCTCAACGAGGTCAACCTCGGCCGGATCCAGGAAGCCGTCGATGCCGGCAAGCTCGACAAGAAGGCGACCGTGACCATCGAAACGCTGGTGGCGGCGGGCGTCTGCTCGAAGCCGCGCGACGGCGTCAAGATCCTCGGCGTCGGCGAACTCAAGGCCAAGCTTGCCTTCGAGGTGTTCCGTGCCTCCAAGAGCGCCGTTGCGGCGATCGAGAAGGCCGGCGGCTCGATCAAGGTGCTGGCCGAGGCCAAGGCCTGACAACAATCCTCACGGCGCCGGGGTGACTTTCTCCGGCGCCGTGACTATGTCGACGGAAGTACGTGAACGCGTCTTTCGCCGGGACCTTGAGCGCGCGCTTCCCGCGCCCCGTTTCTCCGGCGGAAAACCGCTGAACGTCAAACGAGCTTCAGGTGCCACGGGTTCCCGTGCGGTCGCCAAGCAGGGACGGAGACTGGGACGGCTATGGCATCGGCAGCAGAACAGCTTGCGGCAAATCTGAATTTCGGCGCCCTCGCGAAAGCGGAGGAGCTCAAGAAGCGCATCTGGTTCACGCTCGGCGTGCTGCTGGTTTATCGGCTCGGCACCTATATCCCGCTGCCCGGCATCAATCCGGAGGCGCTGGCCGAGGTCTTCAAGACCCAGCAGGCGGGCGTGCTCGGCCTCTTCAACATGTTCTCGGGCGGCGCGGTCGGGCGTCTCGCGATCTTCGCGCTCAACATCATGCCGTATATCTCGGCCTCGATCATCATCCAGCTGATGACGACGGTCTCGCCGACGCTCGAGGCCCTCAAGAAGGAGGGCGAGTCGGGCCGGCGGCAGATCAACCAGTACACGCGCTATCTCACCGTGCTGCTGGCCCTGTTCCAGTCCTACGGCATCGGCGTCGGCCTGCAGGCCTCGGGCACGATCGTGCAGAATCCTGGCG
>JAIUNP010000322.1 GCA_020161975.1 Pseudomonadota bacterium
ACCGTCGCGAGATCGATCCCGTCACCGGCTATGACACAACCGGTCACGACTGGAACGGAATCAAGGAACTCAACACGCCCTTGCCCAGGTTGGTGATCTGGGCGCTGGTTCTGGCCTTCGCATATTCGGTCATCGCCTGGATTCTGCTGCCTGCCTGGCCGCTGGGGGGAAGTTACACGCGCGGGCTCTGGAAACTCGACCAGGGTCAGGAGGCAGAGGCCGGCTATCGGTCTCTTGCGACAGAGCGGCAGGGCTGGCTCAAGCGGTTTGCGAATCCGGATTTTGCTGCGCTTCGCACCGATAAGGCGCTGATGCAGGAAGCCATGCCTGCCGCCCGGCGGCTTTTCGACGATAACTGTGCCGCGTGCCACGGCACGGAAGGGCAGGGTGGACCGGGCTATCCTGTGCTTTCCGATCACTCATGGCTGTGGAGCGGGGACCCCAAGGAGATCGCCGTGACTATCCGGCATGGCATCAACGCTGCTGATTCCGAGACGCGGGTGGCAGAGATGCCGGCCTTCGACTGGATCAAGCCAGCCGACCGAACCGCGCTGGCGCTCTATGTCTCCAAGTTGCGCGGAGGCGGCGTCCATGCCGGCGGGAGCGCGGCGGCGCTGTTTGCCGAAAACTGTGCCGCATGCCACGGTGAGGGCGGCAAGGGCGGCCTCGACCTTGGTGCGCCGTCGCTGACCGACCGGGCAGTGCTTTACGGGCAGGACCCCGATTCCGTGGAGCAAACCCTGAAGCACGGTCGGCGCGGCATGATGCCGGCATGGGCAGGACGTCTTTCGGACACTGACATCAACCTGCTGGCGCTCTACGTTGCCGGGCTGGGCGACAAGGCCGGCAAGCCATGAGCCCGGCTGCGCAGAAGCGGCTGGCCATCGCTGGTGCCATCATCGTGACGCTGTTGTTCATCACCGCCAACGTGCGCTTGCTGCTGGTTGCAATGAATTCGCAGCCTGATTGCGTGGTGGTTGCCGACGCCCCGCCCGCCAAACGGAGCTGCTGAAAGGAGGCAGGCCATGCTGGAACCACTCCCCGCCCTTCGATTGCCGACGCCTCCCGTCGCGGCCTATGCGCGCAACCTGCCAGCGTCCGCCGCGCTTGGCTGGCTGCGCAGCGGTTGGGGCGATCTCAAGGCCCAGCCCTGGTCCAGCCTGGCCTACGGCCTCGGCCTTACCCTGATATCTTATGGCGTTCTATGGGCGCTGCACGCCAGCAACCTGCTCTATCTGGCATTGCCATCGCTTTCGGGCTTTCTCATCATCGGCCCGTTCCTGGCCATCGGCCTTTATGAAAAGAGCCGCCGACGGGCGAAAGGCGAGCGGATCAGCCTGTTGCAGATGCTGACCTTCCGCCCGGCATCGGGGGCGCAACTCGCCTACTGCGGGCTGTTGCTCGGCCTGCTGGTCCTGTTCTGGCTGCGCGCGGCGGATTTGCTCTACGCGCTGTTCTTCGGGTTAACGCCGTTCCCCGGCGCCGCCGACGCCCTCACCAACACCCTGACCACGCCGCGCGGATGGGCGCTGATCGTAACGGGTACGCTGGTCGGCGGTCTTTTCGCCGCGTTTGCCTTCGCCATCAGCGTTTTTTCAATCCCGATGCTGGTCGCCCGGCGAACCGATGCTCTGACCGCGATGGGGCTCAGTTTCGCCATGACCCTTCAGAATCTCCGCCCCATGCTGGCCTGGGGTGCAATTATCGTCCTCAGCCTGGGTCTGGCGCTCTTAACGGGGCTCATCGGGCTGATCATTGTCTTCCCGCTTCTTGGGCACGGCACCTGGCATGCCTATTCCACCATCGCCGAAACGGACCAATGACCTTCATTTTCCTTGTCCCGCTTTCGATCGCTCTCGGGCTGGTCGGACTGGCTGCGTTTCTCTGGGCGTTGAACAACGGGCAGTTCGAAGACGCGGACGGTGCGGCCTGGCGCATCATTCCAACAGTACCCCCCACTGAACCCGAAGGAACACCTCATGACACGCTGGCTTCCGACCCTGCGGACCGCAACGCCTGAAGAAGGTTATGAACTGGCCGTCAAACTCGCCCGCTTTGCGGTCAAGCTGACCCAGCCGAATGCAGAGGTCCGCGACCGTCTGCGACCGGAATACGCCGGCGACCCAGATGCGCTGATCGCTGTCAGCCAGGTTGTCGCGACGCATTTTGCAACTGTCGCGGCCGCAAACGACTACTGGCGGGACGGGGCATGAGCGAGGTTGAACGCGAGAACGACAGTTATGTTGTCGACGCGGAACTCCTTTCCAGGGCCTTCAACCTGCCGGCCGATGACGTTCGGGCGCGAATGAAGGCAGGCCACATCACATCGCGACTGGAGGCGGGGGAGGGCGACGACGAAGGGCGCTGGCGTATCACCTTCTACTCCGGCAATCGGGCGTTGCGATTGACCGTGGATCAGGCAGGCCAGGTGCTGCATATGGCCACCTCGATCCTGTCTGCGCGGCGAAGGTCAACACATCGATGACGCGGACACGCGTGCGAGACTGGGGCAACCGCTTTCCGGTCCTTTCTGCAAAGGTTGCTTGACTAAAGATAAGGCCGCATGGGCCCCTCCGCTGCACATTGCGCGCACACTCTCACGGGAGGCGGCATTATGGATTATGCGACGCATTTCGCGGACAAGTGCGCAACACTGCAACGGGAGAACCGTTATCGCGTCTTCGCCGAGATCGAGCGTACGGCGGACCGGTTTCCCGAAGCCGTCTTCCATTCCGGCGGCGCCACGGTTCCCGTCACGGTCTGGTGCACCAATGACTATCTCGGCATGGGGCGGCATCCTGAAGTCATCAAGGCGATGCAGAAGGCAGCCGGCGAGGGCGGTGTCGGAGCAGGGGGCACGCGCAACATCTCGGGCAACAGCCATGCAGTTGTCAGGCTCGAGGCGGAAATTGCAGCGCTGCACGGCAAGGAGGCGGCTCTGGTGTTCACCTCGGGCTGGATTTCCAATCTCGCCGGCATTTCGACCATTGCCTCGCTCTTGCCCGATTGCCTGATCCTTTCGGATGCTCTCAACCACAACTCGATGATCGAGGGTGTTCGCCGCTCGGGCTGTGAACGTCAGATCTTCCGACACAACGATGCTGCGCATCTTGAAACACTGCTGTCTGCCCAGCCGAAGGGGCGCGCCAAGCTCGTCGTGTTCGAGAGCCTCTATTCGATGGACGGCGACATTGCGCCGCTGCGGACCCTGATCGAGGTTTGCGAACGGCATGGCGCCATGACCTATGTGGACGAGGTTCATGCGGTGGGACTGTACGGAACCACCGGCGCAGGCATCTCGGAGCGTGATGGCGTTGCCGGGCGGATCGATGTCATCGAGGGCACCCTCGCCAAGGGCTTTGGCACGATGGGCGGCTACATCACCGGGGGACGCGCGGTGATCGATGCTGTGCGCAGTTATGCTCCTTCGTTCATCTTCACGACCTCACTGGCGCCGCCCGTGGCTGCGGCGGCCTGCCGCGCGATCGAAATCTGCCGTGCGCAACAGGGCCTGCGGCTGACCCACCAGACGCAGGCCGGGCGGACCAAAGCCGCCCTGCGCGCCGCCGGGCTGCCGATCATGGAGAATGGTTCCCATATCATTCCGGTGCATGTGGGCGATGCTGCCGCCTGCAAGGCTGTCTGCGACATGCTGCTTGCCCGGCACAGCATCTACATCCAGCCGATCAACTACCCCACCGTTCCGCGCGGAACGGAACGGCTACGCATCACGCCGACGCCCCTGCACAGCGACCAGCACATTGACAGGCTGGTCGAGGCACTCATCGATGTCTGGCGACAGGTGGGGCTGCCGTTCGAGAGCGCGGGCGCAAGACTGCTTGCGGCGGAATAAGCCATGAGCGCGGCGGCAAAGCCTTGCGCCACGATCGTGCCGACGACGGCGGAGGATATCTGGACTATCCGCCATTCGACCCTGTTCGGTCGCCTGCCGGAAGAGATCTTCTCGCGGTTTTTTGACGGACAGCGGGTCCATGCCGCCCCGCGCGAGCTTCTCCTGTTTTCCTGGGGCGAGGAGGCGCGAACCTGTTTCATTCTGCTCAAGGGGCTCGTCAAGCTTTTCCGCACAGCACCAACCGGCGAGACTGCGGTGCTCGCCATCCATGGCCCGGGCCGGGCCCTGATGCTGGCGGAAGGCATGACCGGCAAACCCTATTCAGCCAGCGCCGAGACCGTCAGTCCCGTCCGGCTGATGTGTCTAGATGTCGCGATGATCCAGCGGCGGATGGCGGCAGACAGCCGGCTATCAATGACCTTGCTGGCGGCGGCTGCCGCAGATCTGCGGCAGCTTGTCGCCCATGTCGAGGAACTCAAGGGCATGACGGGGCCGGCGCGTCTGGCGGCGATGATCCTCAACCTGTCCGAGGCACGGGCTGGCGCCAAGAATGTGACACTGCCCTATGAAAAGCAGTTGATTGCCGGTCGCCTCGGGATGACGCCCGAGAGCTTTTCGCGGGCCATGCGCGAACTCAGGCGAC
>JAIUNP010000323.1 GCA_020161975.1 Pseudomonadota bacterium
CATCGCATAGATCACCGAGCCGGGGCAGAGGAACAGCAGCGCCTTGAAGAAGGCGTGCGTGAAGAGGTGGTAGATACCCGCCGAATAGGCGCCCACGCCAAGCGCTACGAACATGTAGCCAAGCTGCGAGCAGGTCGAATACGCGATGACGCGCTTGATATCGTTCTGAACAAGGCCGATCGTCGCGGCAAAGAACGCTGTCGTTCCGCCGATCACGATCACCACGGATTGCGCGAACGGCGCGAACTCGAACAGCGGCGACAACCGAGCGACCATGAACACGCCTGCCGTCACCATGGTTGCCGCATGGATGAGCGCGGAAACCGGCGTCGGGCCTTCCATCGCATCCGGAAGCCAGGTGTGCAGCAGGAACTGCGCCGACTTGCCCATGGCGCCCATGAACAGCAGGCAGCAAGCCAGCGTGAGCATGTTCACGTCATGACCAAGGAAATTTGTCGTGGCAGCGGCCTTGCCGGGCACATCGGCGAAGATCGCATCCAGGGAAACGGAACCAAAGGTCCAGAACACGAGGAAGATGCCGAGCGCAAAACCGAAATCGCCGACGCGGTTGACGATGAACGCCTTCATCGCCGCTGCATTGGCCGAGGGCTTCTGGAACCAGAAGCCGATCAGCAGGTACGATGCCAGACCCACACCCTCCCAGCCGAAGAACATCTGAACGAGGTTGTCGGACGTCACCAGCATCAGCATGGCGAAGGTGAACAGCGACAGATAGGCAAAAAAGCGCGGACGCGAGGGATCGTCGTGCATGTAGCCCATCGAATACAGATGGACGAGCGCGGAAACAGTGGTCACCACGACCAGCATGACAGCCGTCAGCGGATCGACCCGGAGCGCCCAGTCAAACGACAGTGCCCCTGACGTCACCCAGTTGCCCAGCGGAACGCGCACACCTTCCGAACCGCCGAGCGCAATCTTGGTGAACGCAACCCACGACAGGATGCAGGAGACGAACAGCAGTCCGGTGGTGATGAACTCGGAGAACTTGATCACACCCGGCGAGTGCGGCGAGGGCACCACGGCATGGTGATCGTCGTGGCCATGATCATCGTGGGCATGACGGTCATGGCCATGCCCGGCATCCGCCCCGTGCGCAGAATGATCCGCAGCGCCAAAGGCAGCCACATCCCGTCCAGGCTTGTGGGCGAGAAGACTGGCAATCCCGGCGAGCAGGAAGCCCAGCAGCGGTAGGAAAACAATGGCTGTATACATGGTCATGCCTTCTCCGTGCCCACGTTCCCGTCGCCAATTCGCGACCCGTCTTTCAGGAACATGTGCGCTCAGCCCTTCATCATGTTGATGTCTTCGACCGCGATGGAGCCGCGGTTGCGATAATAGACGACCAGAATCGCGAGCCCGATGGCCGCCTCCGCCGCCGCCACCGTAAGAATGAGCAGCGCGAAGATCTGGCCTGTCAGATCACCAAGGAAGCTCGAGAACGCGACGAAATTGATGTTCACCGACAGAAGAATCAATTCGATCGACATCAGGATGACGATCACGTTCTTCCGGTTGATGAAAATGCCGAACACGCCCAGCGTGAACAGGATGCCGGACAGCACCAGATAATGTGTCAAACCGATCATTGTCAGACCCCCTGCCCCGGTGCGACCTTCTTGATGTCCATCGCGGTCGCCTTGGTGCGCGCATTCTGCGTCATGACATCCTGCCGCTTGACCCCGGTGCGCGAACGCAGCGTCAACACGATCGCCCCGATCATGGCAACGAGCAGCACGAGACCGGCCAGCTGGAAGAAGTAGAAATTCTCGGTGTAGAGCACCCGGCCAAGCGCGCGGATGTTCATCGCCTCGATGGGCGCCTTGGCTGCCGCCTTGCCCGTCTCGATCATTTCCGGCGTCAGCTTCCAGGTGCCGAGCACCAGCACGAGCTCGATGCCGAAGATGAAGGCAACCATGCCGCCGATCGGGAGATATTTGAGAAAGCCCTGCCTGAGTTCGACGAAATCGACATCGAGCATCATGACGACAAAGAGGAAGAGCACCGCCACCGCGCCCACATAGACAACCACCAGCAGCATGGCGAGGAACTCGGCCCCCATCAGCACGAAGAGACCCGCCGCGTTGAAGAAGGCGAGAATCAGGAACAGCACCGCATGAACCGGATTGCGCGCGGCAATCACCATGAAGGCACTCGCCAACAGGATGGTCGAGAACAGATAGAAGAAAAAGACGACTGCGCTCATCGTTCGGTCTCTCGGGCGGGCTTCCGCCCTGTTCTGCTGGCGGGATCGCCCGCCGGTCGGTCTATCGTCACATGCTGCGCCGCACAAGATGCGGCCCAGCGCCGTCCCCTGCCGCTACCGGTAGGGCGCATCCATCGCAATGTTCCGCGCGATCTCGCGTTCCCAGCGCGCACCATTCTCAAGGAGCTTTTCCTTGTTGTAGAACAGCTCTTCACGCGTTTCGGTCGCAAACTCGAAATTCGGCCCCTCGACAATCGCATCCACCGGGCAGGCTTCCTGGCAGAAGCCGCAGTAGATGCATTTCGTCATGTCGATGTCATAGCGGGTCGTGCGGCGGGTGCCATCGTTCCGGCGCGGGCCGGCCTCGATGGAAATCGCCTGCGCCGGACAGATGGCCTCGCACAGCTTGCAGGCGATGCAACGTTCCTCGCCGTTGGGATACCGGCGCAGCGCGTGCTCGCCCCGGAAGCGCGGCGAAAGCTCGCCCTTCTCGAACGGGTAGTTCAACGTTGCCTTCGGCCTGAAGAAATACCGCATCGACAGCCCGAAAGCGGAGACGAATTCCTTCAGAAGAAGACCCTTTGCAGCTTGGGCAATCATCAGAGCGTCCTCTCAACCGGCTGCACGATTTCAACAGGCGCAGCCCCCGTGCGGGTCATGACCCCAGCAGCCGTATCGCCGTACCGATACCAGCCGGTGAACTGGAGCACGGCGGCAACGATCACCACCGCTGCCAGCGACAACGGCAGGAATACCTTCCAGCCAAGGCGCATCAGCTGGTCATAGCGATAGCGCGGCACCATCGCCTTCGCCATGGCGAAGAGGAAGAAAATGAACGAGACCTTGAGGATGAACCAGATCACGCCCGGCACCCAGGTGAAGGGCGCAGCGTTCACCGGCGGCAGCCAGCCACCGAGGAACAGAATGGTCGCCATGGCGCACATCGACATGATGGCCACATATTCGCCGAGCATGAACAGCAGATACGGCGTCGAGCCGTATTCCGACATGAAGCCGGCGACGAGTTCGGATTCCGCTTCCACGAGATCGAAGGGCGGACGGTTCGTCTCGGCCAGCGCGGAAATGATGAAGATCACAAACATCGGGAACAACGGCCAGACAAACCAGCCAAGCGCACCGTAGCGGTTGTTCTGCGCCTCCACGATATCGCTGAGGTTCAGGGAGCCGCAGATCAGCAGCACCGTGATGATGACGAAGCCGATCGAGACTTCATAGGAGACCATCTGCGCCGCCGAGCGCAGGGCCGACAGGAACGGATACTTCGAGTTCGAGGCCCAGCCGCCGATGATCACGCCGTAAACGCCCAGCGACGAAATCGCGAGGATGAACAGCACGCCGACGTTCAGATCGGCAATCGCCCAGCCTTCCGCAACCGGAATGACCGCCCAGGCCGCAAGCGCGAGGATACAGGTGATCAGCGGGGCGAGCAGGAACAGGATCTTGTCTGCGCCGGCGGGGATCGTCGGCTCCTTCAGCACGAACTTCAGCAGATCCGCGAAGGATTGCAGCAAGCCGAACGGACCCACCACATTCGGACCGCGCCGAAGCTGTACCGCCGCCCAGATCTTGCGATCCGCGAGCAGATAGAAGGCGATCAGCACCAGCAGCACCACGAGAAGAACGAGACTCTTCAATGCGATGATCAACACCGGCACGAACCAGTCCGTCTTCGTCCAGAGCCAGTGCAGCCCCCAGCCCACCACGCCAAGGCCAACCAGCGCGGCCAATCCAAAGCCAAGCAGAATCCAGAGCGTCGAGAGGCCCTGAGGTTTCCGCCGTGCCGGCGTCACATCCGCCATCGTCGCCCCCTTATTCCGCCGCCGCCGCATCACGCCGCTGGGCAATGGCCGAACATTCGGCCATCACGCCGGAGGCGCGCGCAATCGGGTTTGTCAGATAGAAATCCCGGACCGGCGAGACGAACCCCGCCTTGCCCGCCTTGCCGCCGAGCCCCGCCAGGGCCTGGACATGCGTCGCATCGCCACCGGTGATGGCATCCACCGCCGCAAAATGCGGATGTGCCTCATAGAGCTTGCGACGCAAACCGGCCAGCGTGTCGAACGGCAGGGTCTGCCCCAGAACCGCGGACAGCGCGCGCAGGACCGCCCAGTCTTCGCGGGCATCGCCGGGCGCGAAGCTCGCGCGATCCGTAATCTGCACGCGGCCTTCGGTATTCACATAGGTCGCCGACTTCTCGGTATAGGCCGAGCCGGGCAGGATCACATCCGCCCGATGC
>JAIUNP010000324.1 GCA_020161975.1 Pseudomonadota bacterium
TTGACGGGGCGCTGGTGGTCAACGCGGAAAGTCCCCGGTTCGAGGGGCAGGCCACGCTGACCGGCAATCCGCAGTTCGAGGCGGAAGGTCGCCTGCAATTGCCGCTGCGCTCGACCGCGAAGGTCATGTTTGACCGGACAAGGCTGCAACTCGACGAGATTGCGATGACCGTGGGGGCGGAACCGCAGCCCCTGTCGCTTTCCGGCAGCGGTCGCCTTACCCTTGAGGGTGAGCCCTTTCTCGATCTGGTCCTGACAGGGCGCAGCTACGATTTTGACCGCCCGGGCCCCGATGGAAAGCCCAAGCTTGCGGTGCCCGCCGATCTCATACGTCAGGCTCAGGCGTTGATGGGCGGCAGCGCCAGCGGCGCCTTGCTGCCGAACGGGCTGTTCGACCTCAGTATTGGCGGCGTGATCATTGGCGGACAAACTGTGACAGGTGTGCATGTTGTGGCCGAGCAAGCTGGCGGACGGCTGATGCTCAGGAGCCTCGATGCCGCGCTGCCCGGGCAGAGCAAGGTCGATTTTGCCCGCGACTCTTTGTCCGACAACGGATTTATCTCCGGGTTGCTCCAGTTTGAAAGTCGCGATCCCGAGCGGTTACATGGCTGGTTCAACGGCATTCAGCGGGTGGTGACGGCGCAGGTCGGGGTCAAGGCCTCGGCGGTCCTGTCCTCGCTAAAGGATGGGATTTCGGTCGACCGGATCGAGATCGACCGCGGTGCGACCCATCTTGCAGGGCAAGGGAGCTATCTTCTGGCCTTGCCGGGGCTGCGCCCGGTGCCGCGCCTCGCCCTGACGCTGCAAAGTCCGCGCTTCGACATCGATGATATTCCGGCGTTCGCCTACGGCGGGGACAAGCGCGAGGAAAAGCCCGATCTTGACTTCGCGATTGATCTTGAAGCGCTGAAGCTGGTGCTGGACGGACAGGAAACCGGGCGGCTTGTGGTGAAAGCCCGCCGGGATGGCGACATTGTTTCAATCGAACGGCTGGCGATCAGCGAACTCGACGGGGCCAATCTCATCGCATCAGGCACGCTGGGCGGCGGGGCGCGGCGCATGACCCTGAAGCTCGATGCAACCAACATGGACGGCATTCTTGCTGTGGGCGAGCGGGTTCTGCCGGGGGCGTTTACGCGCAGCCTGCGCAAGCGCGCGGCGCTGCTGTCGCCGGCGCTCGTTGTCGCGACGCTGAGCAACGAGGACGCGGATGAGAGCTATTCGATCTCGGCGGAGGGGCGGCTTGCGGCCACGATGCTCAAGGTCGGTGGGCGTTTTTCGGGGCGAGCCGAGCTTCCAGTCGATCTCAACGTGACGTTCGAGAATGCCGATGGCGCTGTCCTGGCCCGGCAGATCGGCGCGGGCAAGCGTGAGGTGCAGTCGGCGCTGCCGGGAGCCGTCACGCTCGTTGGCAAAGGCAATCTGCGCGGCGCTCTCGATATCAACCTGGCCATCGACCTTGCCGGGCTGACGAGCCGGGTGAACGGGCAGATCAAGATCTTCCAGCCATTTGCGCCGTTCGAGGGGCTCATCACCGCCGACAGCCGCGATCTTGGACCGCTGGCGATTGCGATGGAGATAGACACCGCGCTGCCGCTGACCGGAGCTGCGCTGCAACTCAACGGTCGGGTGCTCAGCAATCTGGCCCAGATTACCGTGACCGATCTCAAGGCGGACATTGGCGGTTATCCGCTTCAGGGGGAAATTGCATTCCGGCTCAGTGACAGCGGCAAGGTCGCCGGGCAGTTGCGGGTGGGCAGCGTCGATCTCGATCTCATCGCTGGCCTTGCCACCGGTGCCGGGTTCCGCCCCGTGAAGGAGGGGCGCTGGTCGTCGGAACCGTTCGGCAAACCGGTGATTGCGCCGCTGAGGGGCGACCTGTGGATCGAAACTGGCAAGGCCCGGCTGAGCGGTCTTGCGCTCGACGGCGCGAAGTTCGTGTTCCGCTTCGATGAGGGCGTGGTTGGCATCGAGTATTCCGAGTTCCGGGTGGGGCCGGCGCGGGTGACGGGAGACGTTGTTCTCAAACGTCGCGACAGGGCCGTTGACCTGACCAGTCGCCTCAAATGGGCGGGGCTGGATGTTGCCCGACTCTGGCCGGACGGGCCGAAAGGCTTGGCGGATGGCAATCTGCTGCTCAACGGTGCCGGTGATAGCATGGCCAAGCTGGCGCAAACCCTGGCAGGAGCGGGCGAAGTGTCATTGCGCGATCTGCGCATTCCGGCGCTCGATCCGGCGGCGCTGATGCGCGTTCTGACGCCGCTGAATGCCGCGCCGGGCGATGCCGTTACACTGACGCGCAAACTTGATGCCGATCTTGCCAAGGCTCCGCTTGTTCTGCCGCAGGCCAAGGCTTCGCTTGTGGTGATGGATGGCAACGCTCGCGTGGCTTCTCTCGGTTCGAGTGTGGGGGAATTGCGGACGGAAGCCTCGGGAACGGTGGATGTCGGACGGCTGGCCCTTGATCTGAGGTTGACCGCCGTCGCGGTGGCGGCGCCTCCGGGGTGGCGAGGCGCGCTGCCGCAATTCACGGTGCAGTGGCTGGGGGCTTTGATGGCGCCACGCCGCAGCCTCGGGGTTGAGACCCTGCTCAACGGGATTCTGGCCGCCAGTCTTCAGCGGGATGCCGAGGCGCTGGAAATGCAGCAACAGGACATGCGCGAGCGGGTCATCTTCAATCGCCGGCTACGCCAAAGCGAGCAGGAGCGCCAGCGGGCAGAAGAAGAGGCCAAGGCCGAGACGCTGCGCCGGCAGAACCTTGAATTGCGGAAGGCGCTCGATCCGCCGGTTACGGGCAGCCAATCGGCACCGCTCAACCTGATTCCGCCTGAGTTGTCCGCGCCAGGCGAACGCTGAAGCATCAGCGGTTCAGTGCCTCATTCAGGACAAACACGCGGATGGCTGAGGACAGGTTTGCCTCCTTGCGACCGCTGTCAATCTCGCCGACCAGTGCGGCGATGCCGATGTCGCGCCGGGCGGCGATGGCTTTCAACTCCTGCCAGAACGCCGCTTCCAGTGAAACGGACGTGCGGTGCCCGGCAATCGACAGCGAGTGCTTGACGACACGCGTACTCAATTCGGCTTGTCCGGCGCGGCGGCACCAACGAGCCGGAGGCCGGTGATTTTTGCCTCGGCCTGTTCTTTCTCAAGGCGGATGCGCTCCTTCTCGCCGCGCGTCATGCCATGCAGGATGCGGTTTTCGACCGCGCGCTGATCTGCTTCGGCGCGGGCTCTTGCCTTGCGGGCCTTGCGAAGGTTGATGATGTCCGCCATCGGCTTCTCCTTTCCCGGTCAGTCCGGATCGCCCCGGTATCACCCCGGGCCGATCATGTTCTCCGGGCGGACGATGGCATTGAATTCCGCATCGGTGACATAGCCGCCGCCGACCGCCTCCTCGCGCAGGGTCGTGCCGTTCTTGTGGGCGGTTTTTGCGATTTTTGCCGCGTTGTCGTAGCCGATCTTCGGTGCGAGCGCGGTGACGAGCATCAGCGAACGGTCGAGCGCGGCCTTGATGTTGTCGGTCCGCGCTTCGATGCCAACCACGCAATTGTCGGCAAAGGACTGGGTCGCATCGGCCAGCAGGCGCACCGATTGCAGGAAATTGTAGGCCATCACGGGGTTGAACACGTTGAGCTCGAAATGGCCCTGGCTGCCGGCGAAGGTCAGCGTCGCGTTGTTGCCGAAAATCTGGGCGCAAACCATGGTCAGCGCCTCGGACTGGGTGGGGTTGACCTTGCCCGGCATGATGGATGAGCCAGGCTCGTTCTCCGGCAGGGCCAATTCGCCAAGGCCAGAGCGCGGGCCAGAGCCCAGAAACCGGATGTCATTGGCAATCTTGAACAGCGACACCGCCACCGTGTTGATGGCGCCGTGGCTGAACACCATCGCATCATGGGCGGCCAGCGCCTCGAATTTGTTGGGCGCGGAAGTGAAGGGCAGGCCGGTGATGGCGGCAATGCGTTCGGCCACCTTTTCCGCAAACCCCTTTGGCGCGTTGAGGCCTGTGCCGACGGCAGTGCCGCCCTGTGCAAGTTCCATCAGCATCGGCAGCGTCATTTCGATGCGTTTGATGCCGTTTTCGACCTGCTTTGCGTAGCCGGAAAACTCCTGTCCCAGGGTGAGCGGCGTCGCATCCTGGGTATGAGTGCGGCCAATCTTGATGATGTCCTTGAAGGCGTCCGCCTTGATGCTGAGTTCACGCAAGAGATGGCGCAGCGCCGGCAGCAGATCGTTAACAATCTGTTCGGCGGCGGCGATGTGCATGGCCGTCGGATAGGTGTCGTTCGACGACTGGCTCATGTTGACGTGATCGTTCGGATGCACGGGCTTTTTCGAGCCAAGCTCGCCACCGAGCATCTCGATGGCGCGGTTCGAGATCACCTCGTTGGCATTCATGTTGGACTGTGTGCCCGAACCCGTCTGCCAGACGACGAGCGGGAAATGATTGTCGAGCTGTCCGTCAATCACT
>JAIUNP010000325.1 GCA_020161975.1 Pseudomonadota bacterium
GTTTGGGGTTGGCTGGTTATTGGCGACGAACCTGTTTGCCGCCGTCGGGCTGGTGGGCGGATATCTTGTTGCAGTCGCGCTCTACTTGTTTATCGAGCAGCCCGCTTCGACATTACAGGAAATTTTCGGTTGACGCGCGGCGCGTCAACGCCACCCTCGCGCGTACGTACGTAAGAGATTCCGGGGAATAGATTTTTCATGCAATTGGTGATTGTGGAATCGCCCGCCAAGGCGAAGACGATCGAGAAGTATCTGGGTCGCGATTTCAAGGTTCTGGCATCCTATGGCCACGTCCGTGACCTGCCGCCGAAGGACGGCTCGGTCGATCCTGACGACGGCTTTGCGATGCAGTGGCAGCTTTATCCGGACAAGGCCAAGCGGCTGAAGGATATTCAGGACGCGGCGAAGCAGGCCGATCGACTGATCCTGGCGACTGACCCTGATCGTGAGGGTGAAGCCATCAGCTGGCATGTGCAGGAATTGCTGCGCCAGAAAAAGGCGCTGCCGCAGGTGGTCGACCGCGTCACCTTCAACGCGATCACCAAGCAGGCCGTGGCCGATGCCATGGCCGCCCCGCGAGACATCGATCAGGCACTCGTCGATGCCTATCTCGCCCGCCGCGCACTCGATTATCTTGTCGGCTTCAACATCTCGCCGGTGCTCTGGCGCAAGCTGCCGGGCGCCCGGTCGGCAGGGCGTGTGCAGTCGGTGGCGCTGCGTCTGGTCTGCGACCGCGAACTTGAGATCGAGAAATTCGTCAAGCGCGAATACTGGTCACTGGTCGCAACCCTGCTGACCCCTGCACAAGAATCCTTTGAGGCGAGGCTGGTCGGGGCAGACGGCAAGAAGATCAACCGCCTCGATATCGGCAATCCGCACGATGCGAAGAAATTCAGGGAAGACCTTGAGACGGCTCGCTTTTCCGTGGTTTCGGTTGAGGCAAAGCCGGCTCGTCGCCACCCCTATGCGCCCTTCACCACCTCCACCCTCCAGCAGGAGGCGAGCCGCAAGCTTGGCATGGCGCCGGCCATCACCATGCGCGTTGCGCAGCGGCTCTATGAGGGCGTGGACATTGGCGGCGAAACTGTCGGCCTGATCACCTATATGCGAACCGACGGCGTGCAGATGGCGCCCGAAGCCGTGGCGCAGACCCGCCGCTACATCGAGAAGAACTACCAGTCGCGCTATTTGCCGGAAAAGCCGCGCTTCTATTCCTCCAAGCAGAAGAACGCACAGGAAGCGCATGAGGCGATCCGCCCCACCGACCTTTTCCGCAATCCGGCGCAGATGAAGGCCCACCTCGAACCTGACGCTTTCCGCCTCTACGATCTCATCTGGAAGCGCACGGTGGCGAGCCAGATGGAATCGGCGGAACTGGAGCGCACGACGGCGGATATCCTCGCCTCGGTCGGCACGCGCCGGCTCGATTTGCGCGCCACGGGCCAGGTGGTGCGGTTCGATGGCTTCCTCGCCCTCTACACCGAGGACAAGGACGACGACGACGACGAGGAGAACAAGCGGCTGCCGGCGATGAAATCGGGCGATCCGCTCGACAAGAAAGCCATCGCCGCCACCCAGCACTTCACCGAGCCGCCGCCGCGCTTCACGGAAGCAAGCCTCGTCAAGCGCATGGAGGAACTCGGCATCGGCCGTCCCTCCACTTATGCCTCGACGCTGGCCGTGCTGCGCGACCGCGAATACGTCCGCATCGAAAAGAAGCGCCTCGTGCCCGAGGACAAGGGCCGCATCGTCACGGCGTTTCTCGAAAGCTTTTTTGCCCGCTATGTCGAATACGACTTCACGGCGGGGTTGGAGGAGCAACTCGACCGGATTTCCAACTCGGAAATCGATTGGAAATCGGTGTTGCGCGACTTCTGGGCCGATTTCAACGGCGCTATTGGCGGCACCAAGGAACTGCGCACCACCGAGGTGCTGAACGCGCTGGACGAACTGCTCGGCCCGCATTTCTTCGCCGACAAGGGCGATGGCAAGGACCCGCGCGCTTGCCCGCGTTGCGGCAACGGGCGTCTGTCGCTGAAGCTTGGCCGCACCGGCCCCTTCATCGGCTGCGGCAATTATCCGGAATGCCGTTTCACCCGCGCCCTCGCGGTGGTGGGTGAGAATGGCGACGGCGAGAATGCGCTCGATGCGGATGGCGTGCGCCGTCTCGGCACCGATCCCGAAACCGGGCTGGAAGTGACCGCCCGCGACGGGCGTTTCGGCCCCTATGTTCAGCTTGGCGAAGGCGAAAAGCCCAAGCGCTCCTCCCTGCCAAAGGGCACCGGCCTTGCGGCGCTGACGCTGGAAATGGCGCTGAATCTGCTGCGCTTGCCGCGCGAGGTGGGCAAACACCCTGAAACGGGCGAGCCGATCCTCGCCGGCATCGGGCGCTTCGGCCCCTATGTGCAGCACGGCAAGACCTACGCGAACCTGACGCCGGGCGATGATGTGCTGACCATCGGCCTCAACCGCGCGGTTGATCTGATCGCCACCAAGGAATCGAAGGGCTTCCGGGGCCGCGCGGGCAGTGCGCCGCAAGGCCGCGCGCTCGGTGATCACCCCGATGGCGGCGCCGTGACCGTGCGGCCCGGCAAATACGGCCCCTATGTCAACTGGGGGAAGGTGAACGCCACCCTGCCGAAGTCCATGAACCCCGACACCATCACCTTCGACGAAGCGCTGGCGCTGGTCCGGGCCAAGGAGGCGAATGGCGGCGGCAAGCCGGCCCGCGCCGCCAGGACAACCCGCGCAAAAGCAGCCCCTGCCGATGGCGATGCGGCGGCCAAACCTGCAAAGAAGGCCCCTGCGAAAAAGACCGTTGCGAAAAAAGCCCCAGCGAAAAAGGGATAGGGATGACCGACACCCTCATCGAGACCATCACCCGTAACTATATCAAGGGCACGCACAAGGCGTCGCGCCCGGTTGATGCCTCATCGATGGTGCTGATCAACTGGCGCGGCACCGAACCGCGCATCCTGATGGGCAAGCGCAATCCGGCCGCCAAATTCATGCCCGGCTTTTTCGTCTTTCCCGGTGGGCGGATCGAGCGCGAGGATGGCGATGCGCCCCACGCCGGCAGCCTGTCGGAAGCGGATATGGCGCGGCTCGCCCGTTTCGTCAGCCGCCCGACCGAGCGGCGCCTGCGCGGCATTGCACTGGGCGCCATCCGCGAAACCTTCGAGGAGACCGGCTTCCGGCTTGCCGTTCCCGCGTCCGATGCACCGGCGCCGATGACCGATCCATCCTGGGTCGAGTTTCTGTCGAACGGCACAGTGCCTACGCTGGATGGTGTGCTGTATTTTGCACGGGCCATCACGCCACCCGGACGTTCGCGCCGGTTTGATACCCGCTTTTTTGTCGTCGACATCAGCGGGTTCGACGACCTCTCCACCGTACGTCCGACACCTGATAGCGAGTTGGTTGAACTGCGCTGGGTGACACTCGACGAGGCAATGAAAGTCGAGGCGGCGGAAATCACCCAGATCATTCTGGGGGAACTGAAGGCCTTCATTCAGGCCGGTTGCGCGCCAGAGGCGGTGCGTCCGTTTTTCCGAGCCTGGCATGGCAAATTCCAGCGCATCAGCCTCTGAACCGACGCCGGACGAGCGCCGCCGCGCGATTCTCGCAGCAATCCTGACGATCAGTGCGGTCGGCACCGGGCTCAGCCTGATGTTGCCGCTGCTGTCGCTGGAACTCGAACGCATGGGCGCAAGCAGCACGCTCAACGGGCTCAACACCGCCGTCGGCGGCCTTGCCAACGTCCTGATCGCGCCATTGGTGCCGGTTCTGGCCCGTCGGCTGGGGCAGAAGCTGTTCGTGGCAACGGCCCTCGCCGTACTGATCGGCTCGGTGCTGGCATTCCGGCTGATGCCGAACATTCCGGTCTGGTTTGTTCTGCGCTTCACCTTCGGCGGCGCCATCGGCGCGCTCTTCGTCATCTCCGAATTCTGGATTGCCGCCAGCGCGCCCGAAGACCGGCGCGGACTGATCATGGGCATCTACGCCACCGTGCTCGCGCTTGGCTTCGCTGCTGGCCCGGCAGCACTGGCGCTGGTGGGAACGGTCGGCTGGCGGCCCTATCTCGCCTGCGCTGGGCTGATCACCGCCGCGCTGGTGCCGCTATGGCTGGTCCCGGGGCGCCTTCCTGCCATTGACGACGGTGCCCATCCGAAAGTGCTGCTGCTGGTGAAGGCGGCGCCCATCGCGACCCTCGCTGCGCTGGTGTTCGGCGCGCTCGAAAGCGCCGCGTTCAGCCAGCTGCCGGTGTTCGGCCTGCGCTCGGGCCTCGCGGAAACGTCCGCTGCGCTGCTGGTGACATGGGCAGCACTGGGTAATCTCGCCTTCCAGATCCCGATCGGCTGGCTGTCGGACCGGGTCGATCGCCGCTTCGTCCTGTGCGGCTGTGCGGGACTTGGCGGCCTCGGTTGCCTCATCATGCTGCTGATTCCGCCC
>JAIUNP010000326.1 GCA_020161975.1 Pseudomonadota bacterium
CATTGAGGATGTGCTCTGGGCGCCGGTCGGTTGACCCGCGCCGCCGGCCATGCTTCGGAAACCGCATGGCTGCCCCGACCCTCCGAACCCCCGATGCGCTGATCGCCGCCGGCCTCGCTCCCGAAGGCGAGCGCGCGATGCTGGAACGCGTTGCGAGCCGCTATGCGGTGGCTGTCACCCCGGAGATGGCCGGCCTGATGACCGGCCCTGACGATCCCGTCTCGCGGCAGTTCCTGCCCACAGCGGCGGAACTCGTGACCCTGCCCGAAGAGCGCGCCGATCCGATCGGCGATCACGTCCATTCCCCCCTGCCCGGCCTCGTGCATCGGTATCCCGACCGGGTGCTTCTCAAACTCACGCATACCTGCCCGGTGTATTGCCGCTTCTGTTTTCGCCGCGAAATGGTGGGCCCCGCGGGCGATGGCATGATGGACCGCGCGGCATTCGAGGCCGCGCTCGCTTATGTCGCCGCGCGCCCGGAGATCGTCGAGGTCATCCTGACAGGCGGCGATCCGCTGATTCTCAGTGCACGACGCATTGCCGAGGTCACGCGCAGCATTGCCGCCATCGCACATGTCCGCATCCTTCGCTGGCATACGCGCGTACCTGTGGTCGCGCCAGAACGGATCACGCCAACGCTGGTGAAAGCACTCCGCGCGGGCGGCAAGGCCGTTTACGTCGCAATCCACGCCAATCATGCGCGCGAATTCACCCCTGCGTCCGATGCGGCTCTGGACCGCCTCGCTGATGCAGGCATCGTGCTTGTGAGCCAGAGCGTTCTATTAAAAGGCATCAACGATTCGGTGGAAGCCCTGGCCGCCTTGATGCGAGCCTTCCTCGCGCGGCGCGTGAAGCCTTACTACCTGCACCACGGCGATCTTGCGCCCGGCACCAGCCATTTTCGCACCAGCATCACCGAGGGCAAGGCGCTGGTGGCAGCGCTGCGGGCCAGGCTCTCCGGCCTCGCGCAACCGCTTTACGTCATCGACACGCCCGGCGGGTACGGCAAGGTGCCGGTGGAGCGTGTCGAAGAGACCGGCGACGGGCTGGCCATCCGCGATTTGCAAGGCAGACTGCACCCATATCCGCCGCGATGACACAACAGAGGCGACCCCTTCCCCAAGAAGTCGCCCTGCTGGTCCTGCCGAGCCGGATGAAATCCGGGACGAACGATCAGTGCAGCTTGAGCCACTCGCGAGCGGCACGCTGGGCAATCGAAATGTCGGCGGCCGACATCTCGGAAGCCAGCTCCGCGCGGCGTATCGCGGCCTCGCGGTCGCCACGGGATGCGGCGATATTGAACCAGCAATGCGCGGCAACAAGATCATATTCGCGGCCATGGCCGGTCGAATACATCATTCCCAACTCGTAAAAGCTCTTCCCCTGGGGAATGGCCATTGCCTTGATTGCATCGACTGTCATGGCTCTCTCCGTCAATCTACACTTTTGTTTCTGAAACGCCCTGTTAAAACTTCGATGAATGCTTGTTGTTTTGTTGCATTCGTTGAGTGTGATCCTGAACCGGAGAGTTGAAAGCTGCCTTAATCGATAGACTGAACAAAAAGCTGCGAAATTCCTGACAAGTGATGACCAGGCACCGGTGTTTACCCTTTCAGAGCGAAAGACTGTTGTTTTTCAATGCCATGCGCAAAAGCCGTCAAGAATAATGAAATTCAGCGGCAATCTTCGATTCACCACCTCTTCCAGATGGTTCGCATTTAAACTATATTAACGATTGGGAGGCCGACCGCGACTGGCGGCCCTTATCGGGAGGAAACGATGCGGAAGTTCATCATGGCTGCGGCGCTGATCACCGGAGCAAGCCTTTGCGTGGCAGAATCGGCGATGGCACAATCGCCAGCCGGCAACTGGAGCACCGGCAAGGCGCGGGTGCGGATTGCCGATTGCGGCGGTGCGCTCTGCGCAACCATCACCGCGCTCAACGAACCGAATGACGACGACGGCAAACCCAAGCTCGACAAGAATAATGCCAACACAGCCCTGCGCGGGCGCAAGATTGTCGGCATTTCAATTCTCTCGGGCATGAAGCCCGCGGGCGAGAACAGCTGGAAGGGGTCGATCTACAACCCCGAAGATGGCAAGACCTACAGCGCGAACATGTCGCTGGCCGGCTCCAGCCTCAAGGTTCAGGGCTGCGCACTCGGCGGCATCATCTGCAAAACGCAGATGTGGTCGCGCTGAAGCCAGACCGTGCCCCGGCCAACCGGGGCACGGCCAACATCAGCCGCCAGCCCGCACGGCATCGGCAAATTTTGCAAAAAACTCGTCGGCCAGCTTCTTTGCCACGCCGTTGATCAGCCGGGCGCCAAGCTGCGCGATCTTGCCCCCGATGTTCGCTTCAACGTCGTAGACCAGACGGGTCCCTTCGGGAATCTCCTCAAGCCGAACCGTCGCCCCGCCCTTGGCAAAACCGGCAATGCCCCCCTCACCCTCTCCGGCGATGCGATAGCCGTTTGGCGGGTCGAGATCGGCCAGATTGACCTTGCCCCTGAAGGTTGCACTGACGGGGCCGATCTTGACCTTGGCGACCGCAGCAAAACCGTCGGCAGGCGACCCCTCAAGGCTCTGGCAGCCGGGAATGCAGGCCTTCAGAATGTCCGGGTCATTCAGCTTCTGCCAGACGGTCTCGCGGCTGGCCGGCAAATCGACAGCCCCGTTCATTGTCATCGCCATGGCATTCCCCCCGTAGCAGGACAGCGACGCCGCTTCCCTGTGTGCGATTTAGTCGCGCGCGCCGCAAAGCGTCAATGGGCACGGGCCTGCGGATCGGGAGAAAAAATATTCTCTTTTTTCTTCCGCGCACGGAAAGAATGGTGTGGAATTTCTGTGTTCTTTTTGCAAAAAGTCGCTTGCGTCGGGAGCGCATTATCAAAGAGACTGATCGGATAGATCAGCGGGCTAAATAGCCAAAGCTGTGGGGGAGCAGTCAGCGTATGGAAGTCTTTGTCCAGCAAGTGATCAACGGGCTCACGCTCGGTGCGATCTACGGGCTGATTGCCGTCGGCTATACGATGGTTTTCGGCATCATCGGCATGGTGAACTTCGCCCATGGCGACATTTTCATGATCGGCGGCTTCACCGCCCTGATCCTGTTTTTGTTGGTCACGGGCGCTTTTGGTTTCAGCGCTGCCACGGTGTTTCTGGCCATCATGGTCTGCCTGCTGCTCGGCATGGCGCTGACCGGCCTCTGGAGCTGGGCGATCGAAAAGCTGGCTTACCGTCCCTTGCGCGGATCATTCCGCCTTGCCCC
The DNA here is from genome assembly GCA_020161975.1 of Pseudomonadota bacterium. Lineage (GTDB taxonomy): Bacteria > Pseudomonadota > Alphaproteobacteria > Rhizobiales > Beijerinckiaceae > JAIUNP01. Next base: position 3,272 of record JAIUNP010000326.1, read on the forward strand.
GCTGATCTCTGCCATCGGCGTCTCCATCGCATTGATGAACTTCGTGCAGGTGGCGCAGGGCGCGCGCAACAAGCCGATCCCGCCGCTGCTGCGCGATGGCATCAAGCTGATGGAACGCGACGGCTTTGCGGTGATCCTGTCCTACAAGCAGATCGTCATCTTCCTCGTCACCGCCACCGTTCTCGCAATCTTCTGGTATGTAGTGCAGAAAACGCCGCTCGGACGGGCGCAGCGCGCCTGCGAGCAGGATGGCAAGATGGCCTCTCTGCTCGGCATCGATGTAGACCGCACCGTGTCGATCACCTTCATCATCGGCGCGGCGCTCGCGGCCGTCGCCGGCGTGATGTACCTGATTTATTACGGCGTTATTTCCTTTGCCGACGGCTTCATTCCTGGCGTCAAGGCCTTTACCGCCGCGGTTCTGGGGGGCATCGGCTCCCTGCCCGGCGCGGTCCTTGGCGGGTTGATCATCGGCATGGTCGAGACGATGTGGTCGGCCTATTTCTCGATCGACTACAAGGACGTCGCCGCCTTCATGCTGCTGGCGATCACGCTGATCTTCCTGCCGCAGGGCCTGCTCGGAAAGCCGGAAGTGGAGAAGGTGTGATGGCCGCTTCTTCTGACGATAAACCGATCACCCCCGCCGATATCCTTCGCGACGCCGGCTTTGCCGCCGTCGTTGCCTTCGGCTTGTTCTGCCTGCTGCTCGGCTTCCGCACGGATCAGTCGGCCAACGAGATCGTGCTGGTCGGCCGGCCGATGCTGCTGGCCGGAGCGATGCTTGCCACCTTCACCATCTCGCTGCTGATCGGCTTTCTCCGGCGGGCGCGGCAGAACGCACCGGCGGAAGCCTCGGATCATGTTTCGCGCTTTGCGGCGATAGAACCCTTCGTCAAGCCGGTTCTGCTGGGCTTTGTCGTCCTGTTCCCGGTCATCGCCATCCAGCTTTCGGGCTGGCAGGGCGCACTGAAGTGGATCGATAACTTCGGCATCCAGATCCTGATCTATGTGATGCTCGGCTGGGGGCTGAACGTGGTCGTCGGCCTCGCCGGCCTGCTCGATCTGGGCTATGTCGCCTTCTATGCGGTGGGCGCCTATTCCTACGCACTGCTTGCAACGAATTTCGGCCTGTCCTTCTGGCTCCTGCTTCCGATTGCGGGCATTCT
>JAIUNP010000327.1 GCA_020161975.1 Pseudomonadota bacterium
ACGCAAGCCTTTGTAGGGAAAGCGTTTCGCCTAACCGCTCACCCACTCCGCGCATTTCGGCGTATCGCCCATGCCCCCCCAGGGCATGATCGGCACCGAGGAGGTCGAGTTCTTCGGCGAGCCGTCGATCAGTTTGTCGGAATAGGACATGTATACGAGCACGTTGCGCTTGGCGTCACAGCCGCGCACCACCTGCATCCGCTTGAAAAACAGCGAACGTGACTGGCGATAGACCACATCGCCCTGCTCCATCTTCGACTTGAACTTCACCGGCCCGACCTGGCGACAAGCCAGCGACACATCCGAAAGCTGCTCGGCAAGACCAAGCGAGCCGGAGATGCCTCCCTTTTCCGGCACGGTGAAATAGCAGGCAACGCCCTCAACCTCGGGGTCGTCGATCACATAGGTCGCCAGCTTGTCATCGGGGGTCAGCAGCTTGAACACCGTCGATTTCTTGAAGATCAGTTCGGCATCCTGCGCGGCCACGGGCGCAGCGGCCAGCAGCGTTGCAAAACCGAGAGCGAGCGGGGCAAGGAATGGGCGCATGGACGTCTCCGTGAATGGCCCAGCCTATATGGGACAGGAAACCGGAAATGCAAAGACCGCCCCGATAGACATCCAAATGGCAATTGCTAGAGTTTGTCTGTTCAACAACACTCTCGGGAGCTTCCATGAAACGCCTTTTCGCCGCGCTGGCCCTGACTGCCGCCACGCTGGTGTTCCCTGTTCTCGCCCAGGATTATCCGAGCAAGCCCGTGACGCTGGTGGTGCCGTTCGCGCCCGGCGGTTCGTCGGATGTGATCTCCCGCTTCGTCGGCCAGAAGCTGTCCGAGTTGTGGAAACAGTCGGTCATCGTCGACAACAAGGCGGGCGGTGCCGGCCAGATCGCCATGCAGGCGGTCGCCCGCTCGGCACCGGATGGCTACACGCTGATCCTCGGCCACATCGGCACGCTGGCGGTGAACCCGGCGATGTTCGAGAAACTCGCCTATGACTACAAGAAGGAGTTTTCGCCCGTGGCGATGCTGGCCATCGTGCCCTCCGCCATCGGGGTAAACCCCGATCTGCCGATCAAGGACATCAAGGACCTCATCGCCTATTCCAAGGCCAATCCTGGCAAGCTGAACTACGGTTCGGCGGGCAACGGCTCGGCCGGGCATCTGGCCATGGAATATTTCAAGGATACCGCGAAGGTCGATGCCCAGCATGTGCCCTACAAGGGGACGGGCCCGATGCTGACCGACCTGCTCTCCGGCCAAACGCAGCTGACCTACAACGGCATCCTGCCGCTGGTGCCTCATGCCAAGTCCGGCAAGCTCCGCATCATTGCCGTCGGCAGCCCCAAGCGTCTGCCGCTGATGCCTGATGTGCCGACCGTCGAGGAACAGGGCTATCCCGGCTTCGAGACCTCGCAATGGTATGGCATTCTGGCCCCCAAGGGCACGCCGGACGCCATCATCAAGAAGCTGAATGCCGACATCAACAAGGTGCTGGCCGAGCCTGACATCCAGAAGCGGTTGCAGGATGACGGCGCTGTCGCCGGCTCGGGCTCTCCGGAGGATTTCGGCAAGTATATCGACGCCGAGGAAAAGCGCTGGGGTCCGGTCGTGAAGAAGGCCGGCATCAAGCCGGATTGATTCTGCGCAAAACTGTGCCTTCGCGCATCGCCGCCCATTGCGGATGGCGGTGCGCGGCGGCATGGTGCGCGCCGGTTCCGAAGGAGTTTACGACATGAAACGCAGAGCGTTCCTGACAGCCGGTGCGGCAGGCGCCATGGCAGCGGTTGCCAGCCCGGCGCTGGCCCAATCGACGCCGGAGATCCGCTGGCGCCTGACATCGAGCTTTCCCAAATCGCTCGACACGATCTATGGCACAGCCGAGACCTTCGCCCGCTATGTGCGCGAGGCGACGGGCGGCAAGTTCGAGATCCAGACCTTTTCCGCCGGCGAGATCATCCCTGGTCTTCAGGCCCTCGATGCCGTCTCGAACGGCTCCATCGAGATGGCCCATACGCCAACCTACTTCTACACCGGCAAGGACATGACGCTGGGCCTTGGCACCGGCATTCCCTTCGGTCTCAACTCCCGGCTCCAGCATTCCTGGTGGCATTTCGGCGGTGGTGAGGCCATCGTCAACGAGGCGATGAAGCCCTTCGGCGTCTATTCGATCCCCTGCGGCAACTCCGGCACGCAGATGGGCGGATTCTTCCGCAAGGAGATCAAGTCGGTCGAGGATCTCAAGGGGCTGAAATTCCGCATCGGTGGCCTTGGCGGCGCGGTGCTGGCAAAGCTCGGCGTCGTGCCGCAACAGATCGCACCCGGTGACGTCTATCCGGCGCTGGAGCGCGGCACCATCGACGCGGCGGAATTCGTTGGGCCTTATGATGACGAGAAACTCGGTCTGGGCAAGGTCGCGCCCTATTACTACTATCCCGGATGGTGGGAGGGCGGCGCCATGCTGCATCTCTGCATCAACGCCGCAAAGTGGAACGAACTGACGCCGCAGTATCAGGCGATCGTGCGCCAGGCCTGCGAGGCGGCGAACAACTGGATGCTGGCCAAATATGACGCCGTGAACCCACCGGCGCTGGCGCGGCTCGTTAATTCCGGCGTTCATCTGCGCCCCTTCCCGCTCGACACGATCGATGCAGCACAGAAGGCCGCGACGGCGTTTTACGCCGAGGTCAGCGCCAAGAATCCGCTGTTCAAGAAGGGCTATGACTCCATGCTCGCCTTCCGCAAGGAGGGATACACCTGGTGGCAGGCGGGTGAATACGCCTATGACAGCTACATGATCCGCATGACGCGGGGCTGAGGCGCGTCAGCCTTCGACCGGTCATAATTTTCCCCGCCTGTTCTGCCGGGCGGGGAACTGTCTTGCCGGGTCCAGCGTCTTCACGGCGTGGCCGGTGTCACAGTTTTGACGCGGTTTTTCCTATTGTACTCGGAATGGTGAATTCAGGCTTCCCTCGGTCGCGTTAATGGTTCACTAACCACGCACATTCAGGATCGCTTAACCACTGTCTCACGGCGGAATGCCGGGAAAGCCAGACCGCGCATGACACGCAGCGTCGGAGTTTTCGCAAGGACATTCAGGCTCTTCAGAGCGCCTGTCCGGGCCGTTGCCGTGACCGTGGCCATGCTCGTCGCCGGACAGGAGGCGCTGGCGCAGTCCGCTGTCTGCCGGCAGATTGAATCGGAACTCGCCGGCATCGGTCGCGGCGGCGGCAATCCGCGCCTGGCACAGCAGGCCCGGGCCCGCCTCGGCGCCATTCAGGACCGGATGGCGCAGCTGGGTTGTAATCGCGGCGGTTTCCTGTTCGGGCCGCAGCCGCCGGCCGAATGCGGCAGTCTGCGCGCCCAGTACAATGCTGCGGCCAACCAGCACGCAGCGGCCACGCAGCAATCCGGCGGCAGCTCGGCAAGGCGCGCGCAGTTGATGGCGGCGCTCGATGCCAACAACTGCCGCGGCGACCGGCGGCAGCGGCAGGATCTCGCCGTAACGCAATCGGCACCGCAGCCACCGCGCCAACGCGGCTTTTTTGAAATGCTGTTTGGCGGCGGACAATCCCAACCGGCCTATGCCACCGAGACGGTGCCGCAGGCGGCGGAACCCGATCCGAACGCCAAAAAGCCTGACGACAAGCGCAAGGTGACGCTGGGCGGCAACATGCCGATCTGCGTGCGCACCTGCGACGGTTATTTCTTCCCCGTGAACTATCAGGGCGCGGACGACGATAATTACGAAGAAGTCTGTAGAGCCTCCTGCCCCAACGCGACGACGGAACTCTACTGGATGCGGGCCGGGGCTGACCTCGACACCGCCGTTGCGCCGGGCGGCAAGGCCTATAGCTCCATGCCCGCCGCGTTCCGCTACCGGCAGGCCTATGATCCCACCTGCACCTGCAAGAAGCCCGACGAGAGCTGGGCCATGGCCCTGCGCGAGGCGGACCAGCTGGTGCGGGACCGCCGTTCGGATATCACCGTAACGAAAGAGCGCTCCGACGAGATGGCGCGCCCCCTGCCGCCGCGTGAACTGCGTGGTGTGCGCAACAAACAGGCCGCGACCAAGGCGCCAGATCCTGAAATGCGCGCGCCCATCGCCGATATCGATGGCAATGGTCGCCTTGATTCCCAGGCCGGCGAAACGCGTGAAGTCACCAGCCCGGGCGGCGCCACCCGCAACATCCGCGTGCTGACGCCAAACATCTCCATCGACTGAGTTTTCAGACGCGGTTAACCACGTCGAACGATTACCGGCGACCTTACGTCATTACAGGCGCCCGAACGCGCCTTTCTTTACTCATCGCAGGTCTCATTGCCCCTCGCGCCCGCTCGTGGCGCGCGCTTCATGCGAGGGGGTTTGGTTATGGCGAGGCTGGCGGTTGCGACAGCCCTGATGCTGGCGGTGCTGGGCGGTGCATCGG
>JAIUNP010000328.1 GCA_020161975.1 Pseudomonadota bacterium
CAGAGGCGCCAGAGGATCGGCTCCAGCGTGGCGAGATCGGAAACATCCTCATCGAAAGTCGTCTCGGCGGAGATGGATTTTGCCGGATGGTGAGGGACGACCTTGCGGTTGTCGATGCCGCGCGCAAGGCGGAACAGCCGCCCGCCCTCGCTGCCGTAGCGGCGAAAGAGGTCGGCCTCGCTGACCTTGCGGATGTCGGCGATGGTGCGGATGCCGTCGCGGGCGAGGCGCTCCTGCATGGCCTTGCCCACGCCCCAGATGATGCCGACCGGACGCCCGGCCAGAAAATCCTCAGCATCTTCCTGGCCGATGATGGAAAAGCCGCGTGGCTTTTCGAGGTCCGACGCGATCTTTGCGAGGAACTTGTTGGCACCGAGGCCCACCGAAACCGTCAGCCGCATGTCGCGCCGGATGTCATGGGCAAAACGGGCCAGCGTCACGGCGGGGCTGGCGCCATGCAAGCGTTCGGTGCCGGAAAGATCGAGGAAGGCCTCGTCGATGGAGAGCGATTCGACGAGTGGGGTCAGCGCCAGCATCCGCTGTTTGATCTCGCGCCCAACGGCGACATAGACCTCCATGCGCGGCTTGATCACCACCGCCTGCGGGCAGAGTTTCAGCGCCTGGAACATCGGCATGGCCGAACGCACACCATAAACGCGCGCGTCATAGCAGCAGGTGGAGACGACGCCGCGTTTGCCGCCGCCGACGATCACCGGCCTGTCGGCAAGGCCGGGATTGTCGCGTTTTTCCACCGATGCGTAGAAGGCATCGCAATCGATATGCGCGAGGGAGAGGCTGTCCCGCTCCTTGTGATGCAGCAGCCGGGGCGAACCGCAGGCGCTGCAACGGCCGCTGGCGGGCAGGCGCGGATGATCCTTCAGACAATCGCGGCAGAGGGCCGGATGTTCGCCCGCCGCCACGTCACGGCTCGCCCGCGCTGCGCCCGGCCAGTGCCTCGCGCGCGAACGTTACCGCCTCGGGAGCCAGCCCTTCATTGGCGGAAAAGGCGAGGATGGCGCCCTCGTCCTCACTGAGGAAATCGATCACGGCGGCGAGAAAGCGCGGCTCGGCGGCGGCGGAGCGGAGCGTTTCAGGGCCGATGCCCGTCGCCGCCAGAAAGCGGCCCAGACGTTCCGGGTCGGACGCGATGAAGCCGAGCGCACGAATGGCGATGGTGTCCGGATCGAGGGCAGGGCGGCGGGATGTGCGCACGGGTGATTCCGCAAAACTTAATCGTTGGCTGGTACTGAGGATGGGGGACGGCAACGATCCACGCAAGTGTTGCGTGGCAGAGACTGCCGGACGCGCGTTGCGTCAAGGGACGAGTGAAATGTCTAAAACAGTGCTGATTGTTGAAGATAACGAGCTGAACATGAAGCTCTTCAACGATCTTTTGCAGGCCCATGGCATCAAAACCCTGCTGACCAGCAGTGGCGTCGAGGCGATTGAACTCGCCCGGAAGCACATGCCGGATCTCATCCTGATGGACATCCAGTTGCCGGAGGTTTCCGGAATCGAGGTGACCAAATGGTTGAAGGACGACGAGACGTTGAAAGCCATCCCCGTCATCGCCATCACGGCGTTCGCCATGAAAGGCGATGAGGAGCGCATCCGCGAGTCCGGTTGCGAAGGCTATTTGTCCAAGCCGATCTCGGTCGGCAAGTTCGTTCAGACCGTTCAATCGTATCTCGGCCCCCGCTGAGGGGACTGGCTTCCAGCCAACTGGATTGGAGTAGCATCATGACTGCCCGGGTTCTCGTCGTCGACGACCTTTTTCCGAACATCAAACTGCTCGAAACGCGCCTGACGGCGGAATACTTCGACGTTCTCTCCGCGATGAACGGAATGCAGGCCATCGAGATCTGCGAAAGCGGTGCCTGCGATCTCGTGCTGCTCGATGTTATGATGCCAGGCATGGACGGTTTCGAGGTTTGTCGCCGCCTGAAATCCTCGCCCACCACGGCGCATCTGCCGGTGGTGATGGTGACTGCGCTCGATCAGCCCGCTGACCGGTTGAAGGGGCTTGAGGCCGGCGCGGACGACTTTCTCACCAAGCCGGTGAACGATGTCGCGCTGCTGACGCGTGTGCGCTCGCTCGCCCGCCTCAAGACGTTGACAGACGAATTGCGCGCCCGCGCACTCGCCTCGCCCCAGATCGGGCAGGTGGATCCGCTGGCCGCCGCCGCCGCCGAGGATGGTCTGAACGGTCGCGTGCTCATCATCGACGACCGGGCCAATTCCGCTGACCGGATGCAGGCGGCGCTGTCGATGGTGCATACGGTCGAGATCGAAACCAATCCGCAGGTTGCGATCATGCGCATGGCCGAGGAAAACTTCGACATGGCCATTGTCAGCCTGGGGCTGGCCAATTTCGACGCTCTGCGCCTTTGCAGCCAGATGCGTTCGCTGGAGCGGACGCGCAACACGCCGATTCTCGTTCTTTCCGACCTCGACGACGAAAAGCGCGTGCTGCGCGCCCTCGATCTTGGCGTGAATGACTATCTCGCGCGGCCCGTGGACCGGAATGAGCTCGTCGCCCGTGTGCGCACCCAGATCCGTCGCAAGCGCTATGCCGACAAGCTGAGGCAGAATGTGCAGTCGTCGATGGAAATGGCGATCTTCGATCCGCTGACCAAGCTGCACAACCGTCGCTATCTGACCAGCCAGCTTGCCAGCATGATCAATGACGGGCTGATGCGCGGCGCGCCGATCTCCTTTGTCATTCTCGACGTTGATTTCTTCAAGAAGGTCAATGACACCTATGGTCACGATGCCGGCGACGAGGTGTTGGTGGAGACAGCGGCCCGCCTGCGGCGCCGGATTCGCGGCATCGACATTCTGGCCCGCTTCGGTGGCGAGGAATTCGTGATCGTGATGCCGGAGACGGATCGTTTTGCCGCAACCCGCGTGGCCGAACGTTTGCGTCAGTGCATCGAGAGCGAACCCTTCACCATCCACAAGGGGGCGCGGCAGATTTCCGTCACCGCCTCCTTTGGCCTTGCGGTGATGGATGGCCGGATGGAAACGGCGGACGGCCTCGCTAAGCGCGCCGACGAAGCGCTCTACGAAGCGAAGCGTCAGGGGCGAAACCGGGTGATTCTCGCCGCCGCGTGAGACGAGCCCGTTGCGGTGAACGCAGGCCCGGAAGCGTCGCCCGTCCGGGCGACGGACGTTTGCTCCAACCAATAAAAAAAGGCGCCCCGAGGCGCCTTTTGCATGAAAACCGGTCAAGCGATTACTTGATCTTGGTTTCCTTGAACTCGACGTGCTTGCGCGCAACCGGATCGTACTTCTTGAACGAGAGCTTCTCGGTCGCGGTGCGGGCGTTCTTCTTGGTCACGTAGAAAAAGCCGGTGTCGGCGGTCGAGAGCAGCTTGATCTTGATCGTGGCGGACTTGGCCATGGATACATCCTCCGGCCGGTGCCGGCCCTGACGGTCGAAAAAATTGGGCCGGTCGAACGAGCCGACCGGCACATGGGCGGCTTATGAACGGAAATTGCGGGCAAAGTCAAGCCTGTTAGCGCAGCGTCTGCGCGATCCGCCGCGCCGCCATCAGCGCATAGGCGAGCAGCATCGCACCAAGGCCCAGCGGCAGGCCGGGCGCGCCTGCAAGATCCATCGCCATCCCCGCCAGCGGCGGTCCCACTGTCATGCCCAATGAATAGAGAACGACAAAGGCCGCATTGGCGACCGCGATCTCGCCGCCGGGCTGCGGCACGGGGATGCCGGGGGCGCTGCCCTGCTGGTTCCCCGCAGGGCGGTTCTGCTGGGGCGTGCCGGGTTCGCCGGCACGCTCGGCGATCTTGCCGCCGTTCTCGGGCTGGGGGCCTTGTGCTCGCTGCGCGGTCTCGCCGTTCGGGCGCGGCGTGTCCTGGGGCCGGAGCTTGTGGACATAGATAGCGGTGGCAGCGATGGCTGCGACGGCAACCGCGACGACACCACCGACGACGGCGGAACGGATATGGCCGGGCTTGACCCGTCGTTCGCGCGGCGGCTGCACGCGCGGCCGGGCGGCCTGCGGCTCGGCCGGCTCGGGCAGGGGGGCGCCGTCATCCTGTCCGGCGGCGGCGGGCAGCGGCGCGAATTCCGGCGCCTTCTTCGGCATCGGCGGGCGGATCGGCAGGGTCGGGTTCTCGACGGTGCGGATCACCGGGCCGTCCGATGCCGGCGGCGGGGCGGACGCCTCGTCGTAATCCGCCTCGATCCGGGCGACGGCCTCGTCGAGCGCGAGGCGCTCGCGCATGATCTCGGCCTCGCTCAAGGGCGGGTCGAGGCTGCGCAGCTGCGCGACGAGCGCCGTCCGCGCCCGGTCGTAGATGGCGCGCCGGGCCTCCGGGGAGGTTTCAGGCAGCCCGGCGACCGCACGCGCCAGGATCGGATAGAAGTCGGCCATTGGCCTCACTTGTCGCTGATGAAGCCTGCCGT
>JAIUNP010000329.1 GCA_020161975.1 Pseudomonadota bacterium
TATCGCGAAGGGATCGCACATCGTCGAGGACACGCCTTGCCCGATAAATCTGATCCTGAACGTCCTTCGCAGCCGACTGGGCGGCGCGACTGACTTCGTCAGCGCTTTTTGCCTCCGCTTCGAGTCTTTGCTGGCGGGGCGAAAGCTGATTGATCAGCACCTCAAACCCTTTTGCTGCCTCGTTCGCACCATTTGCTTCGCCATCTAACCGCGCTGCCGTCGCGCGCTTGTCGGCGATTGACGCCTTAAGGGCCTCCAGATCGCACCTTTCAAGGGAAATGCCGCATCCTTTTGCGAGCGTCTCGTCCACGTTGATCCTGCAAACAGGGCAGACCCTCACTCCACCCTGAGTGATGTCGATCTCGCCTAGGCTCGCTTCTGCTCGGAAGCGCTCTGCTTCGCCCCGCTTAAGGGCCGCTTCATTGACCGCTTCCTGCTGTTTGGCTTCCAGTGTCCTGCGTTCATCATTGAGCGCGCTCAATCGAGCGAAAATCGAGCCGACGTCAGGTGGCTTTGGCAGATCGGCCCGCATCGATTCCGCCAATGCGGCCTCCGCGCGCGATACCAATCCCTTCTGATCGATGGTGTCATCGAAGCCAACGTCTTCGTCAGCGCCCAACGCAACCCGTACCGCTTTCAACCCATCAAGATATCGCTGTTGCTGATAGGCTTGACGCCGCCGTTCATCTTCGGCGGCAGTCACGAGTTGCCGCTCGCGAAGCGCAGCCGCTTGTTCCTCTGCATCGAACGCACGCAGGGCAAGGCGCACCATCGTCAGCTTTGCTGTTTCGCCGAGCACTTGAGCACGGGAACGAGAGTGAGTCTGCGCCGACCGCCACGCCAGGATGTCGGCAAGGCGGCACTCCTGATCGCGCGTCAACCATGCACGAAGGACGTCCCAGACCTGCTCGCGATTGATGTCTGACGGCGTCGCTCCAGCGATCATTGGGAAAAAGGTTTGGACCATCAAAGGGTCGATAAAGGCGGGATCACCCTCGCGGCGCCCGCGCGCAATCGCCTCGTCGACGGACGCCACCTGAGCGACGAACTCTCCGCCCGGCAATCCCAAAGGGCGAACAGCGACCCAGCACACGCCATCGACCAGAATTTCCGCAGCAATCAAGCCGTTCGGAAGCCGCGCAAAGATACGAGAGCGCTGAGCATCCGTAGCAAAGCCCGGCTCCCCGAGGCAGGCCCGCAGCAGACGGCAGAAGGTTGTCTTACCGCTGCCGTGGGCCAAGGCCCTGTCGCCACTGCTCAACATGTCCGGTGTCCAGACGATGTTGAGACCGGGCTTCAACAGTACGTCGCGGATGACGGTCTTCGAATCGCTGAAGATCACAACGCGACGGACCCATAACCGGGGTTCGTTCCTTCCCGTCGGAGCGACGGGCGGGCGCATTTCGGGAGCGAACAGATCATCCGGCATGTCCAAACCTCGCCCAAACGACGTTGTCCTCCTGCGCAACAGCTGCTGTCAGCCTCCCGATATCGATGCTCCGAATGGCGCGCATTGCGAAGGCGGTGCGCTTTGCATCGGCTGACTGCGCCTGCAATCCAGCTGGATTGAAATGCTGCCCCCGCATCCACGCTCCATCGGCGGTCTCCGCCAATTGGCCGGACGTGAGCAGCGTCTCGAACATAGATCGCCAGGCTTCATTTATAGCGGGGCGCAGCCGGACGACGCCTTGTGCGGGCTGGGCCTCAGGACCAACGAGCCTGACCCATTGGTCTCGCTCCGAGCCTGTCAGCATGGGCGTCAGCAATGCTGGGTCCGCGAGACTGGCGATCAGGAAGCGCGCGCGGCCAGCGTCGTCCCCAGTGTCCATCAGCCACAATGCATATTGGGCTGCATAGCGGAGACGGTCGCGCGGTTGGATATTTGCCGGCCAAGACCATGCGCCGTTGGGCAGGCTCTCCAGCGGAGGCAGATTGACCACGATTGGCGTAGCTTCCACCGCAACCGCAACAGAAAGCCCCAAATCCCTGAAGGTTCCGTCCGCCTCCATACGGTCCCAGGCGGCGAGGACGAGACGATGCGTGCGATATTCGCCGTGCTGGCGGATTTCCTTTTCCTTCAGCACGCGGAAGGTTTCGCTAGGGTAGTCGGGGCCTTTCACGTCGGCGGGATCGAGGATGTAGCGCAACTCGTCGCGGGTCAGGCCATAGGCGCGGGCGTAGAAGGCGTCTAGGTCGGCGCGCAGGTGGGCACGACGGTCTTCGTCCCAGACGAAGGGCGGGCCGTCATGGCCTAGATCGCGGGCGAAGGGAGTGAGGCTGAGCGAAGTGTATGTGAGCTCCAGCACCTTTGGGACAATGAAATCAAGTCGGGGTTCAGAGTAGAAGTCTGGGGACAAGAACGGGAATTGTCGTAGAAAAAAGTAGGCTAAATTTGTGCCACCCACTTTCTGTCTTGCAATAAAATCGAGTACCAATGTGTTAAAATTGGCCAAGAGACAGGCCTGTTTGTGAACGCCAGCGTCAGTGAAGATCAAAGGCATCTTGTGATTGACTGCTGTCGCAGGGAACGCCGTAGCAATCACAGTTCTCTCATTGGTAGCGTTGGTAATATCACGCCAGCCCATCAACCAAGAATGCTTCCAGTTTTTTGTCGCTAGTCGAACCTTAACTTCATCAGCGGGAACCCAGTAACGCGGAGTGATCTCGAAGCTAGGATTCGCCAAGGTCACGTTCTCAGGTGAAGGAATTTCACGATAGTCTGCATCCCCTTTGATTTTCGCTAATGCAAAGTCGCCCCGCCGATGATCAAATTGATGAACCATCTTGCCCTCATAGAGAGGCACATGCCGTCTAGAACCACCTTTGCCGCCGCCTTCTGCAACCCAGTCGATGCCGTCGCGGATATATCCTGCCGCTTCCAAATCGGCGGCAGTTCGGAATATTCCACTGTCGTTCGACATGTGGAACATAGTCATAAAGTTGGCACCCCAAGTGTTGCCTTTCTGCCCTGCACTCTCGTTGACCAGCACCGAAACATGGGAATAAACTTTGGCCGTCAGTTCCGCGTCCCAACGCGAGCGAAAAACGGGCGCAGTAAGAGTATTTGGATTTATTGCCGCGATCTGTTCTGGCGAGAGGGTAAAATTGCGCTCGGGCTCATTTAATTGAGTTGGCTGTGTCAGAAAGAATGCGAAGTGAGCTGCCGTTTCGCGGCTTCCAAGTGTAAGCAAACAGAATTTTACTCGAAAATAGACACTTGAGAAAATACGTTCTCGATTTTCGAAGTCTACAAGCTTAGCAAGTCGTTGTTCCTTGACCAAGTGCGCAAAAAATGGGGCGGTCGTTGCATCGGTCGCAACGCCGGTCGGTACGATTGCTCCGGCACGACCTTTTGGGTTTGAAAGCCTTGAAAATAACTCGGCAAATAGCGCGTAGGTGTTCACATCCCCCGTGCCGGTTAGAGGGAAACGCCCTCCTTCGTTGCCTACTACTCGAACGAAAGCGGAAGTCGCCTCACTAATCCGCTTCTCAGCCTCGAAATCATCGAAAAGCGCCCGCCTTGATGTGCCCGGTTCCGCTTTGGATAATGCTTGGATCAGACGGTCTCGGGCTGCCTTATTGGCGGCGGTAGCTATCGCGGCGTCACGTGCAGCAAAGAACTCTTTCTCCTGCAACTTGATCCGCTCCCATGGGGGGTTGCCCAGCACCACGTCGAAGCCGCCGCGCTGCATCACATCGGGGAATTCCAGCGGCCAATGAAACGCGCGTGCCCGACGGGCAACAGTCGCCTGCCCGATGATCGGCCCCCAGACCTGCCCATCATCCAGTGCCTGCCAGACATCCGAGGTGGTCGGAACCAATCGCGTACCCCGTGAAGTCGGGGCGCCACCGGTCTTCGGCAACAAGAAGGCTGCGATATAGAGATTGCAAGCGATTTCCGCCTTGTGGAAAGCTTCCCCTTCACGGATTGACCGATAGCGGCGGTCTTTTGCAACGATTTCGTCGAGCGTGTCTTCGCCCAGCGCCCGGAAGCCGGTGTATTCAGTGGCAATCGGCCGAATGGCCGGCAGACGGGATCGCCCACCCGTGAAATCCAGACTTCCCTGACCAGCCTTTTCGTCCCGATTGGCGCGAGCGTAGTATTTCGCGGTGTCCTTGTCGTCGCCCGTCAGCGGCTTGTAGGCGGCATCAGGGATGCCATCCTCCAGCACCTTGAGATCGAAGACACCCAGCAGCGCATCGCCGCAGCGGATCTGCGCGTCAAAGAAGCCGAGGGGAAGGCCGGGATCTACCGTCTCGATCCAGAGTGCGACCTTAGTGAGCTCCACCGCCATTGGGTTGCGGTCCACGCCGTGCAGGCAGGACCGGGCGACATCGCGCAGGGCATGGCGGAAGTCAGCGAGCGACGGCGTTCCATCAGTGCGGATGCGGGCGA
>JAIUNP010000330.1 GCA_020161975.1 Pseudomonadota bacterium
GCGATGGCCGCAACGAGCCCGGCCAACGTCACCTGATTGGCGGTGACACCGCGAGCGGCCAGCGTTCGCCCGGCCCGGTCGAGCCACGGAACGACAAGGCGACGCATCACGCCATCCAGCATCGAACCTCCGCTTTACAAAACATAGCAGGTCTCGCGCTTCCTTCTACCATTGGCACTTGTCAAATCAGCCTGAACCCGGAGAATACCAGACGGAACCAGGGGAGCGAGACCGATGTATCGTGCCGTGACCGACAGCATCGAGGTGGTGGTCCGCCCCCAGTTCTCCCCGGAACAGTCGCAGCCGGAAAAGAACAAGTATTTCTGGACCTACGCCGTGGAAATCACCAACCATGGCGAGGAGACGATCCAGCTTCGCCACCGGCGTTGGGAGATCACCGACGGCAACGGCCAGCGGCAGGATGTGCGCGGGCCGGGCGTCGTGGGCGAACAGCCGATCCTCAAACCCGGCGAAACCTTCCGCTATGCTTCCGGTTGCCCGCTGACGACGCCGCAGGGCATCATGGTGGGCCAATACGAAATGGTGCGGGAAAGCGGCAGCCGCTTCAACGTGCAGATTCCGGCCTTTTCGCTCGACAGCCCGTTCGAGACACGCAAGCTGAACTAGACCTAGGGCGCCTCGCTCCGGATGTCGTCCGGGCGGAAGTGGTAGCGCGTCGAGCAGAATTCGCAGGTGACGCCGATCATGCCGTCTTCGCCCACCATCGCCTGTTTGTCGTCGTCCGAAAAGCTCTTCAGCATGTCGAGGATACGCTCGGACGAGCAACGGCACTTGTCGATGAGCGCGGTTGATTCATAGACACGGACGCCCCGTTCATGAAACAGGCGATAGAGCAACCGCTCGGAGGTCACAGCCGGGTCGATCAACTCGATATCCTCGGTGGTCTCAACCAACGACCGGGCCTCCACCCAGGCCTCGTCCTCGACAAAGCCCTCGCGCACCGTGCCTTCCGGTGCATCGCCGGGGTCGAACTCGGCCTGCCGCTGACGGTCCGTCGACTGGGGCAGGAACTGCACCATGATGCCGCCCGCCCGCCATTGGCGCGCACCGCCGCTGAACTGTTCGGCGACCGCAAGGCGCACCCGGGTTGGAATCTGCTCCGACCGCAGGAAATACTCATGGGCCGCCGCCTCCAGCCCCTGACCATCCAACGGCACGAGTCCCTGATAGCGCTGCGTGTTGTTGCCCTGATCAATGGTGAACGCGAGGTGCCCCTTGCCGAGCAGTTCATCCGCTTTGGCCGATGTCACGCGCGCCTCATCAAACCGGGCGTAGGCCCGGAGCGAACCCGGCGCGACGAAATCGACAACCAGCATGTTGACCGGCCCGTCAGTACGCGTCTGCAACTGGAACTGACCCTGCAATTTCAGCGCGGTGCCGAGCAGCGCCGTCAGCGCCACGGCTTCGCCCAGCAGGCGGGAAACAGGCTCAGGATAGGCATGACGGCTGAGGATCGCATCAAGCGTCGAGCCAAGGCGCACCGAACGTCCGCGCGCATCCAGTGCATCGACCTGAAAGGGCACAACCCGGTCATCATCCCCACCGGGCGTGTCCGATACGAAGCGCGTGGGAACAGTTTCCGCCAATTTACGCCACCTTCGCGCCGAACACCCAGGCCAGCACAGCCTTCTGGGCGTGCAGACGGTTCTCGGCTTCGTCGAACACGGCCGATTGCGGGCCGTCCATTACAGCATCGGTCACTTCCTCGCCGCGCGTCGCCGGCAGGCAGTGCATGAAAATGGCCTTGTCGGCCGCTTTTGCCATCAGCGCCTCATCCACCTGATAACGGCGCAGCAGGTTCTGGCGCCGGCCTTCGTCCTTGTCGCCCATCGAAACCCAGCAATCGGTGATCACGCTGTCGGCCCCCTTCACGGCGGCGGCGGGATCGGTCGTCAGTTCGATGTCCGCGCCCTGCCCGCGCGCGGCGGCGATCAACGCGGGGTTCGGCGCAAGTTCGGCGGGGGTTGCGATGCGGAAGCGGAAAGGGATCTTGGTCGCGGCGTGAACCCATGAGGTCAGCACATTGTTGGAATCCCCGGTCCAGGCCACAGTGCGGCCTTCCAGCGGACCAATGCGTTCCTCGAACGTGAGGATATCGGCAGCCACCTGGCAGGGGTGCGAGCGCTTGGTCAGACCGTTGATGACCGGCACGGTGGCGTAGGTCGCCAGTTCCTTCAACTGGTCATGATTGAGCATCCGGATCATGATCGCATCGACATAGCGCGACATGACGCGGGCAGTATCGGCAATGCTCTCGCGCTCGCCGAGTTCGATCTCACGCCCCGTGATCATCAACGGTTCGCCGCCCAGTTCGCGAATGCCGACATCGAAGGACATGCGGGTGCGCATCGAGGGCTGCTCGAAGACCATGGCGATCTTCTTGCCGGCCAGCGGCTTGTCCACGGTGGCGGCAGGGGTGCCGCGTCGGGCCTTCATGCGCGCGGCATCGGCAAGAATGCCGGTGAACTCACTGGCAGTCAGATCGGAAATATCGATAAAATTCCGGTAGGCAGACATCGGGGATTCCGTTCTTCAGGCCGCAGGCTTTGTCGCATCCTTGGCAGTGGCTTCGAGCGCGGTGCAGGCGGCATCAAGGCGGCTGATCGCCTCGTTCATTTCGGCTTCCGTTATATTCAGCGGCGGCAGAATGCGGACCACATTGTCACCCGCGGGCACGGACAGCATCTTCTGCGCCCGCAACGCCGCCACAAGATCACCATTGGGCACCACGGTACGCAGGCCCAGCAGCAAGCCTTCGCCCCGGACCTCGGCAATGATCGAGGGGTGGCGGTCCTTGATCTCGGCGAGACGTTGCTTGAACAGCAGCGCTGTCTGGCGCACACGATCGAGGAAGACGTCATTCGCGACCTCATCGAGCACGGCATTGCCAATGGCCATCGCCAGCGGATTGCCGCCGTAGGTCGAGCCGTGCGAGCCGGCAACCATCCCCTTGGCGGCCTCTGCTGTCGCCAGGCAGGCGCCCAGCGGAAAGCCACCGCCGATGCCCTTGGCCACCGCCATGATGTCAGGTGTGATACCGGCCCATTCATAGGCAAACAGCCGCCCGGTGCGCCCCATGCCGCACTGAACCTCGTCCAGCGCCAGCAGAATGCCGTTCTCGTCCGCAATGCGACGAAGGTCGCGCAAGGCGCCGGGCGCCAGCACGCGAATGCCGCCCTCGCCCTGCATCGGCTCAATCAGGATGGCTGCCGTTTCCGGGGTGATGGCCGCTTTCACTGCGTCCAGATCACCGAACGGCACCTGATCGAAGCCAGGAACGGCCGGGCCGAAGCCATCAAGATACTTCTTGTTGCCGCCGGCAGCGATGGTTGCCAGCGTGCGACCGTGGAAGGCGCCCTCGAAGGTGATGATGCGATAGCGCTCGGGGTGACCATTCGCCGAATGATATTTCCGTGCGGTCTTGATCGAACATTCCAGGGCCTCGGCCCCGGAATTGGTGAAAAAGACATAATCGGCGAAGGTCAGATCGGCGAGGCGGCGCGCCAGGCGCTCACCATCGGGAATGCGATAAAGATTGGAAATGTGCCAGAGCTTTTCGGCCTGCGCCTTCAGGGCCGCCGTCAGCGCCGGATGGGCATGGCCGAGCAGGTTCACAGCGATGCCGCCCGAAAAATCGAGATAGCGCTCGCCCGTATCCGTAATCAGCCAGGCACCCTCGCCGCGCTCGAAATTGAGATCAATGCGGCTGTACGTCGGCATTACAGCCGAGTTCGTCTTTTTTTCGCCACCGGCCACAGTCATGGTCACGCCTCGCAACCTCGCGTTTCACCAAACGCAAAAAGCCGCTCCTTTACGGGCGCGGCCTTCTCTTTTTCCATGTCTCGTCCATGCCGTCAACATACCAGCCTGCAAGCAGACTCTTGACGTGGGGCCAACTTTCCCACAGGAGATCGCTGGGGAAAACTTGTGCAGCCCGCCTCTGGAATCTGCCGTTCCCCCTCACGATCTTGTAGTGTCCCGATCGTGCGACACGAGATGTCGTAGCCGAGTTGGAAATTTCAGTTTGTGCGTGCGCAGTCCCATCCGGGCATGTCCTGCCCGGTCGAAGCGGGATTCTATCGCTCGCGAGTGCCGAGGAATTCAAGAATGTCCTGGACCGACGAACGGATCGAACGCCTCAAGAAGCTCTGGAGCGAGGGGCTGAGCGCCAGCCAGATCGCTGCCGAGCTTGGAGGTGTCACGCGGAATGCCGTTATCGGCAAGGTGCACCGGTTGCATCTCTCCGGTCGCGTCAAGACCTCCACTGCCGCCACCCAGCGCAGTCGCAAGACCGTCAGGGCGCCGGTGCGGGCGGCAACGACGCAACGGGTCGTCGCCCAGCGCGGCAATCTTGCCGTGGTGCAGACCATCGA
>JAIUNP010000331.1 GCA_020161975.1 Pseudomonadota bacterium
GCCGGCAGGGGGCGATCCCGCACCGCCATCGCGCCAGGCGAGCGCCGGACGGATGAGATCGGCAAGCCGCTCCAGAATGTCGATGCGAACGGCACGTTCACCGCAGACGCGGAAGCCGGCGACGCGGTAGAGATCGCGCGAAATCGCGGAATCGACCGGGATTGAAGTGCGGCCGGAATTGGCGAGATGTGATACATCGGCGACCCCGCCGGCGTCGTTCGCGTGCCCGAGCGCGTAGAGCTGCGCGGCCAGCGTGCGCGGGGCGGGTTTCATCAGCCCGGCAGTGTACAGGTGATAAGCACCAAAGCGGATGCCAAGACTGCGCAATTCGCCACGCTGCTGCTGATCGAGGCCCTTGACCACATCTGCGACCTTGCTGCGGTCGAGAACGCCGAAGTTCTCGGCAACCTGATAGCCGATGCCGCGCGCTGCGCCGGTCAGGCCTTCGCCACTTTCCAGCGCCGAAAGCGGGCCGAGCAATTTGGCGATGTGGGCAGCAACAAACTGCTGGAGGCGCTTTTCCACGCCTTCGCGTGCCGGGCCGGCGAGCAGGTCGTCGGCGAGCAGCAGTACCTTGGGCTCAAGCGGCTTGTCGCCCGCCTGAAGGCGCCCCACCGGCGCGCCAATCCAGCGCAGTGTGCCATCCACCGAAAGAGCGAAGGTGTCGTCACCCGATTCGGCGAATTTCCGCGCGCGGCCGGCGATCTCCGCCGCCAGCGCCTTGGCGGCGGCGGCTTTCAGCGCTTTCGTCTCCGGTCCCTCGCTGCGCGAATCCGGGGTGAACCTGAAACCGTCAAGGCGTCCCAGGTGCTGGCTTTCGACAAGGACATCGCCACTGTCGGTGATCTCGGCTTCGAGCATCGCGTTCTCTCTCAGGCGCCGCATCAGCACAGAGGTGCGGCGATCGATGAAACGCTGCGCGAGTTTTTCGTGCAGCGCGTCGGATAACCTGTCCTCTAGCGCGCGCGCAACGTTCTGCCAATGCGCAGGATGATCAAGCCAGTCTGGTCTGTTGGCGCAATAGGTCCAGGTACGCACTTCTGCAATGCGCGCGGAGAGGGTGTCGATGTCGCCGTCCGTGCGGTCGCAGGCGGCCAGTTCCTGCTTGAACCAGTCCGCAGACACCTTGCCGCGCCGCATCAGGGGCAGGAACAGGCTCTCGACGAGATCGGCATGAATATGCGGTGCAGTCTTGCGATAATCGGGCAATTTGCAGGTTTCCCACAGGCGCGCAATGGCCTCCCGGGAGGTACAGAGTGCCCGGATCTCCGGCCGCGCCGCCAGAATGTCGAGGGTGGTTTCATCCTCGGATGCCTGTGCCCTGACAAGACCGGGCACGGTGGGGCTGAGGGCAAGGCTGGCCTGAAGGTCGGAGAGCGACGAAAAATCAAGGTCCGGGTTGCGCCAATTGACAAGGCGGATCGGATCAAAGCGATGTTCTTCCAGCGCTTCGACTGTTTCCTCGTCGAGGGGCGGGCAGCGGCCTGTGGTGCCGAAGGTGCCATCGCGCAGGTGGCGACCGGCCCGGCCGGCAATCTGTGCCATCTCTGCCGGATAAAGCCTGCGGCTCTGGGCACCGTCGAACTTCCGGTCGGCGGCAAAGGCGACGTGATCGATGTCGAGGTTAAGTCCCATGCCGATGGCGTCGGTTGCGACGATATGTTCCACCTCGCCGGACTGGAACAGCGCCACCTGGGCGTTGCGGGTGCGGGGCGAGAGGGCGCCAAGCACCACTGCAGCCCCGCCGCGTTCGCGCCGCAGCAGTTCGGCGATGGCGTAGACCTCCTCGGCGGAAAAGGCGACGATGGCCGAGCGCGGCGGCAGACGCGAAATTTTCCGCTCCCCCGCGAAGGTCAGCTTCGACAGCCGGGGGCGCGAAACGATGTTTGCGCCGGGAATGAGTTCTTCCAGAAGAGGCCGGATGGTCGCCGAACCGATGAGGATTGTTTCTTCGGTGCCGCGCAGGTTGAGCATGGCATTGGTGAAGACATGGCCCCGGTCGCGGTCGGCAGCGAGTTGCACCTCGTCGATCGCGACGAAGGAAACGGCAAGATCACGCGGCATCGCCTCGACGGTGGCGACCCAGTAACGGGGCTCGCGCGGGCGGATCTTCTCCTCCCCGGTGATCAGGGCCACAGCCTCGCGACCCACCCGTTCAACCAGCCGCTGATAGACCTCGCGGGCCAGGAGGCGCAGCGGCAGGCCGATCAGGCCGGATTTGTGGCCCAGCATCCGCTCCAGCGCAAAATGCGTCTTGCCGGTGTTGGTTGGTCCGAGAATGGCTGTGACGCCCCGGTTCTTGAACGGATCGAAAAGGTTCGGAACCGGCATGACATCCCTTTGCGACGCCCCCCGGATTCGGGGGGCTCCTGTGCCGCCGTGGCACAGAGAATGGGGTTTCAAGGCGCCCGCGTAAAGACCTCGAACGTCACCGGAACGAACCGGGGTCGAATCGCTGACAGACTGATTCTCTCCGAACGCGTGTGCGCCATCTTGGGGTTGGAATGCCGGAGAATCACAAGATCATGTGGGTGGGTGGCCTGTACCCGGCCTTGCGTGATCGCCGCCGGTATCGGCAGAAGCGGCTGCCCGGTTTCCGCAACGTCAATCGGGCCGGAGCAGCCAAGGTCTGTTCTCTTAACCGTCGGCGCAAAGCCGGAACGAAGCGGCGACGAATCACGGTTTTGTGATTCGTTCGCCGTGTTCCATGCGCCAGTGGCGCGGTGGGACGTCTGGAAACATGGTTAACAAATGGTTGCCGGCCCCCGTGAGACGGGGCGCGCATTAACCGGCTGTGCCATTGCGGGACAGGCAGGCGCGCGGGAACGCGCCGGTTCGTCCGCCGACAGGCTCAGTCCGGCTTTCCGGCGGTCAGGAAATAGTTAACGCCGGTATCGCGCGACAGGCGCCAGCGGTCGCGCAGGGGATCAAAGACCATGCCTTCGGCGGCGTCGGGCCGAAAGCCAGCGCCAGACAACGCATCGCTGAACTCGTCGGGGGTCACGAACTTCTCCCAGCGATGGGTTCCGACGGGCAGCCAGCGCAAAACATATTCGGCGCCGACGATGGCAAGCGCAAAGGAACGCAAGGTCCGGTTGAGGGTCGAGCCGCCGAAGAAGCCACCGGGGCGGGTGAGCGCTGCAGCCGTGCGCAAAAAGGCTGGCACGTCGGGCACGTGTTCGACAACTTCCATGGCCAGAACCACGTCGAACTGTTGCTTTTCAGCGGCGAGATCCTCGGCAAGTCCATGGTGATAGGTGACGGAGAGGCCCTGATCCTCGGCATGGGCACGGGCAACCGCGATGTTCTCGCCGGCGGGATCAACGCCGGTGACACGGGCGCCCATCCGGGCCAATGGCTCGGAGAGGATGCCGCCGCCACAGCCAATATCAAGGATCGTCAGATCTGAAAGCGCGTCGATGGCGCGGGCGTCGCGGCCGAAATGAGCGCAGATCCGGTCTTTCAGAAAGGCAACGCGCACGGGGTTGATCTTGTGCAGCGGCTTCATCGGGCCGCGTTCGTCCCACCAGTCGCGGGCCAGCCGGTCGAAACGGGCGACCTCATCCTTGTCGACACGGGCATTGGCGGAAGTCGTCACAGGTTCATACTCCAGAGGCTTTTCAAGGCACGGCGGAAGCACTATAGCCCGCGTGGACGGGGTTTGGCATCAGGGTTCGCAAGGGACCATTCGCCGCGCCCCGCGAGGCTTTTGAACACAACGAAGAGCAAGGCAAGCAATGCCCCGCCTGGTGATGAAATTCGGCGGCACCTCGGTCGCCAATGTCGAGCGCATCAAGAATGTCGCCCGCCATGTGAAACGCGAGGTCGACGCCGGCAATGATGTGGCCGTGGTCGTTTCCGCCATGTCCGGCAAGACAAATGAACTCGTTGCCTGGTGCAAGGAGACCGATCCACTGTTCGACCAGCGCGAATATGACACGGTGGTCGCTTCGGGTGAACAGGTCACGTCCGGGCTGCTTGCCATCGCGCTCCAGAGCCTCGGTCTCAAGGCCCGGTCCTGGCAGGGCTGGCAGATCCCGCTCTATGCGGATGCGGCCCATGGTTCGGCGCGGATCACCGGCATCGACGGGGCAGGCATTCTGGCCGGATTTGAAAAGGGCGAGGTCGCGGTCGTCGCCGGCTTTCAGGGCATCCACAAGGAAACGGGGCGGATCGCCACGCTCGGGCGCGGCGGGTCTGATACTTCGGCGGTGGCGATTGCGGCGGGGCTGAATGCCGACCGCTGCGATATCTACACCGATGTTGACGGCGTTTACACGACCGATCCGCGCATTGTGAAGAATGCCCGTCGTCTCGACAAGGTCGCCTTCGAGGAAATGCTCGAAATGGCCTCGCTCGGCGCCAAGGTCTTGCAG
>JAIUNP010000332.1 GCA_020161975.1 Pseudomonadota bacterium
AGGTGGGCGACCGCCGCGCGCCGATCTGCCTGCATCCGGCCGATGCCGCGTCGCGCCTGTCCCTGAGAGCAGGTGCCGGCGCGATTGCCGCCTTGTCGCGCGCACTTGGTATCAAATTGCCAGAGACGCCGAAATCGTCGGCGATGAGCCGGTCGAAAAAGCGCAGCGCGCTGTGGCTCGGGCCAGATGAATGGCTGGTGATTGACACGGACGGCGCTGATCTGATGGCGGCGTGTGCCGGCGTGAAACAGCTTCATTCGGCGGTTGACATTTCGCACCGGCACGTAGCCATTCTGGTTGAGGGCGCGGGCGCAGAAGCCACGCTTGCAGCCGGCTGCCCGCAGGATCTGTCAATTGCTGTGTTTCCTGTAGGCGCGTGTTCGCGCACGGTCCTCGGCAAAATCGAGGTCGTGATCTTGCGCACCGCAAAGGATGCGTTCCGGGTTGAGTGCTGGCGGTCGTTCTCGGCATATGCCTTCGATTTCCTCGAAGACGCAGCAAAGGACGCGCCGCATTCGCTGTAGTGCGCGAAGCCGATCGCGCTTGGAGCGAGACTTTTTGCTTTCAGGATGACTGGGCTGGACTGGCTCGTGCGGGCATGTGCTGGGCGCGGGGAGTTGGAGTGGTCGCGATGCGCAGGCCGGGGGCCTGTTTGACGGTGGTTGGGCTGTCGATGCGACCCAAATCGCGCCATGCCATGAAATTGGTGAGCATCATGGCGAACAGCCGGAACAGCCAGGCGAGGTGTAGTGCCTCGGCGCGGCCGCTGATGCCTTCGCCGCACATGGGTTCGGGGATCCTTATGGCATTGCCGTCATAGCGCAGGACATAGCGCCGGGCGACGGGTTCGGCCATACGGAAGAGTGTCAGCAGGAAAGTGCGGACGAGAACAGAGCGGTAGGCTGCGCGTTCGGCCATGTCGGCAAACGAAAACAGCAGTTTGATGATGCGTATCATCACCTGCCTTTCGTTTTGTCGCCCATTGCTGCGCATGCCTGTCTCCGTTGTGCAGGGCTATTGTGCGGGAGGTTCTTGGGAGGTGGATAGATTTTGGCGGATTTTTTGGGTCGAGCCCTTAATCCGTCATTCTCGGCCTTGTGCCGAGAATCTGCCTTGGCTGATGAAAATGCTGGAAATGTAACGTTTCTGCGCATCCTGTCGGTAGATCCCAGGCACAAAGCCTGAGATGACGGCGTGGATGAATCTGCGATTTTTGCGCGAATTCTGTCCCAAAGTTTGCGGGGTGTGTTACGCGCGCGGGTTTCTGCACCGACCCCCCTCTGCCCTGCCGGGCATCTCCCCCGCAAGGGGGGAGATTAGTCGCGGGGTCGACACAGCCCAATCTCCCCCCTTGCGGGGGAGATGCCCGGCAGGGCAGAGGGGGGTCGGTGGAGGTTGAAATGTCGCGTCTGAAGACAATTGTCTGGCACCCTTGTCATGCCACCGGACCTTTCATTTCGGCTGCGGCGAACCGGCGTCTCACTCAAACTGGATTGCTTGCAGCGCCGCGCCATTGCGTTTCAGCCAGGCTTTTGCCTCGTCGGTGCGGGGGCAGAGTTCGGCGCACAGTTTCCAGAAGCGCGGGCCGTGGTTCATCTCCTTCAGATGCGCGACTTCATGGGCCACGAGATAGTCGATGACGAGCGGCGGGGCCATCATGATGCGCCAGGAGAAGGACAGGTTTCCGTCTGATGTGCAGGAGCCCCAGCGGCTCGACGTGTCGCGGAATTTGACCGTCTTGGCCTTGCGGCCAACAGTGGCGGTGTGTTTGGCAACCAGCCGCTCAATGTCCTTCTTGGCTTCGCGCTTGAGGAAATCCGCCAGCCGCCTGGGCAGGTGGACGCGGTCTCCATGTACGATGAGCGCCGGCTGGCCGTCGACTTCGTCGACGCTGACCGCGCCGCGCTTGCCCGGTTCATGCACGATGAGGTGGGCCGCGCCGCGCAGCGGCAGCTTGATGCCGGGGCGCACCTGGGGCCGCACCGGGACTTTTGCCAGCCGCTGTTCCAGCCAGCCATGATGACGCTCGACGAAGCGGTCGACCTCGCGTGCCGGGACGCCGGAGGGGACTGTTACGCGCAGCGCCTGACCGCCGGTCTCGATGCGCAGGATAAGGCGCTTGGCGCGGTCGCTCTCGACAATGCGTAGCGGCAGCGTGCGCCCGGCGACTTCCAGCATCCGCTCCCGCGGCGCGGCGGCTTTGGGCGCGGTTGCTCGTCTCAAAAGGCTGAGGATCATTGCCACGACAATATCCGATTCGCCGCCAGCGTGAACAAAAGAAAAACGTCAGCTGTGATGACCTGCGAGCAGGGTAGGACTCTTTCGCACAGAGGATGCTGCTTTTGGAACGACCCCCACCCTTACCCTCCCCACAAGGGGGAGGGGTTCGCCGACGTTGATGCCTCCCGCCCCGTTGTGGGGAGCTTACTGGTGGGGGTGAATGGAATTGCCGTGCCAGACGAATGCAGATCAAGAACCCGCGAAGAAGTCGATCAGCAGCTTGATGTTCAGTGCGGCGATGACGACCGCGATGAGCATGGCGACGGCGGTGAGCCAGCCGGGTGCCACCATCGGCCCCATCTTGGCGCGGCTGGCGGTGAACAGCACGAGCGGGAACACCGCAAATGACAGCTGAAGCGACAGGATGACCTGCGTGAGGATCAACAGGCTGGTGGTGCCGCTGTCGCCATACCAGATGGTGACGGCAGCGGCCGGAATGATGGCGATGGCACGGGTGATGAGCCGCCTGAGCCATGGCGCGAGCTTGATCTGCAAAAAGCCCTCCATGACGATCTGCCCGGCAAGGGTTGCGGTGACCGTGGAGTTCAACCCGCAGCACAGAAGCGCTATGCCGAACAGGGTTGGCGCAAGCGCCGAGCCGAGCAGCGGCGTGAGCAGATTGTAGGCGTCGTGCAGTTCGGCGACCTCGGTCATGCCCTTGTAGTGGAAGGCTGCGCCGGCAAGGATGAGGATCGAAGCGTTGATGGTGAGCGCAAACATGAGCGCGACGGTGGAATCGATGGTGGCATAGGTGAGCGCCTGGCGCTTTTCCGCCAATGAGGACCCGTAGTCGCGGGTCTGTATGATGCCCGAGTGGAGATAGAGATTGTGCGGCATGACGGTCGCACCCAGAATGCCGAGCGCCAGATAGAGCATGTCGGGGTTGGTGACGATCTCGGTGGTTGGCGCAAAGCCGCGAATGACATCACCCCAGACCGGATCGGCCATCCAGATCTGGATCGCAAAACAGATGGCGATAACCGCGAGCAGCACGATGACCAGCGCCTCGACCCAGCGGAAGCCGAGCTTTTGCAGGTAGAGGATGAGGAAGACGTCGAGCGCGGTGATGATGACGCCAATTTCGAGCGGGATGCCAAAGAGCAGGTTGAGGCCGATCGCGGTGCCGATGACTTCTGCGACATCGGTCGCGATGATGGCAATTTCGGCCAGCACCCAGAGCACATAGGCGACGGGCCTTGGATAGGCGTCGCGGCAGGCCTGGGCGAGATCGCGGCCCGATGCGATGGCGAGGCGGGCGCACAGCGCCTGCAGGATGATCGCCATGATGTTGGAGACAAGTGCGACGACCAGCAGCGTGTAGCCGAAGGTGGAACCGCCGGCGAGCGACGTCGCCCAGTTGCCGGGGTCCATGTAGCCGACAGCGACCAGATAGCCCGGTCCGAAAAAGGCGAAGAAGCGCTTCCAGCCGGTGCGGCTCTTGACCGGGATCGTGCGGTGCACGTCGGCCATGGACGGATCGATGCGCTGGTAGCGCCAGCCTTGCGGTTCAACGTTCTGCTGGGCGTCCATGCGGGAAATCGGTCCAGAATGAGAAAATACGGCGGAGGAGTAGCGGGAAATTTGGCGCACGTCAATGCAAATGCAAATCGTTTGCAAGTAGAGCGCGGCAATTTGCCAATGCGAAACTGGAACGCGGGCCAGTTGCAAATCTTTGCAAATCAGCTGGGGCTGGCCGATAATGCTGCGATGAGCGATGTCGCCAAGAAACAGAGCACCTATGAGGCACGGTTGCGCGATGCGGGCGTGCGCATCACGCGGCCGCGCAAGGTGATCCTGAAGATCCTCGCCGAGACGGATGATCATCCCGACGCAATGGAGATATTTCGCCGTGCGGTGACGCTGGACGCGACGATTTCACTGTCGACGGTCTATCGCACGATGAAGCTTCTCGAAGACAAGGGGGAGATCCAGCGCCATGCGTTTGCCGGCGGGCCGGCACGCTTCGAGCAGGCCGATGGCGAACACCACGACCATCTGATCGATCTGGATACGGGCGACGTGATCGAGTTTCATTCCGACCGGATCGAGCAATTGCAGGAAGAGATCGCGCACGCGCTGGGCTACGAC
>JAIUNP010000333.1 GCA_020161975.1 Pseudomonadota bacterium
GACAGTGCCGCTGATGCTCTACGGCGCACCGGTGGGCGCTGGGCGGATGGCCTATCCGGTCGGGCTTCTGGCCCGGCTCCTTGAAGAGCCGCGCGTTCTGGCGATCAAGGAAGGCAGCTGGGAAGTGGCGACCTATGAGGAAAACCGGCGCGCGGCCAAAGCCTGCCGCGCTGATGTCGCCGTGCTCGGCTCGGGCGATGAACACCTGCTGACAAGCTACCTGATCGGCAGCGCCGGCAGTCAGGTCAGTCTCGCGGCGGTGGTGCCGGAGTTGGTGGTGGCCCTGTGGGAGGCGGCAGGGCGGCAGGACTGGGCCGAGGCCCGCGCGGTGCATGACAGGCTTTATCCGCTCGCCGTCGCGATCTATCGCGATGCGCCCGGTGGCAGGGCAACGGCGCGGCTCAAGGGCGCGCTCGAAATCCTCGGGCGGCTGCCCACTGCGGTGGTCCGGCCGCCCCAGCCGATCCTGACCGCAGTTGAACGGCACCGGCTCGAGGAGGCCCTTGCCGCCGCTGGCCTGTGACAGGAGATTGCTCTAAAGCGACTGGGGGGAGGGCGAGGGATGCAACCGGTCGACAAGCAGAAGGAACTCATCCTGGCCGAGACGGCCTACCGCTCGGTGCTGGATGACATTCTGACCAGCCGTCTCCGGGGCGGCACTGTCATTCAGGAGCGCAAACTCGCAGCCCAGCTCGGCATTTCACGCAGTCCGATGCGCGACGCGCTCCGGCGGCTTGAAGGCGAGGGGCTGCTGGTGCGGCTGACCGAGCGCCTGCTGACGGTCCGCGTCATCACACTGGAGGACTATCTCCAGACGCTTGATGTGCGCGCTGCCGTCGAACCGCTCGCTGCCGCGCTGGCAACGCCGCATCTGACGGATGAGGAGCTTGCCAGCCTCGAACGGCTGATCTCACGGATGGAGCATGGCGAGCCCGGCGCCGAGACATTGCACTGGGCGTTCGACGATCAACTGCACGACACGCTCGCTGCCCGCTCGGGCAACATGTTCCTCGCCCGCATCATTCAGGACATGCGGCGCTATACCAAGATCTTCGAGCAACAGACCGTGCCGGCGCTGGTCATGCCCGGCCTCAAGGATCATCACGAAATCCTGATGGCGCTCAAAGCGCGCGAGCCGGATCGGGCGCGCAAGGCGATGAGCGCCCATATTCGCAACGTCCGCCGCCGCACCCTCGACAATCTCTAGCGCCGGTCGTGCGGCCGCGGATGCCCTGACCGCTTGACGTAAAGACACTTGCCAAGCACAGGCGATTGTGTCTCTAATTGGTATACCAATTGTGTTTTAAACGTATTGCACATCTGTGCAAAAAATCACGACTGAGGAGGACGCCATGCGTGTCACGCGGATTGAGGCCCTTGCCGGAGCAACGGCCCTGCTACTCGCTTCCGTATCATTTGCGGCCGCGCAGAACTGCAAACCGGCGGTTGCCGATTCCGATCTGGTCAAGCCGGGCACTCTGGTGATGTCGACCAACCCCACCTTGCCGCCGCTCCAGTTTGTTGATCGGTCGGGCGAATTGAAGGGCATGAGGGTCGAGCTTGGGCTTGAGGTTGCCAAGCGCCTGTGCCTCAAGCCCGAGTATGTCCGCATCGAATTCTCGGCCATGATCCCCGGATTGCAGGCTGGTCGCTGGGATGTGATCAACACAGGCATCTTTTTCACCGCCGAGCGCGCGAAGATGATGCAGATGATCCCCTACGAGAAGCAGGCCATCAGCATTTCGGTGCCGACCGGCAAGAAGGCCAGCCTCACCAAGGTGGCGGATCTGAACGGCAAGACCGTCGGCGTGGAGATCGGCGGCTTCGAGGAAAGCCGCACCAAGGCGCTGGATGCCGATCTCAAGGCCAAGGGCGGGGCGGGCATGACCATCCGCACCTTCGACAATTTCGCCCTTGCCTATCAGGCCTTGCGCGCCGGGCAGGTGGATGCCGTCGTCTCCATCGATGGTGTCGCCAAGGAATATTCCGATCGCGGCGATTTCGACCGGGCGATCAGCGGCCTGTTCCCGACGCCCGTCGCACTGGCGATGAAGAGCAAGCCTCTCGCCAATGCCATCCTCAAGGTGCTGAATGATATGAAGGCGGACGGCAGCTACAAGGCGCTGTTTGACAAGTACGGTGTCGTTGCGACCGATGAAGCCCTGAAGGTCGAAGGTCCGAACTGAACCAGCAGGAGGCGCCGACATGCAAGTCTGGA
The DNA here is from genome assembly GCA_020161975.1 of Pseudomonadota bacterium. Lineage (GTDB taxonomy): Bacteria > Pseudomonadota > Alphaproteobacteria > Rhizobiales > Beijerinckiaceae > JAIUNP01. The sequence goes on from JAIUNP010000333.1 coordinate 2,219, forward strand.
ACTGGTCCGGATTCTTCGAGTACCTGACGAATCCGTTCATTCTGGGGGGTGCGCTCACCACGATCTGGCTGACGGTGGTCTCGATCACCGCCGGCCTGGCGCTCGGTTTTGCCGTTGCGCTGATGAAGATGGCGGCGAACCCGTGGCTGGCGGCGCCGGCACGCTTTTATGTGTGGCTGTTTCGCGGCACGCCGCTTCTGGTGCAGTTGATCGTCATCTACACCGGCCTGCCGCAACTCGGCATCAAGCTGAGCGTCGTCCAGTCCGCGTTGATCGGCCTGACATTGAATGAAGCGGCCTATCTCGCCGAGATCGTCCGCGCCGGCATCACCGCCGTGCCGCAAGGTCAGGTGAAGGCGGCGCGGGCTCTGGGTATGCGCGAGGCGCAAATCATGCGCTACATCGTGATGCCCCAGGCGCTGCGGATTATCATTCCGCCGCTCGGAAATTCCGTGAATGGACTTTTGAAAACCACCTCGGTCACGTCGGTGATCTCGATGGAAGAGCTTCTGCGCCGTACGCAGGTGCTCATCCAGGAACGCTTCATGGTGCTCGAACTCTTTGCCGTGGCCGCGATCTATTACCTGATCATGACGTCGCTGTGGGACATGGTCCAGCAACGCATCGAACGTCGCTTCGGGCGGGCCTACCAGCAGGTCGCCGGCGCGGGCGAGCAGCGCTAGTTCCGCCTTCGAGAAACGGGAGCGCCGGTGCGTCCTTCAGACCGCCGGCGGTCCAGCCACCATTTCAGCAGGGAGCCGGGCACGGGCCCGCGCACAGCATGACCAAACGTTTTCGCGGCACATATACGGTGATGATCACGCCACACGACGCCAATCAGCGTGTCGATCTGGGCGCAGTGGCGCGGTTGACCGAATGGCAGATCCAGCAGGGCATTCACGGCCTCATTCCGCTGGGTTCCACGGGCGAGTTCCTGTCGCTGAGCCAGGACGAGCGCGACGGGGTCGCCGAGACGGTGATCGGGACTGCAAAGGGCCGTGTCCCGGTGCTGATCGGCACGGGGGCGGAGGACACGCGCGAAGCGCTGCGCCTCAGCCGTGAGGCCGAAAGGATGGGCGCCGACGGCGTGATGGTCATTCCGCCGTTCTATTCGACGCCGACGCCGGATGAACTCTATCAGCATTACAAGACCATCGCTCACGGCATCGGCATTCCGGTGATGGTTTACAACAATCCGGCCACGTCGAATGTCGACCTCGTACCGCCGCTGGTGGCGCGCATCAGCGAAATCGATGGTTGCGACTACATCAAGGAATCGACGCTTGAAGTCACCCGCGTGCGCGACATCATCCGCCTCTGCGGGGAGAGGATGACGGTCTTCGGCGGCATTCTCGGGTTTGAATCGTTCTGCGAAGGGGCCGAGGGCTGGGTCGCGGTTGCTTCCAACGTCGCGCCGGGGCCGATGTCGCGGCTGTTCACCCTGGTGGCGGATGAGGAGCGGCTGGTGGAGGCACGGATGCTCTACAATCGTTGGGAGCCCGTCATTTCCGCTGTCGGCGGGCATTATTATGTTGCGGCCACCAAGGCGCTCCTGACCCATATGGGCTTTGCCGCCGGCGCGCCTTTGCCGCCGCGCCTGCCGTTGCCGGGTGAACTTGATGTTCGGATGCAGCAACTGGTGCGCGATTTCGATCTCAAGTTTGAACTTTGAGGAGGAAAGGCAGCCGTCATGACCGCAGCGCCGTCCAGGATCGGCTTCCGGTTCACATTCGACGGAAAGAGCATCGACGCGCTTGAGGGCGATTCGATCGCGGCGGCACTGACACGCGCCGGCATTCTTGCCTATGGCAAGGGCAGGGACGGAGCACCGCGCGGCCTGTTCTGCGGCATGGGGGTCTGCCATGATTGCACGGTGATCAGCGCAGAAGGCATTGCCATCCGCGCCTGCATGACCAAGGCCAGCGAAGGCATGGAACTGGCGCCGGCCGCGCCCCTGCGCTCCCTGTCGCGCCAGGCGGCCGGCGTTGCCGTACCGACGGTCGCACTGCCGGAAACGACGGTGGATATTCTGATCGTCGGTGCGGGCCCCGCCGGCCTTGCTGCCGCAAAGGCGGCGGCGAACGCCGGATGCGCCATCCTGATGGTCGATGAGCGCA
>JAIUNP010000334.1 GCA_020161975.1 Pseudomonadota bacterium
GATCTATTGACACCGCCACCGTGGCTGGCACACGCTGATCATCAACCGAGGAATTGGGTCCGGTCGTTTCCCCACCCTCCCCGTCCCCCACGATCGGACCTAATAGGAGCCGGCCCTCTCCCCAGGGGCCGGCTCCGCCTTTTTGGGGCGGCCAAGCATCAGCGCGAAGCCAAAAGGCAGCTTTCATTCCGGATTTTGCTTTCGGAAAGACAGGAATCGGCTGTCCCGCGCACTTTGAATGCAGCACCCGCGCGGCGTTTCACAGGATCATCGCGCGGGTTTGCGTTTCAGCGTCGCGTGGTCTTCCCGGGCTACCGCCGTGCGGCATGCGCGCTGAACACATCCCTGATTTCGGGAAGCATCCGTTCCGCAGCCTCTGCTCCGATGGCGATGGCCTCTTCGGCGCGGTGAAACTCGAACAGGCCGATGCGGGCCAGCTTCGGCGCGATCATCACATCGGGCGGGTCGCCCGCCAGCCGGGACCGGGCAATCCGGTCCTGCGTGATGTTGATGGTGTCGATCATCACCTGTGCGATGCTGGGGGCGCCCGTGGGCGCTGTGCGCGACGCGTTGAAATAATGCGACATGGCATTTGCCGCGTTGCGCATCGGCCCCAGGAAGCTGTTGGCCGGTGCCGAATCCGACGTGTCATGGTCGGCGGCATGATCGGGAATGATGGCGCCGCGGCCCAGAAGTTCGGAATGCAGGTTGACCGCGATCACCAGATCGGCGCCCATCGCGCGGGTCGTCGTGATCGGAATGGGGTTGACCAGCGCGCCGTCCAGAAGCCAGCGGCCTGACACCTTCACCGGTTCAAAAACGCCGGGAATGGCGTAGGAAGCGCGCATTGCCGTAACCAGATGGCCGCGCTTCAACCAGACCTCGTGGCCGGAACCGTACTCGGTGGCGATGGCGGCAAAGCGCGTCGGCAGATTCTCGATGGTCCGGTCGCGGAGGGCTTCGTCCAGCATTTCGCGCAAACGGCGGCCGCCGACCAGGCCCGAGCCGGAAAGGCTGAGGTCCATTAGGCTGAAGACGCTGCGCTTTGTCAGGCGCCGGGCGAAAAGCTCAAGCTGGTCAAGGCAACCGGCGGACCAGGAACCGCCGACGACGGCGCCTATCGAAGTGCCGGTCAGAATTTTGGGTCGGATTCCTTCGCGTTCCAGCACACGGAGGATGCCGATATGGGCCCAGCCGCGCGCCGCGCCCGCGCCAAGCGCAAGGCCGATGGTTGGCACATAAGGGCGGGGAACGGCATCGTCATTCTTCGAGGCGACGGTCAGGGTCTCGCGACGGAAATTGAGGACGGAAAGCAACGCACCCTCCACTCGTATCCCGCTCTGCCGCCGGTGGCCGGGACAGGGGGCTTGTCACATCTTCCGCGAGACTTCGAATAGAAGTTTAGCGATAAGACTATGACTGAAGCGCTAACGCGATGAAGCGTCTGTGAACAGTAATGAAACGCCTGAACCTTCATTTAGTTCAACGGTGCGGTAAAAACAGGATCGGCGATTGGTGTGGCAGGCCGGACCAATCTGCCGGACTTTCAGCAGGATCGCGTCCTGATCGCAATCGGTGCTGATGGAGACGACGCTCTGCGTGTGGCCGCTCGTCTCGCCCTTGCGCCAGAAGGCGGCCCGCGAGCGCGACCAGTACCAGGCCTCGCCGGTCTGGATGGTGCGGGCCAGTGCCTCGGCGTTCATGTAGGCCAGCATCAGCACCTCGCCATTTTCGGCGTCCTGCGCGATGACCGGGATCAGGCCGCTGGCGTCGAACCGGGGCGTGAAGGCGCGACCGGCTTCGAGATCGAGCTTGCTGCCGGGCGGGGCGAAAGGGGTTTGTCTGGTCCACATCCCCGTTGCCTGCGGAATGCGGCATGGCTTGTCAAGCGCAACGCGGCAGCCCCTCGCAAAGCGGACAAAATCGGCCTACATAGTGGCATCATGCTCAACGATGTTTACAACCAGCGGATCATCGAACTTGCCGGCAACATTCCCCGCCTCGGGCGGCTGGCGGATGCCGATGCGAGCGCTACCGCCCATTCCAAGCTGTGCGGCTCCACTGTAACGGTGGATGTGAAGATGGCAGATGGAAAGGTCGTTGATTTTGCGCATGATGTGAAGGCCTGCGCGCTGGGGCAGGCCGCGTCATCGATCATGGCGCGCAACATCATCGGTGCGACACCCGCCGAATTGCGCGACGTGCGCGAGATCGTGCGCAGGATGCTGAAGGAAAACGGCGCCCCGCCGCAGGATGGCAAGTGGGTCGACATCCGGGTGCTGGAGCCCGTGCGGGACTACAAGGCCCGCCATGCCTCTACCATGCTGACCTTTGATGCAGTGGTGGAAGCGATCGACAAGGCCGGTCAGTAATCGAGCCGGGCGGGTTCCGGTCTTACCTTGCGGAATTTCTCGCAGGCACGGGACCAGAGCCGGTACTGCTCGGGGTAGCCGGCCTTGGGCAACTCGATGTTGTGCGGTGGATGGCCGCTGACAGGGTCGAAAATGCGGACGGACAAGCCTGTCCTGATGGCGTTTGCACTGACCGATGCAGGTATCAGCCCAGATTTTGAAAGCCAGCGATTGGCGTCAAGGGTCAGCAGGCGGTTGAACGGATCCGGCCTTGCATGGATGTCTTTGTCGGCCCAGGTCAGCACGCCGTCCTCGTCGCCGGCAACCAGCATGACACGGTTCATGCCGAGAACCTTGCCGGGCGGTGGCCTGTCGACAAGGCTGATGTCGAAGCGCGCCTGATCAAACTCGGGTGAGGCGCCGCATTGCAGATCAAGGACATAGCGGACCGCCATGCCCTCGGCGATTTCGGCGGTCCCGCCGGTCGTCAGGTTTGCGGTGGAGGCATAGGTGAGGATTCCCCAGCCCCGGGGCAGGGCAAAGACGGGTGTTCCCGTGGTGATCGCGGCGACGCGGAGGTCGGTGATCTCGCGCGGCGTCAGACGGCGGATCACACCCTTCGGCGGCGTGCGGGCAGCAAGATTGAGCAGTTGCAGGTCAACGCCCATTGTCTGCATGTAGGCGGCAATCTCGGCAGAAACGCGTTGGGCGCGCTCGATTTCCTCATAACGGTAGTTGCGGTCGTAGATGCCGTCGATCTTGTCGCCCGGCCAGAACATGTGCACGCCGAACTGTGCGCCGATAGGGCTTGCCCGAAAACGCCCGCCCAGAAATGCATAAGCGCAGGAAGAGTAGCACTGGCCAAGATTCGGCGCGAGCTGGTATCGGGGGAGGGCGCCGTCCTTGCCCTCATCCAGTTCCGACGATCGACCGATGGAGACCCGCGCATTGATCTTGCGCAGGGCCTCACCCAGCCGGATGCCACCCAGAATACTGCCCCCGACCGAATCGAAATAGATCGTCAGACCGCTGATGTCGTGGTCTTTGAGAAAAGCACCGAAAGCCTTCGGCGTGTCGGCGAGAATCTGCCCCTTCGCCACAACCCAGCGGTTCTGCATTTCGGGTGGCGCGACTGGATTGCTTGCGACCAGCCGGAATGTCATCGGATCGGGCTTTTTGGTCTCCGCCGCACGGCGCGACTGGGCCTGTGCCGCACCGGCAAGTGCAAGAGCGAACAGGATGGAAAGGGCACGCATCATGACCGCAGGGTGTGCGCTGCCCGTTCCGTGGTCAAGCCACTCAGAAGCCCTTCACGGAGAACGAATAGGACAGTTGCAGACCGACCGTCATCTGGTTTGCCGAGCCGATGGACTTGACGACCGGGCTGCGCGCTGCCGATCCGACGAGGCGCTCATAGCCGCCGTGCAGGGTGGCGCTCCACTGCTCGTCGAACTTATAGGTGGCGGAGGCGTACATGCCCACGGACTTGAAACCGGCCTTGGCGGTGTAGGTGTGGACGCGCGGATTGAGCAAGGCGTCGCGGGCTGTCACACCGAAGTTGTGGCGCATGAACGAACCGTCGGCGATGGCGAGACGCGGGCCAATGGCAACGGTCCAGGAATTGAAGCTGTTGACGAGATCAAGACCGAGATTTGCGACAAAGCCATCCTTTTCGCGGAAGCCACGCCGGATTTCCATGCGGGTGCGCAGGTTTTCGTTGATCCAGGCGTCGGCATAGATGCCGCTCTCGACCGTCCAGCGCACATCGTGGATGCCGCGCAGATCCTTGTCGCTGCCGTCATAGCGCCCGCTGCGATAGCGGAAGGCCGGGCCGATGGAAAACTGGCTGTTCTCGATGATGCCAAAGCCAATCGAATCATCGGGAGAAGCGAATTTCGGCTGGGTTCCCACCTTGCGGAACGACACCGTGGGGTAGGCGATGGCGCTCATCATGCTCGCGCCTTCCCATTTGG
>JAIUNP010000335.1 GCA_020161975.1 Pseudomonadota bacterium
AAAGTCAGCGCCGATCCCGCGCCGGGCTGGATCAGCCTTGGCCCCTGCCCCGGCCGCACAGACGAGGGCCGCGACCTTGACACCGATCTTGCCACCATTTCGGCCAGTGGCGCCGATGTCCTGGTGACGCTGACCGAACAGCTTGAACTCGACGAACTTGGTGTGGGCGACCTCGGACAGCGCGCGACCGCGCGCGGCTTTGCCTGGCTACACCTGCCGATCACCGATTTCGGCGCGCCGGACGCGATCTGGGAGGCTGCGTGGGTGCAGGCGGGGCCGCTGGTGCGGGCACGCGTGAAGGAAGGCGGGGGGGTGCATCTGCATTGCCGGGCCGGCTGCGGGCGCTCCGGGATGATTACGGCACGGATCCTCGTGGAACTGGGTGTTTCGCCAGGGGAGGCCATTGCGCGGGTGCGGGCGGCGCGGCCCTGTGCCATCGAAACCGCGGGGCAGGAAGCCGTCGTGCGGTCAACAATCAGGCTCTGAACGCAAATGCACTGCCGCTTCGGACGGCAGTGCATTGCTCAGCCTTGGCCTGACTTACTTGAAGCTGGCCGCAGCCTCCTTCGCAATGGCAATCTCGTTCGGGTTGGCCGAACCGCTGACGCCGACCGCGCCGATGACCACGCCGTTCAGCACAACAGGCGAGCCGCCACCGAGCGGGATCATGCCGGGAAGGGTGGCAATCGCCGGCTCCTTGCCGTTCGCACGATCCATATACTGATCAGTCGGCGTCCGATAATAGGCGCCGGCACGAGCCTTCAGGAAGGACGTTTCGATGCAACCGGTCGGGGCTGTATCCATACGGGTGAAAGCCAGCAACATGCCGTACTGATCTGTGACGGCGATGCAGACATGGGCGTTCAGCTTCTTGGCGGCGGCCTCACCGGCGGCGATCAGGGCGTTGGCGCCGGCCTGGGTCATAACGGTCTGGGTGGTGAAGGTGGCATCGGCCGGCGAGGCAGAGGCCGTGGAGACGCTGGCGAGGGTCGCAAGAGCGGCGGCACAGATGAACTTCTTCATGATATCAGATCCTGTTTTTGCAGTTTATATTCAATATGTTAGAGATAGTTTGGCCTTCAGGGCGGGAAAGGCGTCAGCTGCCGGGCTTGAAACCGTCGACTGCACCCTTGGCGGCTTCAAGATCAACCGCCCCAACCGGGGTGCTGACACCGATGGCGCCAACGAGCGTTCCATTGATCTTGATCGGCAGTCCACCGGGAAGCGGTAGGATCTCCGGATTTCCGAGGATCGACATGTTTCCCTGCGCCAGCTTGTCGCCCCAGGCATCGGTGGGCTGGCCAAACGCCACCGCCGTGTGCGCCTTCATTGGCGCCAACCGGCTGTTGGCGACAGTCGCCCCATCCAGCCTGTGCAGCGAAATCGTCTGGCCTGACGCATCAACGATCGTGACAACGCCACCGATCTTGTGACTGGCAATAATCGCTTCTGCCCGGGCCTGAATACTCTTGGCCTGCGCAAAGGTCAGGACCTCGGTTCGTTCAATCTTCGCGTCGTTGGCGAAAGCTTTGTGCGAAAATTCTGTCGCACTCAGCGTGCAAAGGACCGCTGTGCAAATCGTGAGCACTCTCATAACACGTCTCCGAATGAATTTTGGTGGATCGTTACGTTATTCAGCAGGGTGAGCGACCAGCACCCCGCCACGATGACCGGCAAGATACTTCCGGACCAGCGTATCGATGTTCCAGCTGCCTTTGTCTGCGCCGAGGGCGAGCAGGAGGAAACCAGCCGCGCAAGAGGTGTTCTTCAGCCACACGATCAGATGTTCGTGCGTATAGCCATTGTAAAACAGGATCCCTGCCAGAATTGAAAATACGCACATGAAAGCAGAGGTAAATCGTGTCAGAAATCCGACTGCGATTGCGATGCTTCCTCCCACTTCAAGCAGAATGACAAGCGGTAAAAGCCAACCCGGAACACCATTTTGTGCCATCAATGCGAGAGTACCATCATAATCTGTTATTTTACCCACGCCCGAGACAAAAAACAAACCAACCGCCATGAACCGGCTGAAGACAAAAAGTGTCTCTTCCATTGGATTTATAGGTTTCATCGTACTTCCATTTTATTTGATTGATAAACGATCTTCAACAAATCGCGCCGTTCACGGGGAAGCGAAACCAGCGCCTTGATATCGCATTAACCGTGGAAATGGGAGCTGGTTCCAATAGATTTCAAATATACTTTTCACGGGTACGTGAACGCAAAAGCCCCGCACGGGAGGTCGTTCCGCGCGGGGCCTGAGGCCTTCATGGTTGGCTGCGCTCGGGCATGGGCGCGGCCCCCTCGGCACTACTCTACAAGTTCTTGTCCCTCGCATACCGGGCCTTTCGGCCCTGCTCGGCGTCGCCGCCGCTCCCTACCAGCCGTAGCGCGGTCCATACCAACCGTGGTGGCGATTGCGCCATTTCCAGTGATGACGGGGCGCGCGATAGCCATGGTCATACCGCGGCGGCATGTAGCTGTGCGGACGAGCCGGCGGCGGGCGATAACCATGGGGCGCACCCCAGCCCTGGGCCGAAGCCGGCACCGTGGCAACAAAGGACGCGGCCAGCAGGGCAGCACCTGCAAGTTTCGCAAACGTCCCGGTCATTTCAGTCTCCCTGTCGCCGACCCATCCGGCGGATGGTCCCATGGCGACGGTTCCTTTCTAGGGCAGGCGGCTTGAACGGGTTTTGAAACCGTCATTTAACTTCTGTTCACCTCGTTACCGCCGAAGGCAGGATAGGAGGCGGCCCCGAGCCGCGCTAAAGAAGACCATGACCGCGATTCCTCTGACGCTGGATGCCCTGCCCCTTGCCGACCGCATTCTGGCGGGCGACCGGGCCGCGCTGGCGCGGGCGATCACGCTGGTCGAATCCAAACGCATCGACCATCAGGCCGAGGCGCGCGCGCTGGTGCAACGGCTGTTGCCCTTCACCGGACGGGCGATCCGTCTTGGCATCACCGGTGTGCCGGGGGTGGGCAAGTCGACCACCATCGACACCCTGGGAATGCGGCTGATCGCGGCGGGAAAGCGCGTTGCGGTGCTGGCGGTTGACCCCACATCTTCGCGCACGGGCGGCGCGATTCTGGGCGACAAGACGCGGATGGCACGGCTTTCCGTTGAACAGAATGCCTTCATCCGGCCCTCCCCCGCCGGGCAGACGCTGGGCGGCGTCGCGGCCCGCACGCGCGAAGCGATGCTGCTCTGCGAGGCGGCGGGGTTCGATGTCGTACTGGTGGAGACGGTCGGCATCGGCCAATCGGAAACCGCCGTCGCGGACATGACGGATTTCTTTCTGGTGCTGCTGCTGCCGGGCGGCGGCGATGAATTGCAGGGCATCAAGAAGGGCGTGATTGAGCTTGCCGACATGATCGCCATCAACAAGGCCGATGGTGAAAGCCTTGCCCGCGCCCGCATCACCGCGACCGAATATTCCGCCGCGCTGAACCTGCTGACGCCGGAACATGCCGCCTGGCGGCCGCCGGTCATCCTCACTTCCGGGCTCAACAACGAGGGGCTCGATGTGCTCTGGGGCCAGATCGAGCGGCATCGCGCGCTGTTGACCCAATCGGGCGCCCTCGCACAAAAGCGGGCCCGCCAGCAGGTGAAATGGATGTGGACCATGCTGGATGACCGCTACCGGACGCGGCTGCGCTCGGATGCGCGCATTCGTGCCCGTATTCCCGAGGTTGAGCGGGCGGTGTTCGATGGCGCGCTTTCGGCCACGCTCGGGGCTGATGAAATCGCCGGACTGGCCGGGCTGTGAGCGCACGCGTCGATCTTCTCATCACGGGGTTTGGTCCCTTCCCCGGCATTCCAGTCAACCCTTCGGCGACATTGGCGCGGCAGATCGCGAACGACCCCAGGCTCAAGCGCGCGGGGTTGGCCGTCGCCTGTCGGCTGATCCCCACCGAATACGCTGTCGCGGAACGGCTGATTCCCGAATTGGTCGCCGACCTTCGCCCGCGTGCCGTGCTGATGCTGGGAGTTGCCAGCAAGCGCAAGGGCCTGTCTGTGGAGTGTTTCGCCCGCAATCGCCGCTCGATCCTGCATCCCGATGCGGCGGGCCGGCGCCCGACCTCCCTCGCCATCGCGCCAGGGGCGGCGGCGCGGATCCGCGGGCGTGCGCCGATGGTTCCGTGCGTGGTTGCGGCAGGCCGCGCCGGTCAACGCACACGCCTTTCGCAGAGCGCCGGCACCTATCTCTGCAACGATGGCTACTGGCGGATGCTCGCGGCGACGGCAGGCCCCTGCCTCTTCCTCCACATTCCCAAGCTGAAGGGCCGCGCCATGACGCGGTGCCTCACCAATGC
>JAIUNP010000336.1 GCA_020161975.1 Pseudomonadota bacterium
ATGGGCGCATTCCGCCAGGTGGGAACATCGTTCTTGTGGTCGCGACTTCGGCGCATCGACAGGCGGCGTTCGATGCGGCGTCCTACCTTATGGATTTTCTCAAAACCCGCGCGCCCTTCTGGAAGAAGGAGCATCGCCGCGACGGGGCCAGCGGCGGCTGGGTGGATGCCCGCGAGGCGGACGATGCCGCTGCCGCGCGATGGAAGGCATGACGGCAAAACCGGATTGCCGCCGGATCGCCTCATGGTTCGGAACCCTTGCCATGAGGCGTTTGCGCCGCTGTGATCAGTAGCAGACGGTCTCGTAGACGGGGCGGCCACGGCGGGTGTAGCCGACGAGTTCGCGCTCGCAATCCTGATAGACCGGCGCGGCATACGTTGGCCGCGGCATCAGGGCCGCGCCGAGGAATGCGCCACCCAGCAGGCCAGCCGCAACCATACCGCCGCGATTCCAGCCGTTGCCACGATGCCAGCCGCCACGATTCCAGCCATGATGACGCGGGCCACCAACGGCATAGCCTGGCGCAGGGCGTGCGCCCCAACCATGGCGGCGATACTGTGCCTCGGCAGTCGGAGCAAAGGCGATCGCGAGCGTCAGGGACGTCAGCGCGACAGCAGCGACTTTCTTAAGCGGGGTCATCGTCTGTATCCTTTCATCCGACGGGCCAACGGGGCGAGCCTGCAAGCCTTGATTCACCAACGAATGTGAGGGTTTTCTAACCCTGATTGCCTGAATGGTTGCTGACCATGGCGTCAATCCTACGGTAGGGTTTTGCCACCGGGTGGGCCGTGTGCCGACGCACAACGCGAAAACGCCAAAAACCCCACTCAAACCAAAGATGAAAATCGTTCCAATTCACTTGACCGCCGATTTTGCCGGGTCCAGTCTGCGCTTATCCGCCTGCAACGTCAGGATAGGGCAGGCGAAACGGTCGCCGATCGGGTCGGGAGGCTCGGTAATTTCATGTTGGGGGAGGTTGGTTCATGGCCACTGTCACGATGACGGTGAACGGAAAGCAGGTTTCGGCAGATGTCGATCCCAGGACGCTGCTGGTTCAGTTCCTGCGCGAGACGCTGCGGCTCACCGGGACGCATGTGGGCTGCGATACCAGCCAGTGTGGCGCCTGTGTGGTGCATCTCGACGGGCGCGCGGTCAAATCCTGCACGACGCTGGCACTCAGCTGCGATGGCGCCACGGTTACGACCATCGAGGGGCTGGCCAATGGCACGACGCTGCATCCGATGCAGGAAGCCTTCCGCGACAATCACGGGCTCCAGTGCGGATTCTGCACCCCCGGCATGATCATGAGTGCGGTCGATATCGTGAACCGCAAGGGGCATGACCTCGACGAGCACACGATCCGCGAGGAACTCGAAGGCAATATCTGTCGCTGCACCGGCTATCACAACATCGTGAAAGCGGTTGGTGCCGGCGCCAAGGCCATGGCCAAGTAACGACCGCCGGATCGCCGGGAGACGCCCGGCCATCGCATCAGGAAAAACCGCACGTTTCCTCGGGAGGGAAAAATGAGTGCGACTGGTATCGGCGCCCCTGTCAGGCGCAAGGAAGATTTCCGTTTCATCACCGGCAAGGGCAATTACACGGACGACATCAACCGTCCCGGTCAGGCCCATGCCTTCTTTCTCCGCTCGCCCCATGCCCATGCCACGATCAAGGCCATCGATACGAAGGCTGCGGCAAAGATGCCGGGTGTCGTCGCCATTTTCACCGGCGAGGACATTGCCGCCGACAAGGTGGGCGGGCTCATCTGCGGCTGGATGATCCACAACAAGGATGGTTCGCCCATGGCGGCGGGCGCGCATCCGGCGCTGGCGCAGGGCAAGGTTCGCTATGTTGGCGACCATGTGGCTGTGGTGATTGCCGATACGCTGGCGCAGGCGCGCGACGCTGCGGAAAAGATCACTGTCAGCTACGACGTTCTGCCCGCTGTGGTGGATATGAACGCGGCGCTGAAGAAGGGCACGGTGCAGATCCACGAAGCGGCACCGGGCAACCGGGTCTATGACTGGCATCTGGGTGACAAGGCGGCCGCCGATGCGGCCTTCAAGACTGCAAAGCACGTGGTCAAGCTCGATCTTGCCAACAACCGGCTCATTCCCAACGCGATGGAGCCTCGTGCAGCGGTGGGCGAATATGACGCCGGCAACGATGCTTTGACGCTGCACACCACCAGCCAGAACCCGCATGTGGCGCGGTTGGTGCTCTCAGCCTTCATCGGTCTGGCGCCGGAGCACAAGCTGCGGGTGATCGCGCCGGATGTGGGTGGTGGTTTCGGCTCGAAGATCTTCATTTATGCCGAGGAGACGGTCTGCGTCTGGGCAGCGCGCAAGGTCAACCGCCCGGTGAAGTGGACGGCGGACCGCACCGAGGCGTTCCTGGCCGATGCGCACGGGCGCGACCATCTGACCCATGCTGAAATGGCGATTGACGAGGCGGGCAAGATCACCGGCCTCCGGGTTTCAACCAAGGCCAATCTCGGCGCCTATCTTTCCACCTTCTCGTCGTCGGTGCCGACCTATCTCTATGCGCCGCTGCTGTCCGGGCAATACGACATCCCGGCGATCTATTGCGAGGTGGAGGGCGTTTACACGACAACCGCGCCGGTCGATGCCTATCGTGGCGCAGGGCGCCCCGAGGCGACCTTCGTGATTGAGCGGCTGATGGAAGTGGCAGCGCGGCAGCTTGGTCAGGATCCGGCGGCTTTCCGCAAGAAGAACTTCGTCAGGAAGTTCCCGCATCAGACACCGGTGATCATGTGTTACGACGCGGGCGACTATAACGCCTCGCTGACCAAGGCCATGGCGCTTGCCGATGTAAAGGGACTGGCAAAGCGCAAGCGCGAAAGCGCCCGCAACGGCAAGCTCAGGGGCCTTGGCTATTCGGCCTATATCGAGGCTTGCGGCATCGCTCCGTCCCAGGCGGTCGGTTCGCTCGGTGCGGGCGTCGGCCTTTGGGAGAGCGCGGAAGTGCGCGTCAATCCCATCGGCACGGTGGAAATTCTCACGGGTTCCCACAGTCACGGCCAAGGGCATGAGACGACCTTTGCCCAGCTTGTCTCCGACCGGCTCGGCATTCCGATCGACAATGTGTCGGTCGTGCATGGCGACACGGACAAGGTGCAGTTCGGCATGGGCACCTACGGCTCGCGCTCGGGCGCGGTCGGCATGACCGCCATCGCAAAGGCGCTCGACAAGATCGAGGCGAAGGCGAAGAAGGTCGCGGCCTATGTGCTCGAAGCGTCCGAGGGTGATATCGACTTCAAGAATGGGCACTTTTCGGTGAAGGGCACGGACAAGACCATCGATTTCGGCTCTGTCGCGCTTCAAGCCTACATTGCGCACAAGTTCACCGGCGCTCAGCTTGAGCCAGGGCTGAAGGAGGGCGCATTTTACGATCCCACGAACTTCACCTTCCCGGCGGGCGTGCATATCTGCGAGGTCGAGATCGACCCCGACACGGGCGTGACGCGGGTGGATCGCTGGACGGCGGTTGATCCCGGGAAAGGTATCTTGATGAGTAGATGGCCGCCTTGGGGGCCCGGGCGCCACTAGCCGGCCGCCTGTTTTGCGCGCTCGATCGTAAAGGCCCATAGATCTTACGTCAGGTTGCGGCACAATCCCATTCCGACTACCAGGGGGATCAATCAGTTAGACTATTTCTAATGTCGATCATGCTGCGTGCGTCATCTCTGCCGCGCGGCTTGACCCTTGGCGTGAAATGAAGTCGCTTGGCCGCGGCTTCGAATCCGCGAGGCGTCATTCCTGTAGGCAAATCATGGACAATGCTGACTTCGCCCGATGGTCGCAGCGCGCGGCGCAGTGGGGCGCCGAATATCGCAAGACGCTGCGCGAGCGCCCCGTGCGCGCGCAGACGTCGCCCGGCGACATCGCCGCCGCGATCGCGCCATCGGCTCCCGAACAGGGCGAGGCGATGGAAGCCATCTTCGCGGATTTCGAGCGGACGATCATGCCCGGCATGACCCATTGGCAGCATCCGCGCTTCTTCGCCTATTTCCCGGCCAATGCCGCGCCGGTCTCGGTCGTGGCTGAATATCTGGTCACGGCGATGGCCGCCCAATGCATGCTCTGGCAGACCTCGCCCGCGGCGACCGAGCTCGAGACGCGCGTGCTCGATTGGCTGCGCCAGGCCATCGGCCTGCCGGACGGGTTTGCCGGCGTCATCCAGGATTCGGCCTCGTCGGCGACGCTCTCCGCGGTCCTCGTCATGCGCGAAAGGGCGCCGTCTTGGGCCGGCAACAGGCAAGGCCTCTCCGGCCAGCCCAAATTGC